>BNUV01000017.1 GCA_025997615.1 Spirochaetia bacterium
TTCCACCGCTTCCGTTCCCGACATACATTGGATTACCTGCATCGAATAGGGGGCAAGGAGCCCGGATAGAACAATCAGATTGGTCTCAATATCGTCCACCGAGAGGATGCGCACGCTGGGGGCGGTGAACTTTACCTCCGCTTGTTTTTTACTGTCCTGAGAAAGTGTATTTATTTCCACAAAACTGAAGGGCCGGGAATCGATAACCCGCTGGGGAATGACGGCGGTAAAGGTACTGCCATGGTTGTACTCACTTCTCACCGTAATATCCCCGCCCATGAGGCGGCAGAGGTTCCGGGAAATAGCAAGGCCCAGGCCGGTTCCCTCAATGCCCTGGTTTTTGCGAATGTCCAATTGGTTAAAATTGCCAAAGAGTTTATCCATGTCTTCTGCCCTGATGCCGATACCTGTATCAGTGACCGCGAAGGAGAGCAGCATTATCCCATCCTCCTGCGCATTGCCTGTTACGCTGAAAGTAACGTTCCCCGAGGGGGTATATTTTATGGCGTTGGAGAGGAGGTTAAGGCATACCTGTCTGATACGGACCATATCGCCGTAAAAGGTACAGGGTAAGGCGGGATCAATTTCGGTGCTAAAGGTAAGGGGCTTTTCCCCGATCCCGTTCCGTGCGATATTAACGCAGTCATTGATGAGAGAGCCGAACATATAATCTTTTTCGATAATGTCCAGTTTACCGGATTCGATTTTAGAAAAATCAAGGATGTCGTTGATGATGGAAAGCAGGTTTAATCCGGCCTGCTTTATGCTTTCCGCTTCCTTGTAAGCTTCGGCGTTTAGGTCCCTGCGGAGGAGCAGTTCCGACATACCAATGATGGCGTTCATGGGGGTGCGGATCTCGTGGCTCATATTGGCAAGGAATGCGCTCTTTGCCTCGGTACTGGCAAGGGCCTCTTTCCGGGCCAGCACCAGATTATTTGTCATTTCATTCCGGGAAATGGCGTTGACCATCAGCAGTCCGCCGGATCGCAGGATATTTACCTCGTCTTCGGAAAAGGTCTGTTCCTTGCGGGTATCGTCAAAACTGATCATGCCCCAAAACTGATCTTCTACAAAGAGGGGGATGTCCAGCATGGAACGGATACCAAAGGGGGCCAGCAGGTTCCGCACATCGGAAGGGACAGTGCTTAAAGGCCCGTTAACGCAAAGGCCGGAGCTCACCTGCTTTCCCCATTCCGGTACAGCCGAAAAAGCAAATTCTTTGCTCTCGTGTTCGGGGTCTTTTATCAGCCCGTCATTTTCCATCCAGCGGTACATACGCCGGTAATAGAGCTCCCCGTCTTTCCAAATATTTTTCCAGATGTAGATAAGGTCCGCATCCACACAGCGGGCCAGCATCTCAATGCCCCGTTCTATAGATTCCTGAAATTTTTCTTCCTGGGAGCCGAGGAGCAGCAAAGTAACTTCATTTACCACGATGAGCAGCCGGTTTTGATTGTCCACCGTATCCTTCATTTTTCTGATAAAAACATTGCAGACAATGAATATAATAATGACCAGTACTATTACCACCGCAAAAAAACCGGTCATGATGTCTTTGAATATCACCGAAGCGGTAAAGGGATGAATGCCTATAATATACCAGCCCATATTCGGGATCGGGCTTATGGCGTACTTTATCCGGTCTTTGGTATAAATCCTGGTATCCGCGGCTCCTGCGGTTATTTCCCATTGCTTGGCGGCAGATGCAATTTCGGCCCCCAGGGCGCCCAAATGTTCGGTGATGAGTACCTTGTTAAAGGCCAGGTCCTGATCTTCCGCTACGGTTATTTCGCCAAGGGCATTGAAAAAATAAATGTCCATATCGGCGCGCAAGGCCTCGTAGAGATAACTGTTAAAATCGGACAGCTCTATTCCGCTGCCCACAATGCCCACAGGTTTGCCGTTTTCAAAGACCGGCGCGTTGATCCACAGATTGGTGATATTCATGTCGGCATTATAATTTATATTAACATTGTATTTTTTCGTCTCGTAGAGGGTCATATTATACCAATAATCTCCGGGGTCTTCCGGATCAACCGTATGGGATACTGCATCGTCCAGATAAAATTTCCTGTTCTTGTCGCTGATCCAGAACACCGTATTAATGACGGAATTCCTGCGGTGCGCGGCAAATTCTTCAAAGGCCGGGCCAATCAGATCGGGATTATCCGGATCCAGAAGGTACCGTTTTACAAGAGGGGTGTCGGCCAGCTTTAAGACAAGGGCAAGTTCGCCGTCAATCTTGTTTGCAAAGCGGATTTTTAATGTTTCCAGGGTCAGGGATAATTTGTTTTCCACCGCTTCCGAGCTGTTCCGGTGCATGGTAAAAACAAATGCAATGGTCCCCCCTGCAAAGATAATCAGAAAAAAGAGTATTGAAAAAACAAAAAAGGTACGTCTTATCGAACCGTTGCCGGTTAAAGACTGGATAACTTTTTTTATCCTGCCGTCCATTAATCACCCCTAATAGAGATTAACACATCATCTGAATTATGAAAACAGCTCGTTCAATTCCTTCACCTTTTCCGCCGCTTTGGTATATTCAGCCATCAGCACCAGATCGGAAATTTCGTCCAGCGCTTCCCGTGTTTTAGGATCAAGGGCTTGTTGGGTAATTTCATCAAGAATACGATCTATTGTTTCAGCTTTTTGGGCTTCCAGGGCATCCCGCAGTTCCCGCAAAAGCGGTACTATCGCAGTTAAACCGCTGGTCTGGTTTTTCCCCTCCTCCGCAATAGCCGCTGTCTTTTCATCTAAAGCATCGCCGATTCCCACCGCCAGTTCCGCCAGGCTTTTCGCAAAACCGGGCAGCGCTTCGCCGATAAGGGCCAAATTCCCTGCATTGCTTTGCAATGCACCCTTGCCGGCGGTTTCAAGCCGCGCCGCCAGAGCCGATAGTTCCGCTGCCCCGATACTGGCCGATGCGCTTTTCAGGGCATGGACCTGGGTGACAAACAGGGGCAGGCCCGCCTCGTCCGGCGGGCTTTGCAGCAGGGCAAGCCGCTCCTCGGCGTCCTTGCGGAACATGGACAGCACCTTTTTGTAGCCCTCAACCGTGCCGCCGGTCATGGCGATGCCCTTGGCCACGTCTACTCCGGGGAGGATCAGTGAATGGGGATCAGAGGCTGCGGCTTTGGGAAACCCTGATGATCCCCCGGCTTTTTCTTCACCCCTCTCCCATTTTTCTTTTGGTATCCATTTCTCCATGATCTCGTCCAGTCTGGGTATATCAATGGGTTTGGTAAGAAAATCGTTAAAGCCTTTTTCCAAGAACATTTCCCGCATCCCCGACATGGCGTTGGCGGTGAGGGCGATGATAGGCATTTTCTGAAAGCGAGGCTCGTCCAGAGCGCGGATAAGTGCGGTGGTCTCAATACCGTCCATTTCGGGCATCATGTGATCCATAAAGATAATGTCGTATTCCTGGCGCTTTACCCGTTCAATGGCCTCGGCGCCGGAGAGGCAGGTCTCTATCATAGCCCGGTAGGGAGCCATAAGCCCTGCGGCTACTTTAAGGTTTGTGGCGATGTCGTCTACCACCAACAGGCGCGCGGCGGGGGCGGTAAACTTAATCGCCGGGGAATTCCCCATGCCATAGGCCGGAGCTTTGGCCTTGACCGACATATCCAGAGGCTCAGGATCCCGCACATCCTGGGGAATGACCGCCCGGAAGGTGCTGCCTTTGCCGTAGACGCTTTCCACGGAGATGTCCCCGCCCATGAGGCGGCAGAGGTTTCGGGAAATCGCCAGCCCCAGGCCCGTCCCCTCAATGCCCCGGTTTTTCCGGGTATCGACCTGCTCAAATTTGCCGAAAAGTTTTTCCATGTCCTCGGGTTTTATCCCCATGCCGGTATCAGAAACTTCAAGAACCAGGTTGATTTTTTCGGCGGCCACCGCTTCGGCATAAATGGCCAGACAGACCTCCCCTTCTTTGGTGTACTTCACCGCGTTAGTCAAAAGGTTCAGCAATACCTGCCGTATCCGCACTTCGTCACCGTATAGAACCGAAGGCAGCGAATCGTCTATCCGGGTAACAAAACGGAGATTTTTTTCGGCAAGCCGCATACGGATAATGCTGATCGCATTGCTGATAAGGGCAGCGAGGGAATAATCAACATTGATAATATCTATCTTTCCCGATTCGATCTTGGAAAAATCGAGGATGTCGTTGATGATAGCCAAAAGATTATTTCCCGCCTGTTTGATGGAGGCCGCATCGTCCCGGGCGTCAGATGCGATATCCCGGCGGAGCAGCAGTTCCGCCATACCGATGACGGCGTTCATGGGGGTGCGGATCTCGTGACTCATCTTTGCCAGAAAATCACCTTTGGCCCGGGAGGCCTCCTCGGCCAGACGAGTCTGCTCCACCGCCAGGCGGGTCTGTTCCTCCAGTTTCGCCGTGCGCTCATGGACCGCCGCCTCCAGCGCAACATTGGATTCGGACAGGGAAGCGTTGGCGGTATTCAACCGGTTGTAGAGGGCGCTGAAACGCCTCACCAGCCCGATGGAAATTATCAGGGTAAATATTATGGAAGTATACTGGGTAAGAAACAGGTTGTTATGGAAAATCAGGACATCCAGCAAATCGAACATTCCCGAAGCGTATACGATGGAGATACCAATACTAATATCGAGCATGACACCCGCATCTTCGTCGTCTCCCGCTGCGAGCCGCGATTCCCGGGTTTTCCGCCGGTCAATAATAAAACCGTATACTACATTATAAAAGAAAATATAGTTAGTAAAAAGTATAAGCGATGCCTCGTACGTCATTAAAATATCATCGCTGAACTGGGGCGTGAAGAGCCCCTGGATGACCGACAAGAAGATGCATAAGACCAGATATATCCGGGTTATCTTTGTTATCCGCCGCTGCCTCATGGATTCGGCGAACATCCCCATCGTAACAATCAATAAAAAAAGACAAACATATTCTATCCGTACGGCTATGGTGGAATCGGGAATCAGAATATTCACTATGTTGTTTCGCGTAATGGAATAACCGCAGAGAAAAAGTGAAAGAAGTCCGTAGTACAGATTATAGGTTTCTCCCTTTCTTTTGATGGTAAAAAACAACAGAAGATAATAAAAACCGGTAAACAGGAAAATACCCCAGAGAATCATCAGGAGAGGATTTTTTTGCCGCCCTTCGATGGCCGGATATGCTTCAATATAATAAGGCGACGCATAGTACAGGCCGGTTCCGGTATAGGCGGGGTCGCCCACAACTTTGAAGGCCAGGAGGTTTGTTCCCGGAACAAAGAGGGACTTGTCCACCGAAAAGTAAACCCCCCGCCAATTCCGGCGGGACAGAATCTGTCCGTTTTCGTCCAGGTGCATTTCCGACTGAACCGGAACTCCGTTCAGAAAAATTTCCCAGTTTTCCCCGATATGAGAAAGGTAAATCCCCGGTATCAATAAAGGATTGCCGGTTAGAGCGGTTATAGCTTGTTCATCCATTTCTACGGCGATAAGGATTGTAAATTCCTGGTCGGGAAATCCGAAGGGGTAAAGGAAGGGCCGCTTGGGGAGATCCGGCAGACTGGAATCCACAATGCGCAAGGGCCCCTTATGATCCTTGTCCGCAAAGAAATCCCGCCATGGCCCTGCGGAAGTGTCGGGAATTTTTTGGATGCTCTCCGGATCAAAACCGTAACGCACGAATGCCGGATAGTCCATCAGATTCCGGTAGAGGGGGCTGCTTCCGCCCCGCCTGACGGCCGCGTATTCATTGGCCACGGAGAGAGCCACCAGAAGTACCGCCGTCGAATAGAGGACGGGGCTCAGGATACGGCTTTTTATACTGATCATAACAGATCCTATCCCTTTAAGACCTGACTGATCAATTCTTCCGCTTTGGTATATTCAGCCATCAGCACCAGATCGGAAATTTCCTCCAGCGCTTCCTGTGTTTTAGGATCAAGGGCTTGTTGGGTAATTTCATCAAGAATGTGATCTATTGTTTCAGCTTTTTGGGCTTCCAGGGCATCCCGCAGTTCCCGCAAAAGCGGTGTTATCGCAGTTAAACCGCTGGTCTGGTTTTTCCCCTCCTCCGCAATAGCCGCTGTCTTTTCATCTAAAGCATCGCCGATTCCCGCCACCAGTTCCGCCAGGCTTTTCGCAAAACCGGGCAGCGCTTCGCCGATAAGGGCCAGGTCCCCTGCATTGCCTTGCAATGCGCCTTTTCCGGCGGCTTCAAGCCGCGCCGCCAGAGCCGATAGTTCCGCTGCCCCGATACTGGCCGATGCGCTTTTCAGGGCATGGACCTGGGTGACAAACAGGGGCAGGCCTGCCTCGTCCGGCGGGTTTTGCAACAGGGCAAGCCGTTCCTCGGCGTCCTTGCGGAACATGGACAGCACCTTTTTATAGCCCTCAACCGTGCCGCCGGTCATGCTGATGCCCTTCGCCGTGTCAACCCCGGGCAGCGTGAAGGGAGTGTCGAGGGTGGAGTGCCCGTCATTCCCCGCGATCACCTTCTCCCGCTTTTCTTTGGGAACCCACCTTTCCATGAGCTCATTCAGTTTGGCAATCTCTATGGGTTTGGACAGATAATCGTTAAAGCCCTGGGCCAGAAACATTTCCCGCATACCGGACACGGCATTGGCGGTTAAGGCTATAATCGGGAGTTCTTGATAATACGTTCCTTCCATCCCCCGTATCGCCGCCGTTGCTTCAATTCCGTCCATACCCGGCATCATGTGATCCATCAGCACAAAATCAAATGGTTCGCCCTTTACCAATTCCACCGCTTCCGTTCCCGACATACATTGGATTACCTGCATCGAATAGGGGGCAAGGAGCCCGGATAGAACAATCAGATTGGTCTCAATATCGTCCACCGAGAGGATGCGCACGCTGGGGGCGGTGAACTTTACCTCCGCTTGTTTTTTACTGTCCTGGGAAAGTGTATTTATTTCCACAAAACTGAAGGGCCGGGAATCGATAACCCGCTGGGGAATAACGGCGGTAAAGGTACTGCCATGGTTGTACTCGCTTCTCACCGTAATATCCCCACCCATGAGGCGGCAGAGGTTCCGGGAAATAGCAAGGCCCAGGCCGGTTCCCTCAATGCCCTGGTTTTTGCGAATGTCCAGTTGGTTAAAATTGCCAAAGAGTTTATCCATGTCTTCTGCCCTGATGCCGATACCTGTATCGGTGACCGCGAAGGAGAGCAGCATTATCCCGTTTTCCTGCACATTGCCTGTTACGCTGAAAGTAACGTTCCCCGAGGAGGTATATTTTATGGCATTGGAGAGGAGGTTAAGGCACACCTGCCTGATACGGACCATATCGCCGCCAAAGGTACAGGGTAGGGCGGGATCAATTTCGGTGCTAAAGGTAAGAGGCTTTTCCCCGATCCTGTTCCGTGCGATATTGACGCAGTCGTTGATGAGAGAGGCGAACATATAATCTTTTTCGATAATGTCCAATTTACCGGATTCGATTTTAGAAAAATCAAGGATGTCATTGATGATGGAAAGCAGGTTTAATCCGGCCTGTTTTATACTTTCCGCTTCTTTGCAGGCTTCGGCGCCCAGATCCCTGCGGAGGAGCAGTTCCGACATACCAATGATGGCGTTCATGGGGGTGCGGATCTCGTGGCTCATGGTTGCCAAAAAGGACGACTTTTGTTTATTTCCCTCGTCGGCTTTTATTCTCGCGGCGGAAAGGCGGAGCAGGATAAACGAAAGGGCAATTGCCGCCGCCAGGGCAAGACCTATCTGGACAGCTCCCGCCCGGTACATATCGCCGTAATAGGCAGCCGTGGGGATGAGTATCCCCACATACCAGCCGTTGTAGATCCGGTAATAGGAGACTATCATCTGCCTGCCTTCGATGTTCCGTTCCACCCGCCCCAGCATCTCCCCGGTCTCCACAAGTTCCGCCGCCAGCTCCGCAATCCGGGGGGAAATATCGGGCAGAAACCTGCCAAGCATATCCGCCCGGGGATGGGCTATGATCTGCAGATCCGCATCATAGAGCGATCCGTAACCGCCGTACACATTGTTAAGGCCCGTGACGTACTCCGAAATCCTGTTAAGCAGCACGTCCAGCGACACAACCCCCAGAGAAGATCCGGCGCTGTCGAACAATTCACAGGAAAAAGAGACAACCACTTCTCCGGTTTGCGCGTCAACATAGGGCGGCGTTGGTACAATCTGCCCCGGATTGGATATAGCCACCCGGTACCAGGGCCGTTCTTCCGGTACATATTCCGCGTCGGGCACCCAGCCCTGGCCGTCAAGATATTCGTTCCTGAAAAGGCCGTACATGCCGTTAAAACCCGATACCCGCTCGTTATTGTCCATGAGCCATGTGGTCATGCCGGTAAGATACGAGAGAACCTCCTGGTTTGACGCGCCATTGGCAATTATCTCCTGAATGGTGAAGACGGCGCTTACCAGGGTAGCTTCGGGCTCGTTGAGGCTTGTTTTGATGTTGGCCTCCACAGCCCGCAGGGATTCGGCTGTGGCGTTGTGCAGATTGTGTTCGGTCAATGCGTGGTGGGAAAGCGTGCTCACCAGAACAACCAGGGCGAAGGCGAGGAATACAAAGATCACCTGGACATAGTTTTTGTTGATAAGGATTTCCCGGAGGCTTTTTCCCCCGTCTGTCCGCCGTTGTTGGTTCATTTTGATTCCGCTTCTCCCTGTTCGAGTAATTCCTTCACCTTTTCCGCCGCTTTGGTATATTCAGCCATCAGCACCTGATCGGAAATTTCGTCCAATGCTTCCCGTGTTTTAGGATCAAGGCTTTGTTGTGTAAGTTCATCGAGAATGCGATCTATTGTTTCAGCTTTTTGGGCTTCCAGGGCGTCCCACAGTTCCCGCAAAAGCGGTACTATCGCAGTTAAACCGGCGCTTTGATCTTTTTTCGCTTCCGCGGCCTTTTCATCTAAAGCATCTCCGATTCCCGCCGCCAGTTCCGCAAGGCTTTTCATAAAACCGGGCAGCGCTTCGCCGATAAGGGCCAGGTCTCCCGCATTGTTTTGCAATGCACCCTTGCCGGCAGCCTCAAGCCGCGCTGCTTCTGCCGATAGTTCCGCCGCGCCGATACTGGCCGATGCGCTTTTCAGGGCGTGAACCTGGGTGATAAACAGGGGCAGGCCCGCATCGTCCGGCGGGGTTTGCAGCAGGATAAGCCGTTCCTCCGCATCCTTGCGGAACATGGACAGCACCTTTTTGTAGCCCTCAACCGTGCCCCCGGTCATGGCGATACCCTTTTCGATATCCACTCCGGGGAGGGTGAAGGGAGGGTTGAGTGGAGAGGATTCTTCACTCCCCGCGGTTAAGCTGTCCATGGGGTAGTTCTCCCGCTTTTCTTCCGGTATCCACTTCTCCAGAACCTCATTCAGCCTGGCGATTTCAATAGGCTTGGACAGATAATCGTTAAAGCCCCTTTCCAGAAACATTTCCCGCATCCCCGTAATGGCGTTGGCTGTCAATGCAATAATTGAAACCGGTTTGCCCGAATTTGTTTCTTTTTCCCATTCCCGGATAGCGGCGGTGGCGGCAATGCCGTCCATGTCGGGCATCATATGATCCATGAACACCAGATCGTATTCATGGCGCTTCACCAGCTCCACCGCCTCCCGGCCCGACATACAGGTTGTAAGTTCCATGCAGTAGGGGGTCATCAATCCCTCCGCCACCGTCAGGTTAGTCGCAATGTCATCAACAATAAGCACCCCCGCTCCCGGAGCGGTAAAATGGACTTCCGCCTTTTCCCGCTTCTCGCCGTCCTTCCTGCCGTTTAAGAGATTGGCCACGGGAAGGGCGTAGGCGGGCATGAAAAGCGAAGCAGCAGCGGCGGGGATCCGATCTCCCTGGTCCGCCAGCAGCACCGGCACCGTGGGGAGTTTCTTTTTTTCGATAAGAGCGGCGGCTTCGGCGCAAACAAACGCAAAGGGCCACGGGCCGCCGTTTTCCAGCTTCCCAAGAAAATCTGCTTCGTCCGTCGCCAATGTGAAGGGAACACCCAGGTTTTCCAGGGTGCGGGAAAGGGATTCGGCATAGCGGGGCCGGGGATCATATAACAGAACCGCCTTGGCCTCCGGGCTTTCCACCGCCGCCAATGGGCTGCCGGATATATAACCCTGGGGAATAGATGCGGTAAACACCGAACCGGCGCCATATTCGCTTTTCACCGTGATGTCCCCGCCCATGGCCCGGCAGAGGCTGCGGGTGATGGCAAGCCCCAGTCCTGTTCCCTCAACGTTCCGGTTTTTTTCCATATCCAGGCGGACAAAATTACCAAACAGATTCGGCAGGTCTTCCGCCTTGATGCCTATTCCGGAATCGCTGATTTCCATCGAAAGTATAAGCTTCGCTGGATGTTCCGCAGGGTATGCGGCGCTTACGGCAAGGGCAATATATCCTTCGCGGGTGTATTTGGCGGCGTTGGAAATCAGATTGAGCAGTATCTGTCTGATCCGCGTCTGGTCGCCTGTAAGCTCGTCGGGAATATTTGCGTCCACGTTCACCGTAAAGAGCAGCGCCTTTTCGCTGGCCCTCACCCGTGACACATTGATCACGTCGTTGAGGAGGGAGGAAAGCCGGTACGGGACGGTGTTAATCTCCAGGTTCCCCGCCTCAATTTTTGAAAAATCAAGAATGTCGTTGATCAGGGTTAAGAGGTTCATCCCCGCCTGTTTGATCCCCGTAACATATTCGGCAACCCGGGGCGGGGGATCCGCCTGTAAAGCCAGTTCTCCCATGCCGATGATAGCGTTCATGGGGGTGCGGATTTCATGGCTCATCCGGGCAAGGAACGAGGATTTTGAGCGATTGGCGTTGTCGCTTTCCACCGCTTTTTTACGGTAGAACCACATTCCAAGGCTGCCTGAAAGCAGGGAAAAGACGAGGGACGTAATCAGGACGATCCTGATGATCGCCATGTTCCGCTGCTGGGTTATCACCACTTCGTCGCTCAAATCCACCCCGGCGGCGCAGTACACCGATCCATCTTCGTTAAGCACCGGAGCAGTCGCCGAAATGAGGCCGCCCCAGGATTCGGTATAAGCGCCCAGATCCGAGACCCAGGTATTTCCCGCCATCACGGAGGGAACCGCCATTTCTGTAATTGGGTCAACATTTATATCAAAAAATATATCCGGCCTTGACATGGATTCAGGATCCGGATCGTTATCAATAATGTATTGAATCCGGCCGTCCCCATAATCCCGCCAGAAGTATGCATAAAGCACATGGTACTGCCCGCTAAATTCAGCTAGCCTGGCCTTGATAGTTTTCCATTCGGGCCGTTTCATGTCTTCCGCCGTTTTGAACAGTTCCAGTTCTTCCACGCTTACCAGTACCGAGGCTGCCCGGGCCGCCGTTTCCAGATGATTTTGAGTAGCGTTTTCCACCATCTTTATGGTGCGGGCCATATACAGCGTAATCACGCCGCCGGCGAGCAAAAGTATCGCCGAAGAAACAAAAAACAATATTGACGCCAGGCCTACCCTGACTCTCCGTTTGCCCCTTTCTTTTATGGTGTAGGGCGATCTGTGTTCTACGCGGATGGTTTCTGTTTTTTGCGCCGTCTCCTTCGACAACTGCTGTGGTGAACCCGCCGCCTGGGCAGAGCTGAGCAGACCATCGATAAGGCCCAGCAGTTCAATGCCGGCCTTGTTGATCTGCCGTAAATGCTCGCCCGCGTTATCGCCGAGGCGCAGCGCCAGGTCGCTCATGCCGATGATGGTGTTCATGGGGGTGCGCAGTTCGTGGCTCACCCGGACAAGGAACGAGGACTTGGCCCGGCTTTCTTCATCGGCGCGAAGCCGTGCCGCATCTATACGGAGCAGCACCAGCGCCAGGGCAGAGGCCAGAACCAGACCCAGGGCGGAAAGCATAGCCCCCGCCTGATAAAGGTCCCGGTAAAAACTAAAGCGGGGAGTTACCAGCCCCACATACCAGCCGTTGGGCAAGGGGGTGAAAAAAACCAGGGCATGGTTCACCCTGCCGCTCGTGCCGGTTGTTCTGACAAAGCCGCCCCATTCGCTGCCTGAATCGCGGATCTGAGCGGCCGATACGGTTTTTCCTGTCCGCAGCAGCCGGGACACATCTATGTAATCTTCCCCCAGTTCTTCCAGGGTCCGGCCCCGCATATCTTCCTGAGGGTGGGCTACCACCTGCATATTCTGGTTCAAGAGTATTCCGTAACCGCCCGGCGAAAGGCTTATGTTCTCGACGTATTCATTGAGGGCGGAAATATTGATGTCCAGGGCCAGGATTCCATCGATGCCGCCCGTACCGTTTTCGATGTTCCGTACTGCGGAAATGATACTGTCCCCGGTAAGGGCATCCGTATAGGGGGCGGTGTAGGCAGTTTTCCCCGGGTTCCGTACCGCCGTCTGATACCAGGGCCGCCGTTGGGGGATAAAATCGCCGTCGGGATTAAGCCCTATGCTGTCTATGAATTCCCCCCGGATATATCCGTAGATTCCGTAAATGTGCACCGCTCTTGTCTGCCCGGCTTCATCTTCACGGCGGGTCATCCTGGTGGAGAAGTTGCGGAGGTATACGAGCAGATCTTCCTGGCTGGCGCCGGCCTTAATCATGTCGGCCACCGCGTAGTAGTTGCTGAGCAGCAGGGCATCGGCCTCCACGAAAGCTTCGCCTATCCGTCCTTCCACGGCGGAAAGTTCATGCATGGCGCTTTGCCGCAACCGGTGCCACAGGATATTCCTGACATAGAGATAACCTGTCAGCACCATGAGGAAGAACGCGCCGAATACAAGGAGGAGCTGGAAATAACTCCGGGATTTTTTCATTGCGCCGTTTCCACCACGTTGCGGTAATACCAGTGCATGTTACTGAAGATTTCACTGTCGTCGAGGGTTTTCCCTTCTTCGCCGATAAAGAGGCCGTCGTTGGTTTCCATTACGCCATCAAACACGTTAAAAGCGCCGCTGGTGATCCGCTGCCGCTCGGCGGCGATTTTTTCCGCTATACCCGGCACGGCCAGCCCCGCCGTCAGATCCGTTATGTCCACCATGCCGTCCACCAGGGAACCCAGGTAAGGGGCAGTATTAAAGGTTCCGTCTATAACGGAGCGCACCAACAGGGTGTAATACACTTCCCAACGGTAAATCACCGAGGTAATAACCGCTTCCGGGGCCTCAACGCTCATGTCGGTGTTGTAACCTATGCCCCAGACACCGGCTTTCCGGGCCGCCAGCATGGGAGCGGGAGAATCGCTGTCCTGGACGATGACGTCGCAGCCTGCGGCGATAAGAGCATTGGCGGCCATGGTTTCGCCCATGGGATCGAACCAGTTGTAGGTAATCCGCACGTAGACCCGCGCGCTGGGATTGACCGTTTCCACGCCCAGGGCAAAGGCGTTGATCCCGCAGCTTACTTCGCTGTTGTCCTTTCCCATGGCCCCCACACAGCCGATTTTGCCGCTTTGCGTCGTAAGCCCCGCAACGATGCCGCTTAAAAAACGGGCATGGTAAAAACGGGCATAATAATTGGTAAAATTGGTTTCGTTATATTTAATGCCCGTGGCATTGGCAAAGATAACACCGGGAAATTCGGCGGCCAGCTCCTCGCAGGGTTCCATAAAGCCCCAACTGGTGGCAATGATGATTTTCGCCCCGTCGCGGATGGAGTCCCTGACCATGCTTTTCATCACTTCCGGCTCCGCCTCGGAAACATTGAAGTGATTGATGATCTGATCTTCCCGCAGGCCCAATTCCTGCCGCATGGCTTCTATTCCTGAATAATGGGAATAATCCCAACTGCTGCTCTCCTGGTCCCGGTTCGGGTAAAGCACGCATATCTTGACCTGCTCCTGCGGCAGCGGCATACCGGGCTCCCAGATTTTTTCTTCCGGTTTTGAACAGGCCGCCAGGCCCAGCACTGCCACCAGCAGGGGGAAGATGATTCTTTTCATTTCTCTACCACCGTTTTGTAATACCAATTTATCCCGCTCAGAATTTCACTGTCGGTCAGGTGCTTTCCCGCCTCGCCGATACGGCGGCCGTCGTTGGTTTCCAGCACTCCTTCAAACACGTCGAAGGTCCCTGCTGTCAGGCGCCGCCGTTCCTCAGCGATGATTCCTTCCGTGTCCGGTGCGGCGATGGCGGAAAGGGGGCTTATATCCACCATGCCGTCCGAAATACTGCCCAGGTATGGACCGGCGCTGAAGCTGCCGTCCAGGACACTCCGCACCAGCGCGGTATAGTAGACGCCCCAGTTCCAGAGTACCGAGGTGATCACCGCCCCGGGGGCGTCAACGCTCATGTCGGTGTTGTAACCTATGCCCCACACGCCGGATGCTGCCGCTTCAATTTGGGGATTGGGGGTGTCGCAGTGCTGGGCTATGACGTCGCAGCCCGCTGCAATCAGGCTTTGGGCGGCGTTCATCTCTCCCATGGGATCAAACCAACTGTAGGTAACCTGCACCAAGATGCGGGCGCCGGGATTCACCTTTTCCACCCCCAGGGCAAAAGCGTTAATGCCTCCGGTGACTTCGCTGTTGTCCTTTCCCATGGCCGCCACATAGCCGATTTTGCCCGTGCGGGTTTTAAGCCCCGCGGCGATGCCGCTTAAGTACCTTGCCTGGTATATACGCCCGAAGTAGTTCGTAAAATTGACGCCGTTGCTTTTGTAGCCCGAGGCATGGGCAAAAACAACCGCGGGGAATTCCGCCGCCAACTTTTCGCAGGTATCCATATAACCCCAGCTTGTGGCAACAATAATCTGCACCCCCGCAACGATACAGTCCCGTATGGCGTTTTCAGCCTGCGCCGTATCGTCGTCGTCGATATTGATCTTACGGATAATCTGGTCTTCCGCCAGCCCCAGTTCCCGCCGCATCATCCCTATCCCCTGTTCATGGGCGTAGGCGTAACCGCTATTTTCCTCCAGGGGATTGGAAACATGGAGAACCCCTACTTTGAGTTTTTCCCTGTCCAGGGACATACCGGGTTTCCAGGGGACCTCTTGTTTTGTGCAGCCTGAAAACAGAATGCCCGCCATGGCGGCTAATACAAGCGTTTTTTTAATCATCTTTTTTCCTTTTTGTTGTTATTTATTATTCGGCGGTATTCCGCTATTTTTTTATTAAAACCTCAATGCGCTGGAGCAGTAAGTCCGGCTGGAAGGGCTTGGTGATGTAATCAATAGCCCCCAGGGAGAGCCCTTCCTGTTCGTCATCGGATTCTGTTTTGCCGGTAAGGAAAATCACCGGGATACCGGCGGTTTCGGGGTTGGATTTGAGTATTTTAATCGCCTCATAGCCATTCATTTCCGGCATATCGATGTCCAGCAGGATCAGGGCAGGACTGTTGTTTTCCAGCAGGGTGAACATTTTTGCCGCCGATGGGGCGGTAGCCACACTGTAATTTTGGGACAGGACATTTTTCCCCACCCGGAGATTTGCCGGGTTATCGTCCACCAGCATGATCAGATTTTTTTCAGTTTCCAAAACAGCCTCCATTTGGTGCCAGGCACCTTTTTAGTTGTAGTCGTAACCAGGGCCGACAGCGCCATTGCGCATGTTCCCGCTGATGGTTACGTTGACGAAGTCACCCGAAGTAAATCCGCCATTCTTGTAAGCCCCCCCGATACCGGTACTATCGGTAGCGTTGTTGCCGCTGATGGTGGTTCCGTTGAAATTCAGGTTAGGTGTGGAGCTATAGACGCCGCCGCCAGTACCGGCGCTGTTCCCGCGGATTACCACGGCGCCGATGGTATTAGTATTTGCCAATGTCACTATAGCGTCACAATGAATACCGCCGCCATAAGCTGTTCCGCTCGTCGACGACGCCGTGTTGTTGGATATGGTCCCGCCGTTTAAGTCCATATTGGAACTGGTGAGGCCCCCCATGATTCCGCCGCCCTGGGCTGCACCGCCGGAGCTGAGGGTGCATAGAGCGCTATTGCCCGTCACCCTGCCGCCGTTCATGGTGAACCGGTTGGAATTGGACGAATTAAATTGCTGATAAATACCGCCGCCGGCGATAGAACTAGTCGAGCTGGCGACTTTATTGTTGCTGATGGTTCCACCGTTCATGGTAAACTCGCCGTCGTGCCATACCCCGCCGCCCTGAGCCCCGGCAGTATTGTTGTCGATGGTTCCGTCGTACATGGTAAAAGTGGCCGAGCTGGCAGATGCAGAGACATATACGCCGCCGCCTGAGTTGTCGGCGGTATTGTTGCGGATAGTTCCGCCGTACATGGTAAAGCTGGCCGGGCTGGTGCCGTCTCTCACGATATATACGCCGCCGCCTGAGTCGATGGCGCTGTTGTTCCGGATGATCCCACCGTTCATTACAAAGGTGGAATCCTGGACAAAAATCGCCCCGCCGAAGCTGAAGCCGGTGGACTCGGTATTCTGGTTATGGTGGATATCCCCGCCGTTGATGGTCAGGGTGCTGCCGTTTTGTACCATGATTGCCCCGCCCTGGCCGTTACTGGCTACGAAGTTTTTGATCTCCGTGTTGCCGTTGATAGTCAGACTGCCGCTGCTGTATACGTACAGGGGCCAACTGCTGTAGCTGCCGCCGAAATAGTCAAGGCCGGCGCCGTCAAAGACCAGCTTTCCTGTTTCCCCGGCCTTGCCCAGGGTAAGGCTTCCGAGGTTTACTGCGAAGGAGGCGGTGGTAAGGGTCCGTGTGGTCCCCGGCTCGGCTATGATGGTGACATCCCGGCCACTTGGCACCTGGAGGATGCCGGTAGCGGCCATGGAAGCGGTGATGTCACTTTCCAGCACGATAAGGTCGCCCTTGGCCGTGTCCGGCGGATAGCGCAAAGAGAGCTGGCTGGAGCTGTCGAAAATCGCCTTCAGGTCCGCCTCGGTGGACACGCCGATGCAGGGTTTCAGGGTGATGGTGTGGGAGCCGCCGGGGGTCACGATGATGGTTTCCTCGGCTATGCCCCGCAGGCGGGACTCGTCAGTAGAGGCGTCAATATAGGCTTTTACGGTGATTTTCCAGTTACCGGGAATCAGACTGATGGTTCCCCCCGACGGCCCCAAATTCTGGTCTATGGTTCCGCCGGGGCCGCTCAGGTGTACCTTATACGTCATGACCGCCAATTCATCGGCGCCGGGAAGTACGGTTCTGTCTGATGCGGCGCCGCCGTTGGTATGGATTGCGGCGCCTATTTGTATGTACCCCATCGGGGCTTCCTTCAGGGGGCTAAAACAGCCGCCCAGAACCAAAGCTAAAACCGCAAGGGCGATGCCCCCCGGATATCGTTTTCTGTTTTTTCCCATGTTTTTATCCCTTCATACGGTGCCACCAGCTTCGCTGGTGATGTCACCCCTGCGCTTACCGTGTTTACCTAGAGTACACCCGCTTTTGGTAAGTTCTTCGACAAAAAGTTTGAAATAAAGGCCGATGGACTGATACCGTCATGCTTTGCCTGTCTTTCAACATTTTTTGCGACATCTTCCTGTAGGACTGCCCTCACAACGGCTTCTCTTTTGCCGTTAGGATGTATTATCGCGGCAAAATCTTTGTTGACGTACGCGTCAATCTCATCGGAGCCGCTTTCAAATAGTTCCATAAACTTTTCAGCCGTTATTTTCGACATAGTTAATCCCGTGTTTGATTTCATTTGCATAGCTTTTCATTTCATCGAACTCAAACTGCATATTTTCACACTCTCTCTATCAATATACCACAGAAAAGGGTTACAGGCAATCTGCTGCGGTGCCTCATTGAAAAAGAGACCCAAAAATACAGACTGAACCGTCAGGGAGCGAAGGACGGAGGTCAATTGGACGTTCAGCCATACCTCTCGACATGGGTTGTTTTGCAGTTTTTTCCCACTCAACGTTCCCTCATCTCCTCACTCCTCTCTCAAATTTGGTGCCTGTCACCCAGGCGCTACCAGCTTCGCTGGTGATGTCACCCCTGCGCTCGTGCTTTTGGAATTCCTGCCCTTTTGCTCTCCACCCCTTCACCCCGCACGCTTTTCATACTATAATATAGGGTATGTTCGTCAACTATGTTTTCAATGCGTCCGCGTTCAAACATGGTATTGCGGAAACCGACATTCGCACGGCTTTTTTGCGCCCCCTGTTTGACGGTCTCCTTGAGGGATACGATAACAAGTTCCTGCTGACCGGGTTTGACACCAGCGGCAATGTACTTGAAATCATGTATAATCTTATTGATGAACAAACCGTTCATATTTTCCACGCCATGCGGTGCCGTAAGGCCCTCCGTATGCTGCGAAACCAAGATTAGGAGGACCCTATGGATGCCATGACCGAAAAAGAAGCTGATGCCCTGGACGAGTTGCTGACTCAAACACTGCCCCGGGTAAACCCCGCCGTCCGGGGTATAACTGCCCGGAAGGGCTTCAGGATGCTGCCGGTGGACGATTCCTCCGCCGAATACATCACCGCCAAAGCGCTCGCCACCCGGCAGACGCCGGAGGAGATCATTGCTGCTTTGGTTCGCAAAGAGATTGCCGCCGCGCTTCCCGCCTGATTCCCTCATCTCCTCACTCCTCTCTCAAATTTGGTGCCACCAGCTTCGCTGGTGATGTCACTCTTGCGCTCACCTAAACAGTGCCTGGTGCCGGTACGCTTTCCAAAACCCCGCCTTTGTTTTATATTGATAGTGGAGGCATTGTATGGCTACATGGAAACCCGTCCAACCGACGGAAATTAAAGACATTAAGATTATTCGGGAAGTAATTGCGCAGATTCGCAAACCCATCCCGCCTGAGGTGTATGCGCGGCTTGAGGAAGAAGACCGGGAACTAGCCAAAATGCTTAAAACCACCAAACCGGGATGGGAAAAGTGAGCGATCCTATTGTCATCACTCGAGAAAACAGGGAGCAGTATTTCAGGCTTGAACGTCTGGCACCCGGCGCGCCGATAGAGGCTTTCGAGTGCCGCATCGGTGAGTATGCCGATTACCTGCGGGAAGACGCGCTCCGTGCCCAGGCTGACCATGCCGCCCAAACATGGTTGCTTCGGGAGGAGGCTAGTGGAAAGATAATCGCGTATATGTCGCTCATTGCCGATGCGGTGAAGCTGTCCACGGCTGAAAAGGAACTGCATAAGCTTGATTATCCGTTCAAAACAATTCCGGCCATGAAGATTGGCAAACTGGCGGTTGCCGAGGCGTTCCGGCAAACATACCGGGGCATTGGCACTTTGATGATTTATCATGCCGGACTTTTTGCCCGCAGTTTTATTAACCCCTACTGTGCGGCGCGGTTCCTCACCGTTGATGCCGATGTAGAGCATGATGAGGGTGTTTCGAACTAAAGTTCGTTGGCGTTTTATCAAAAGAACGGTTTCGCACCCAACGTCGAGCTCTCTGGCAAACACCGCAAGACTATCAGCATGAGGCTTGATCTGTACATTTAACCTGCGATTTCCCATCCTCTCCTTCACCCTTCTCTCAAATTTGGTGCCTGGCACTCCTGCGTTCACCTGGTTTGGAATAAACTGACGGTTTCTTGCTTTGCCCTATTTATATGCATCTTTTCTATTCTCTATATTAACAATAAATATAATCGATTCTTGCTCGTCTATTTTATAAAATAATCTATAATCGCCTATCTCCATCAGCAGCTCTTTTGAGAGTATCGTAAATAGTATCTTCCACTCGTAGCGTTATAGTTTTACCCATGATTATACTCCTGTATTCAATAGTATTCAAAAATACACAATTTGTCAATGTTAACCACAGACCACACAGACCCTCACGGACTCTCTCAAAACGGTGCCACCAGCTTCGCTGGTGATGTCACCCATGCGTTCACCGTGGTTAATTCCCCCCCTCCTAAAAAAGGCGCCGCCGGCATTGCTGACGACGGCGCTTATGCGCTCACTTACCAGGTGATGTCACTGTCATGGCTTGAATTGCCGCCAATGGAGGTACCGCCAACGGTTTGTTGGGTGGTTGTATCGTTATAAACCGCTTGCCCGTTCCCGGTGGCGGTATTGCCGCTGATGCTCCCCGACCCGCTGGTGGTAATCGTGCCGTCTGCGATAAGCAGTCCGGCGCCCATGACGGCGGTATTGCCGCTGCCAATGATCCCGCCACTCATGGTGAACTGGCCGCCGTCAAGATACACCCCGCCGCCGTCACCGGTAGCGTCATTGTTGCTGATAGCCGCAGTACCGCTCATGGTGAACTGGCTGTTGCTGCCGGTAACATACACCCCGCCGCCGTTGCCGGTAGCTTCATTGTAGCTGATAGTCGCAGTACCGTTCATGGTGAACTGGCCGCCGTCTTCGATATACACCCCGCCGCCATCGACAGCGTTATTGCCATCGCTGCTGCTCCCGCCGATGGTTCCAGCGCTCATGGTGAACTGGCTGCCGGAGCCGATATACACCCCGCCGCCGTTTTCAGTGGTTTTATTGTTCGTGATGCTCCCGCCGTTCATTTCAAAGACGGAATCCTCGATAAAAATCGCCCCGCCGTTGCCGTCGATAGTATCGATATTCTCGTTATTGTTGATTTTGCCGTACCCGTCGTTGATGGTCAGACTGCCGTTGTTATGTACATAGATTGCCCCGCCTTTGCCGCTGCTGCTCTTGTATTTTGTGATCTCCGTGTTGCCGTTGATGGTCAGGCTGCCGCCGGATATGTTCAGGGCGGGGGAAGAAGCAGAAGCATAGTCCAGATTATCGCCGTCAAGGACCAGCCCCGGGTATGCGGTTTCCCCGGCCTTTCCCAGGGTAAGGGAAGCGCCGGGGTTTACCGTAAAGGCGGCTTGTTTAAGCGTCCGCGTGATACCCGGCTCGGCCATGATGGTAATGTCCCGATCCACAGTAAAGGAAGTGATCGCGGTAAAGGTGATGATGTTGTCTTGCAGCACGATCAGGTCGCCGGCGCCCGAGGTCGTGTCCGGCGTATAGGGCGAGAGCGTACCCTGGAGGGCCGCGCTGAACTCCGTCTCGTCGAACACACCGATGCAGGCTTTCATGGCGATAAAGTGGACACTGCCGGAACTCACTTTGATGGTTTCGTTGGCGATGGCCCGCAGGCGCTTTTTTGGCGTTTCCCCGTTTAAGAGTTTGACCGTAAGGGTATAATTGCCTGAGCTAAGCGATATCGTGCCGCCATCGGGCCCAAAATATTTGGTGGGTTCCTGCCCGTAGGGGCCGTTAAGATCCACCTCGAAGCTAATGCCTCCCAGTTCGTCCGCGGTGGGCACCATAGTCAGGGATTTTGCCGGGCCGCCCAGGCCGATGCGTATCTCCCCCATGCCGGCCCGGGGCAGGTCTACATCCCCGCTTTCACTGCCGCTGCTGCTTACGCCGCTCAGGCTGCCGAAGCCGTTATCGCAGCCACTCAACAGGGCAAATATAATCCCCATCACAAGGATCGCCATAGTTTTCTGTGTATTCCGTTTTTTCAAAGTGTCCTTCCTTATTAAGGTACAATAGTAAAAATGAAGACCGAATCCCCGATGTAGTCGAAGCCGAGTCCACTGCCGGTAACGCCATTCACCTTGTTCTCGCTGAAGGTACTGTTGTTATGGATGTCCAACAACCCCCCCACAACCGAGTAATTTATACCGCCGCCTGTGGTGCCTGTACCGCCGATTACCTCGTTCCCGGTAATAGTCAAGGGTGCGCTGACTGTTGGCATGGGACCAGAATTGTTGTTGTCGTATATACCGCCGCCCTCGGCAATGCCGTCAGGAAGATCGGCTTTGGCCGTATTGTTGATAATTTTTGTCCCGTCGCCCATTTCATGGGCAGTAGAGCCCGGGCGGTATGTATACAAGCCGCCGCCCTGGGCGATGCTTGCATGCTCGACGGTATTACCAGACACGGTAACATTTTTCAGGATGAAATCACCCGTATAGACGTATATCCCGCCGCCGACGCTGCGGCTGCCGCCGCCTTGTACCGTATTCCCATCGATGGCGCCGCCTGTCATGTTGGCGACCACCGCGCTACCCAGATACAGCCCGCCGCCGCTTGCCCATGACCCGCTTGCACCGTACACGGTGTTGCCACTGATGGTTCCGCCTGACATGGTAAAGTCAAGGCCATAGCCGCCTGAAGCGAGTCCGGTATATACCCCGCCGCCATTAGTAGAAGCGTAGTTGCCGCTGATGCTTGCTCCGCTTGACAGGGTGAAGCTGGCCGAGAAGGTAGCCGCCGATGACGATGAGGTGGCATATACGCCGCCCCCTGAGTCGAGGGCGGTATTGCCGCTGATAGTTCCGGCGTCCATGGTAAAGTGGGCATCTACGATATATACCCCGCCGCCCAGGGTGGCAGTATTGCCGCTGATGGTTGGTGCTCCGGCGAACATATTAAAGTCACATAAAACAGAGGGGCCGCCGGCTTCAACATATACCCCGCCGCCGTTAGTAGAAGCGGTGTTACCGCTGATGCTTGCTCCGCCTGACAGGCCGAAGCCGCCCGAGGTGCCCACGGTGGTGACAAATATTCCGCCGCCGCTGGCTGGTCCGGTATCCGAGGATGCCTCGTTGTTGGATATGGTCCCGCCGTTTATGGACAGATTGACCCCCCAGATTCCGCCGCCATCGGCGGAGCCGCCGGAGCTCTCGGTGCTGATGACTTTATTGCCCGTCACAGTGCTGCCGGTCATCATGGTGAAGATGGAAGAGCTGTCACTGTTAATATAAATGCCGCCGCCCGCGATACCATTACGAAAATCGGTGGTGACGGTATTGTTGCTGATGGTTCCGCCTAACATGATAAACTCGCCGTTGTTCCATACCCCGCCGCCAAAACCCCCAGCAGTATTACCGCTGATAGTTGAGCCTGTTTCCATGGTAAAGGTGGCCTTCCTGCCGCCGATTTCCTCGACATATACGCCGCCGCCTTCGACGTCGGCGCTATTGTCCTTGATGGTTCCGCCATTCATGGTAAAGCTGGCCGTGTAGGGGTTTGTTATTGTCGCGATATATACGCCGCCGCCTTTGTTCTTGGCGCTATTGTTCCGAATAGTTCCGCCGTTCATTACAAAGGTGGAACCATCGACATAAATCGCCCCGCCGAAGCTTTTGTCGGTGGTGCTCTCGGTATTCTCATTGGCGTAGATTTCTCCGCCGTTTATGGTCAGGCTGCTGTCGTAGGCTAGCGTGATTGCCCCGCCCTTACCGTTCCTGTTCTTGCAGTTTGTGATCTCCGTGTTGCCGTTGATGGTCAAGCTGCTGCCGCCGGTTATATGCAGGGCGAAGGCGCCATAGCCGCCGTTTAAGTCACCATAGTCAATGCCGCCGCCGTCAAAGACCAGCTTTCCGGTATACTCGGTCTTGCCCAGGGTGAGGGAAGCGCCATCTTCTACCGTGAAGGCGGCGGAGGTAAGGGTCTGTGTGGTCCCCGGTTCGGCTATGATGGTGACGTGCCGGGGTACTCCGGTAGTGACTTCACCGATCGAGATGATGCCGGTAGCGGCCACAGTAGCGGTGATGTTGCCTTCGTTTATGCTTATGCTTTTGTTTTCCAGCACGATAAGGTCGCCGGCGCCCGAGGTCGTGTCCGGCGGATAGCGATTATAGAGCGTGTCATCGGTGGTATTGGGGGAGGGAGTGAAAATATCCTTCAGCTCCGCCGCAGTGGTCACGCCGATGCAGGATTTCATTTTGACAGTATGGGTTTTGCCGGGGCTCACGGTGATGGTATCCTCGGCGATGCCCCGCAGACGCCGCGTGTTCCCGTCCATGATGTAGGCTTTGGCCGTAATATCCCAGGAGCCTGAGGCAAGCAGTATCGAGCCGCCCGCGGGCCCAAAACTTTGGGGGTCGATAGGCCCGCTGGGGCCGGTAAGCCACACGTCATAGGTCATGGTATCCAGTTCGGTGGTGGGCAGCGCGGTCAGGGATTGCCCCTGGCCGCCCGGGCCGATGCGTATCTCCCCCATGCCGCCGGAAGTGTCGCCGATGCCTACAGCGCCGCTAAAGCCGCCGAGACCGCTGTCGCAGCCGCCTAGCAGGGCCAACACTATCCCCAGCATAAAGGGCATCAAGGAATTTTGTACATTCCGTTTTTTCATAGTACCCCTCATTAAGCTTCCCAGTCAAATGTGAATCCGCTTTCCTGGTTGTAGTCATAGCCGGCGTTGGGGGCGGGGTCGATGCTGAAACCACCTTGCACCATATTCTTGTCGAAGGTTACATTGAGAAAGCTGTTAAGCGGAAATTCACCAAATCCGTCAAGCCTGTAGGCCCCCCCGATACCGGTACCGGTACTATCATTAGCGTTGTTATTGCTGATGGTGGTTCCGTTGAAATCCAGGTTAGCCGTGGAACTATAGACGCCGCCGCCGGTACTGGCGGTGTTCCCGTTGATTATCACAGCGCCAATGGTATTAGTAGGAGTAGTTCCCGATGTCAATATTCCGGCACAATAAATACCGCCGCCTTGCGTTGTTCCGGAGGACGCCGATGCCGTGTTGCTGGATATGGTCCCGCCGGTTAAGTTCATATTGGAACTGCCGGAACTCCCCATGATTCCGCCGCCCCGGGCTACTATACCGGTGCTGGTGCCGGTGTAACTGGCGCTATTGCCCGTCACGGTGCCGCCGTCCATGGTGAACCGGTTGGAATAGGAATTAGGCGCCTGATATTCCTGATAAATCCCGCCGCCGGAGACTGGGGCCGCCGAGTCGGAGGCAACATTGTTGCTGATGGTTGCTCCGCTTTTCATGATAAACTCGCCGCTGTGCCATACCCCGCCGCCCTGAGCCACCGTAGTACCGGTAGTACCATTGCCGACAGAATTGTTATAGATGGTTCCGCCGTTCATGGTAAAGCGGGCCTGGCCGCTGGTTGCCGCGATATATACGCCGCCGCCCCGGTTGATGGCGCTGTTGTTCTGGATAATCCCGTCGTTCATGACAAAGGTGGAATCCTCGACAAAAATCGCCCCGCCGTTGCTGGTGTCGGGGGTAGTGGTGATGGCAGGCTCGGTATTATGGTTGTCGTGGATGTCCCCACTGTTGAGGGTCAAGCTGCTGCCGTCTTTTACCGTGATTGCCCCGCCCTGGCCATTGCTGTTCTCGCAGTTTGTGATCTCCGTGGTGCCGTTGATGGTCAGGCTGCTGCCGCCGGTTACATACAGGGCGAAGGCGCCATAGCCGCCGTTTAAGTCACCATAGTCAATGCCGCCGCCGTCAAAGACCAGCTTTCCGGTATACTCGGTCTTGCCCAGGGTGAGGGAAGCGCCATCTTCTACCGTGAAGGCGGCGGAGGTAAGGGTCTGTGTGGTCCCCGGTTCGGCTATGATGGTGACGTGCCGGGGTACTCCGGTAGTGACTTCACCGATCGAGAGGATGCCGGTAGCGGCCAAGGAGGCGGTGATGTTGCCTTCGTTTATGCTTATGCTTTTGTTTTCCAGCACGATAAGGTCGCCGGCGCCCGAGGTCGTGTCCGGCGGATAGAGCGTAGAGAGCGTGCCATTGCCAGCGGGGTTGAGAATATCCTTCAGCTCCGCCGCGGTGGATATGCCGATGCAGGTTTTCAGTTTGATAACATAGGACTTGCCGGCCTCTATAGTCAGGGGCCGTTCCACGAAGCCCCGCAGACGCGAAGGCGTGCCGGGAGCCGCGTTGGGAGCCGTGTAGCGGGCTTTGACCGTAATACGCCAAGCACCTGCTGCAATCGTTATCGAGCCGCCATCGGGCCCAAAACTTTCGTTGATAGGAGTATACCCGGCTCTTTCAAGCACCACGTCATAGGTCATGGTTTCCAGTTCTCCGGGCGAGGTGGGCACCGCGGTCAGGGATTGCACCGGGCCGCCCGGGCCGATGCGTATCTCCCCAAAGCCGACGCTTTTACCATCGCTTCCATTGTCACCGCCGTTTATAGCGCCGCCAGGACTGCCGAGGCCGTTATCACAGCCGCTCAGCAGGGCCAATACCATCCCCATCACAAAGATCATCTTTTTCATAACATTCTCCTTAAGGTTCAAAAATAAGTCCGAAATCGTTGTCCGCGTTATAGTCGAAGCGATGGGAATTGATGTCGGCAACGCCGTTCCTCATGTTCCCGCTGAAAGTTACGTTATCCAGGCCGATGAGAGGATTACCAGTAAATCCGCCATCCTTGTAGATCCCCCCGATACCGGTAATATCAGCAGCGTTGTTGCCGCTGATAGTGGTTCCGTTGAAATCCAGGTTAGTCGCAGAACTATAGACGCCGCCGCCATTACCGGCGCTGTTCCCGCTGATTACCCCGGCGCCGATGGTATTAGTACTTGTCCCGGCACAATAAATACCGCCGCCCCGGTCGATGGCGCTGTTGTCCCGGATAATCCCGCCGGTCATTACAAAGGTGGAACCATCGACAAAAATCGCCCCGCCGTAGCTGCTGCCGGAGGGCTCGGTATTCTGGTTGTCGTGGATATCCCCGCCGTTTATGGTCAGGTAGCCTCCGTTGAGTACCGTGATTGCCCCGCCATTGCCGCTGCTGTTCTTGTAGTTCTTGATCTCCGTGTTGCCGTTTATGGTCAGGCTGCCGCCTAATCTATTGAGAAAGCCATAACTGGCGTAACCGGTAATGGCATCACCATAGTCAAGGCCATTGCCGTCCAGGACCAGCCCCCCGGTTTCCCCTTGTCTGCCCAGGGTGAGTCTCCCGCCGGTGTCTGCCCTGAAGGCGGCGGTGGTAAGGGTCCGTATGGTCCCCGGATCGGCTATGATGGTGACGATTTGCACATCGAAGAAGCCGCCAGGGGACGGGACAACGGTGATATCCTTTTCCAGCACGATAAGGTCGCCGTCGGCCGTGTCCCGCGGATAGAGCGTACCCTGTAGGGCGGCGCTGAGGTCCGCCTCGGTGGATACGCCGATGCAGGTTTTCAGGGCGATAGTGTGGGAGCTGCCGGAGGCCACGGTGATGGTTTCCTCGGCGATGCCCCGCAGGCGGGGTGTATCATTATAGGCTTTTACGGTGATGTTCCAGCTACCGGGCGCCAGGTCTATGGTTCCCCCCGCCGGCCCAAAATTCTGGTCTATGGTTCCGCCGGGGCCGCTCAGGTGTACCTTGTAGGTCATGATCGCCACTTCGTCGACGCCGGGAAGCAGGGTTCTGCCCGATGCGGCGCCGCCTATTTGCAGGTACCCCATCGGGGCTTCCTTCAGGGGGCCCAGGCAGCCACCCAGAGCCAGAGCTAAAACCACCAGGACAATACCTTCCGGATATCGTTTTTTGTTTTTTCCCATGTTTTCTCCCTTCTCCTATTTTTCAAAAACAAAATTAAATGCCGTATGCGGGACAGTTAAATTCGGACTTGTGGATTCCGGCCCTGTTTCCTCTACCCCCGACGGAGAGGGAGGCAGCAGCGCCGCCCCTGCGGTGTCCAGGGGATCCGCCGCACTGCCGTTGCCAGTGTCCACCCGGCTGTTATTGCCGCCATCTACCAGCACGGACCCGCCCCTGGCCCCGTTATACTCCACGGTTCCTTCGCTCACCGAAACATTGAGCATATCGAATTCAAATTCCGTGCCCCGCACCGATGCGGTTGCCATGGGGCTGGAAACGGTAAAATTGCTTTTGGTTCCCGCCGGGGGCTTTACCTCTACCCGGATTCTGCCGGTCTGGAGCTGCATGTCGATGGTTTCGGTGTTCTGGGACTGAACCAGTTCTTCCAGGCTCAGCCGGGTAATGGGCCGTATGGTGATAAGGGAGTTGCCCACGGCGATAACGGCCGTACTTTTAAAGCCCGTGGCGATTATGGCTTTTCCCGGTACTTCGTCCCCTGCTTTGGCAGGGGTAAAGTCTGGCTGCCCCGGGTATTTTATTTCTACCGTACCGGCCACATCCCGCAGTACCCCCTGCTGGGCAAAAACCGCGGCGCTCATCAGGCACATCAAAATAACAAGTGATGTTTTCCTCATATATAACTCCTTCTAAAACAAAGCGATAATGACATTAAGCTGCATCTGCCAGCGGATGTCTGCATTGTGTTCCGGCGCAGGGATAAAGGCGCCGCCGCCCAGGTTAAAGCGCAGATCCGACAGGGGATTGTAGACAAGCCGGGCGTAGGCCTCAAAGCCCAGCAGCTGGGAATCGGGATCCTGCACCGGCCAGATGGCGTAGGTTTCCAAATCAGTCCGTATGAAATACTGGCTTTCCAGTTCCAACGCCAGGCTTTGGTGAAGCCGGGCGGTATATTCTGCCTTTACCGAGGCTATGCCGGACAGTTTTGCCCTGAGAATTTTGCCCTGGGAAACGGTGGTAAAGGGCATAAAAGCGGTAACCGAATCGCCCCCCTGGCTTCCCGAAGACCAGGAGCCGCCTATGTAGAGCCGATCCTGAATGCCGCCCGGGGGCATAAGGAACAGTCCCAATTTCCCCGCGAAAGCCATTTTTGGCTCCATCCCGGTGATTTCAATCAATTCCGCCGTGCCTCCCCCCTCAAAAACGACGATTTTCCAGGGCAGGGTAAGCTGCATGGCCAGGTACTGGCTATGGTACAGGTTCTCTTCGCCGCTGGCGTCAAACTGGCCCAACAGGGCAAGCTTGAGCCGCAGGGGCCCCAGGTAAGGATTGCTATAAGCCGCCTGAGCCAGGGCCCGGCGGGGAGAAAAGTAGGTTCCGCCAAAATCCTCCCAATCCAGGGGGCTGTTATAATCCACCAGCTCTTTTGTGGTCATGGCGATATGGGCGGTTTTTTTATAGAGCAGGCCGGTGTAATAGGCCCCCAGGGAAAAATTGCCCGTGCCCAGGCCGGTCTCAAAAGAAAGGCCGTCAAAAGTACCGACGGCGATAAGATTCAAAGGGTCTGCGTAACGGATTCTGCCCGCTTCAAGCCGGGAATCTCCAAAACGGAAACTCAGGGACATACGGAGCAGTTCGGGGACAAAGGTCCAGTCGCTGTTTTCGAGTTTGGCCGCCACTCCCGCAGAAGCATAGAGGTCCGTATCTTTACCCAGGGAAGCTGAAACCCAGGGGAGGAGCTTTCCGGTATAGCCAAAGGTGTTTTCGGCCTCGTCGTATTCGGCGGTTTGGTCCAAAAGCAGCCCCAGGTCGGCGGAAAAAGCCGTCTGAAGAACAACGCAAAAAAACAAAACAAGGGCGCCAAAACGGTGTAGTTTCATATCAGCTTACTCCAGGATAATGATTTCTACCCGCCGGTTTCGGGCCATTCCCTCCGGCGACGCGTTATCCGCTATGGGCCGTTCCGCACCGTAACCCCGGACTTCGATTTCGTCGCGACCGCGGATCCCCAGTTGGATCAGATAATCCGCCACGGCCTGCGCACGGGTGCGGGATACGGTTAAACGACCCTCCTCGTTTCCGGCCAAGGCGGTATGCCCGGCCACCAGCAGCTTTTTCCGGGGCAGGGTTTCCAGAACCCCGGCGATTTCCTGCAATTTGTTTTTTTCCGTAGCGGTAAGCGTGGCGTCATCCGCCTGGAACCGAAGGTTGTTAAGGCTGATGGATACTCCCTCCTCAACTACTTCAATCCTGGTAGATACCGCCGCGGCGCCGCTCCCTTGGGTAATCCGCGCGTTCAATTCCTCCGCCATGTGCTGCTTTTCGGCTTCGGCCCTTATACGCTGCCTTTCGGCCTCTTCCCGGGCCGCCAGTTCAGCGGCTAGACGTTCCTTTTCGCTTTCCGCCTGGACATTCCGGCGTTCACGAGCCGCCTGTTTTTCATCTCTCTCCTCGGTAAGGGCAAGAATCTTCCCCACCAGGTAGAGCAATCGTTCCCCGGAAACCAGCATGGCCGGGTCGGAGCCGGGCAGCAAAATGTCTTTATATATCAATTCCCGGTACGCATAATGGGAATTTTTGAACAATGAGTAAAACATACCTCCTTTAAGGTCAAAAGACCGCATTAACAGGAGGGAAAGACCGCTAAGCCGTACCGGTTCTGTAAGGCGGGCATTTTTGGGCGCCCAGCCCCGTTCCAGGACAAAATCGAAGGCTTCGGCGCTTTCCGTAAAAACCGCCGCGTCCGCCGCCTCCAGCACAAACCGGACAGTCTGTTCCCAGCTTATCTCCGAAGTTCCCAGCAGGATTTCCACCTCTTTTACCGTATTTTGCTGGGCCCCGAGCCCGGTGGCAAAAACAGTAAAAAAGAGAAGGAAGACACAAGGTATAAAATGTTTCATCATTTTCTAAACATCCTTCATAAAATTATAGACCGTAATTCCAGTTTATATAACCATGGGGTCATTTTTTTGGTACCTCATGGCTATTTTTTTGAGCTAGTCGACGGGGGGAGGGGGGGGCAGCGCCCCCGGCGGATTCCGGTTGTTTCAAATCCGTTATGATAAGCTGTTTGCCCACCGCGTAGACGGCGAATTTCAGAATGCTGTCAAAGCCGGTCTTGTCCAGGATGTTCCGTATCAGCCGTTTCAGATTGCTTTCGGACATACGGAGGGCGGCGGCGATTTCCCCCCGGTCCAGGCCGTTGCAGACACAGCGGATAATGGCTATCTCGGTTTCGTTGAATTTGTACTGGAAGGAGTACTCGTCCGCAGGGCCGGGGTATATTCCGTGCCCGCTCATGGTCTCGTCGATGACAATGCGCAGATAATCGGCGGTGCTGTTCTTGTACATAAAACTGTGAATGCCGGCTTTCCGGGCCGCCTCGATAAACGTAATTTCCGGAATGCTGGTCATGGCGATAATCTTGATGCCCGGCATTTCTTTCCGGATCTCCGCGGCATAAACGATGCCGTTGGAACCGTTTTCGGTGAGTACGTCCATCAGCACCAGGTTGGGCTGCAGCTCCCTGCACAGAGCCGGGGCTTCCGCCGCGTCTCCTGAAACGCCCGCCACGGTAATGTACCCGATACCGTCCAGCAGCTTTTTGAGTGCGTCACGTAATATAATTTGATCTTCTATCAATAGCACTTTTATTTGTTTAACCATAACGCCAGCCTCCTTTGCGCTTGTTCAAATTCATCCATCATAAACAGATCGTACAGATCGACATACAGTTCCTGCGCCGCTTCTGTCAAAGGCATTGCGGCGATTTCTTTCATTATTGAACGGGACGCCGCCTTGTCCCCCTGCTGCAGGGCTTCGCCCAGCGCCTGCGCCCTGGCGGTAAAGGCAGCATCAACGCCGGAAGCGGCGGCGTTTTTCCCCGCCGCAAATGCCGCGGTCAGTTCATTGTAAAAGCCGGGCAGCACGGCGGAAATGGCGGCAGTGTCCCCGGCTTTAGCCGCCGCCACAAGAGCATCCGCCGCTGCAATATCGCTGCCCCTGCGTTTTTTCGCGTGGGTTTTAAACGCGCTCACCAGTTCCGCAAAGCGTGCAAGGTAGGCCTCGTCGGCGTCTTTGCCGTCTTCAAAGTGCTTTTTGTAGTGTTTGAGCATATCCAGCCGCGCTTCTTCCGCAATGTCCTCCACGGCGGTTTCACGGCGGGTATCAGAGCCGGGGAGGACGTCCCGCCGCTTTTTGGATTCCGGCAGCCAGCGGGAAACAATTTCGTCCATGCGGGCAATCTCCACCGGCTTGGGCAGGAAGTCGTCGAAACCGTTTTCAATAAAAAACTCCCTCATGCCGGATATGGCGTTAGATGTCAGGGCGATAACCGGAACATGGGTTTTCCGATCTTTCGCTTTTTCCTGTGTCCGTATGGCGGCAACAGCTTCAACGCCGTCCATGCCCGCCATCATGTGATCCATAAAGACAAGGTCGTAATTGGCGGCGGAGGTTTTTTCCAGCGCCTGTTCTCCGTTTTTTACGCAGTCGACGCGCATACGGTAGGGGGCAAGGAAGCCTTCGGCAACCTGCAGGTTGTAGTCGATATCGTCAACAATAAGCACCCGCGCGTCAGGGGCAATAAAATTCGCCCGCTCCGGGGCGGCATTTTGGGTTTCTGTGGCGCGATCCATTCCCCCCGCGCCGCAATCCACTGCGCCGCCGGGCCGGTACTGCTGGGGCACTCTGACGGTAAACACCGAGCCCTTGCCGTAGGCGGACTCGACGTTGATGCTGCCGCCCATCATGGTGCAGAGCTGGTGGGTTATAGCCAGCCCCAGGCCGGTGCCCTGTACACCGGCGTTCCGGTGCGTGTCAAAACGGGTAAAGCCGGTAAAGAGCTGCGGCATATCTTCGCTTTTTATGCCTATGCCGGTGTCGCTCACCTGGAAACAAAGAACAGTCTCGCTTTCGGCGTTGCTTTTGCAGGATGCCCAGAGGGTTATTTTGCCCTTTTCGGTGTACTTGACCGAGTTGCCCAGCAGGTTGATAAGAATTTCCCGTATGCGCTGGTCGTCGCCGTACAGCACGGCGGGGATGTTTTCGTCAATGAGGGTTTCAAAGGCCAGATTTTTCGCGTTGGCCCGTATTCTGATAATGTCGATAACTCCCTGTATAAAGGTCTTGAACGAATAGTCATGGGGTACGATATCCAGACGGCCCGCCTCGATTTTGGAAAAGTCAAGAATGTCGTTGATGATCACCAGCAAATTCGCCCCGGCGTTTTTGATAATCCCCGCCTTATCCATGATTTTTTGGGCGGGTTTTTCCTGTAATATCAGCTCCGCCATGCCCAGTATCGCGTTCATGGGCGTACGGATTTCGTGGCTCATGTAGGCAAGGAACTGCGATTTGGAAAGATTTTCCTCGTCCGCCCGAAGCCGCGCCGCATCAAGGCTCTTTTTCTGGGCCTCCACCAAAAGGTGGACCTCAATGCGCTTGAGCAATAAGGGCGGCTGGAAAGGCTTGGTGATGTAATCAATGGCCCCCAGGGAAAGCCCTTCCAACTCGTCATCGGATTCTGTTTTGCCGGTCAGGAAAATCACCGGGATGCCGGATGTCTCCGGTTTGGATTTGAGTATCTTAATCGCCTCGTAGCCGTTCATTTCCGGCATGTCGATATCCAGCAGGATCAGGGCGGGGCTGTTGTTTTCCAGCAGGGAGAACATTTTTGCCGCCGACGGGGCGGTGACAATATCGTAGTTTTTGGACAGGACGTTTTTACCCGCCCGAAGGGTTGCCGGGTTATCGTCCACCAATATGATCAGATCTTTTCCGGTTTCCAAAACGTCTCCCTTTTATATATCCGTTTATAGCACAAAAGGGGCGATTTTTAACCTAGGGTGCACCCTAATTCGCTCAAAGAACGGAAAATTCGTACCTAGGGTGCATTCTAGTGTATGAATTTGTATACAAAAATTTCACTTGAAACAAAATACCTTTTTTGATAAAATTCCCCATAATAGGGAAAAGAATGAACAAAACCTCTCAGGCCTTTGTTTTCCTCATTTTTGTGCTTCCACTCGGTCTATGGGCGGTGGAGCCGTCATTTTATGTGAACCTGCAAGACTACCCGCTCTATCTCAAGGCGGGTTTTGACGGCACGGCATGGCCGCCGGCAGGGCCGGATGGTTCCTGGCGGGAATTTACGGGCTGGAGTAATGTCATTATCAGCAAGCTGAAGCTGCCGGACCAGGCCGACCAGCCAAAGCGGGCTTTTCTTTCGCCCTTTGGAAGACACGAGCAGGAATGGACTATCGCCATCCCCTTTACAATGGAAGCGTCGCCGTCGCTTTTCCCGGGCCTCTACCTGGCGGCCATAGGCGACAATTGGGAGATTTACCTCAACGGGACTCCGGTTCGCAGCGAAATGCATTTGGACAGTAAGGGCGAACCTTCGGTTCGACGTATCCGCCAGCATCATTCCGAGCGGGATGTGTTTTTCCCCATAGATCGCGCCCTGTTCCGTACCGGGGAAAATCTGCTTATCTTCCGCATCGTGGGCGACCCCACGGATCAGACTATCGGCTTTCAGTATTCTGCGCCGTATTATCTGGCAGATTATGAATATATAAACCGCAAAAATAGCGAGAAGCTGGAAATGTTTCTTATCGGGGTGTTTATACTGACCGGTATCTACCACTTCCTGATTTTCTCCATTAATCGAAAAGCCCGCTACAATGGCTTCTGCGGCGCGTTCTCCCTGTTCATGGGTTTGTACTTCCTTTTCCGCACCCACGGGATTTACCATCTCATCCCCGATACCTGGATCGTGGTCAAGCTGGAATTCTTTTTCATCTTCCTGGTCATACCTGTCCTGGGCGCGTATTCTGAATTGCTCTGTCTGGGGCGCATTCAACTGGTAACCAAACTATACTCAGGCCTCTTCGCATTTATGGCAGTATCCCAGCTTTTCTTTGTCCATTCCTACGGGAGCGACGTCCTGATTGTCTGGCAGCTCTTGGGCATAGCGGCGCTGCTGTGGATTTTTGTTCATAATTTGCTGCTGCCCTTTGTGCAGAAAATAAAAACAAGTGCAAAATTTAGCGATGCCTTATGGAACAGTTATCCGGGAAACCTCATGATTGGAGTAAGTTTTTTTATATTCTCCGCCATCGCCGATATTGTCACTTCCATGTTCCTGCATTTTCCAAAACAATTTACCCATTTTGCCCTGTGTGTCTTTGTATTGGCAACGGCGGTCATGCTGACGCGTCTTTACGGCAGGCTGAGCCGGGAACTTGCGGAAAAAAGAGCGTTACTGGAAAACACCGAAACCCCGGAGGCGGCGCGGAATGTGGCCCGGGAAGCGATATTCACTGCCCACGGCCTGACGGAGCGGGAGAAGGCAGTAGCCCGTCTGGTTGTCGAAGGGCTTTCAAATGCCGAGATAGCCGGGCGGCTCTTTGTTGCCGAAAGCTCAGTTGGTTTTCATATCACAAATATCTACCGGAAGTTTGCCATTGATGGCAAGAGTAACGGCCGGGCGGCGTTTCTCTCAGAGGTCTTAGCGTAATATAATATTTAATTCTTTAAATTCCCTTGGCGTTATAATATTTTTTTTGTTAGGATAATGTTTCATGTTGCCTGTTATAATGAATTCAGCCTCGCTGCTTTTGAATACATCATAAAATTTTTTATCGTCATCATCAATAAATTTTGTTTTTTGTGTTTCTGCTACTATATATTCTCCGTTGCTTTTAACAAATTCTAAAAATCTATTAACCGATTCAATGTCAAAGTCAAACTTTGATCTTGTCAAAACCTCTGTATATTCTGATAATATTTTGTTGTCATAGCATAATATCAATTTTTTGTTCAATACCAACGATATAATTTCTGCGGGAATACCTTTGGGATTTAAGAAGCCTGAGACAATAATATTTGTATCTAATACTATTTTCATTGTTTGGTTTGTTTCCTAATCCTTCTTATTTCTTCATCAATTTCTTCCATTGTAATTTTATCCAGTCCTTTTTTTATCGATTCCTGTTGTATTAATTTAATCGCGTTTATGGCTTTTACCTGCCTTACCACAGACAATGTGTTTTCAAGAGTTTTATCACTTAAAGGTGTCAATAAAGCAACAGGTTTTCCATTGTTTGTTATTACCATCTCTTGTTCTTCAGGCAATGAAGCCCAAATATTGGCCGACGATGTTCTAAAATCCCTTACAGATACAAATTTCATATGTTTAACCCCTTAATCTATATAATACACCATTGTCACACGTTTGTCAACACATTTCCCCCTTTTTTTCCTTCCTGGCGATAAAGTGATATATAAGGCCAAGGCAGGCCAGCAAAACGCCGGCTATCACCATGATGAATTGCTTGTTTTCCACCGGGCCGCCGATAAACGGGATTTTTCTTCCATTAGTAAGAACGATAAAGAGGCCGCCGGAAAAAAATCCCAGCGTAGCCATCAATGAATTATAACCGTTATAAAAAGCGAGAAACACGGTGCGGTGGCCTTCGGGCAGCCGGTAGAAGGGCAGGTTGCCCGTGACGATGTTCACCCCGGGGATCATGGCAAAGTAGTAACTAAGGGCGAAGGTGTACAGCACCGCATAATTGCTGCTTGAGACAAAGGGCAGCATAAAATAATGGAGCGAAACCAGAAGCATGGAAACCGAAATGGTTTTATACCAGGAAATTTTTATTATCACCCGGTTCCATATTGGTATGGCGAAAAGCATGATAGGCGCCGCGAGAAAATTCACAAAGCCCAGGTAGGAGTAAGGGGTTTTTACCTCGTTTATAAGATACGACGCATAGTACAGGCCGGGAATATTAAAAAAGAAACTGAACAATCCGGTTAACACGGTGATAATAGTAAACTCTTTGTTTTTCAAAGGCAAAAGCGGGTTAAGACGGTGGTGTTTTTCCTCCTCCTCCGGTTCGTCAAATTCGTGGATTTGGCAGTGACAGTAAATTTCCAGGGCGGCCACCCCCAGCGCGATGATCCTGACGGCGCTGATCCCCGCCAAAAGACTTCCCCGGTCCCGGAAAAAATCCACCACATAACCGCAGAGAAGTATGGCGGCATAAATACAAATATTGTTGATAAGATTAAGTATCGAAAAAAAATCGGCCCGGGAATCTTCCGGGATCGAACGGATATGCAAAACGCCGTAACCCGGGGCGGACATGGAGTTGATCAGATTTGCCAGCACCGTCACCGTTAAAAGAATAACTATCCTGAAGCCGTCTTCGCCGGGGATAAAGGGGATAAGGCCGATGACAAGAATGTAAAGCCCGTAGTAAATGATCCGGGTTACCAGGAGGACGAGCTTTTTTCGTTTGAACCGGTCCAGCAGCAGGGGGCTTAAAATCTGAAAAATATTGCAGAACTGTACCAGGGTGGTCAGGATGCCCAGAAGAACATCGTTGACGTGGAGCACCATGTAAAGGCCCACGAGAAAATTGCCCCCTATGAGGTTGCCCGCCACGTTGGCGGCGCCGTTCCAGCATAAAATAAATTTTCGTGAGACGGATGCGGGAGTATTGCCGGAAACCAGCCGCCTTACCCAAAGGGTTCTCCCCTGGAGTATCTTCAGGGGGCCTTCCAGAAGGCGGCGCTGCCTTGCAAGCCAAAAAGGCGGCTTAAAACCTGTTCGTTTGATACGCATTACGTATTGATTTTACTATCCGCCATTATATATACTTTGTCAACGAGCCGGTAAAAAGGCGGGAGGATCATTTGGAAATTTTTGCGGCGATTATCGTTCTTGTTATTTTGCTTATCCAGACTATTTTGCTGATAATCTTTCTCGCCCGGCGGAATGACGGTGCACAGGACGAGGTTTTGGGCAAGTTCCTGGAATACGAAAAACGGCTCGACAAAAGCGAGCTTTCCCTGCGGGATGAATTCGGCAGAAACCGTGAAGACATCAACCGCTCCTCCAAAGATTCCCGGGAAGAGCTGAACAAGGTTTTTATCAACTTTACGGGGCTTTTGGAAACCCGGCTCAAGGGCATTCTTGAATCGGTGGATAATTCCGCCCGGCAAAACCGGAATGAGCTGACCCGTTCCCTGGATAAAGTCCGGGAAACCGTGGAAAAACGGCTTCAGGAAATTCAGACTGATAACAGCCTTAAACTGGAAAAGATGCGGGAAACCGTGGACGAAAAACTGCACAAGACCCTGGAAACCCGGCTGGGGGAATCTTTTAAGCTTGTCAGCGACCGGCTGGAGCTGGTGCAAAAAGGTCTGGGGGAAATGCAAAACCTGGCCGCCGGTGTGGGGGATTTGAAAAAGGTGCTTTCCAATGTCAAGACCAAGGGCGTTTTGGGGGAGTCCCAGCTTGGGGCGATTCTGGAACAGATCCTGACCGTGGAAATGTACGAAAAAAATGTGAATACAAAAAAGACCGGCAGAGACATAGTAGAATATGCGGTAAAAATTCCCGGCAAGGATGATTCGGCAAAATTTATCTGGCTGCCCATTGATGCAAAATTTCCTTCGGAAAGTTACGAGCGGCTTATCGCTGCCTATGACACGGGCAATACCGATGAGGTGGAAAAGTACCGGAAGGAGCTTGAACGGACGATAAAAAGTTTTGCCAAGGATATACGGGACAAATATGTGGAGTCGCCCAAGACTACGGATTTCGCCATTATGTTTTTGCCCTTTGAAAGCCTCTTTGCCGAAGTTCTGCGCATCCCCGGCCTTTTTGAATCGGTGCAGCGGGAGATGAAGATCACTATCACGGGGCCGACGACAATTTCCGCCTTTTTATCAAGTTTGCAGATGGGTTTCAGGACATTGGCGGTGGAAAAAAGGACCAGTGAAATTTGGGATCTGCTGGGGGCGGTGCGGACCGAGTTTGGAAAATTCGGCGAAGTGTTAAAACGCACAAAAGATAAACTGGATTCGGCCAGCCGCGAAATCGAATCGGCGGAAACCCGTTCCCGGGTCATCGAAAAGAAACTGCGGAATGTGCAGACCTTGCCCGGATCGCCGGAGCAGAAACTTTTGAACGACACGGGTTTTAGCTTTGATGGAGAAGAAGAATGAATATTAACGGAAAGCATTTCCGGACAATCTGGCTTCACGAAGAGGATCCAAAGATCGTCCGGATAATCAATCAGCAGGCGCTTCCTTTTACGTTTGAGATAATCGATCTTAAAAATCTGGAAGATATGCGCCGGGCGATTAAGGATATGTACCTCCGGGGAGCCGGTCTTATCGGTGCGGCGGCGGCCTATGGAATGTATCTGGCCAGTCTTGAAGCAGAGGAAAATTCTTTTGATGATGATATGCAAAAAGCTGCGGTGATATTAAAAAACACCCGCCCCACGGCGAGTAATTTAGCCTGGGCCGTAGACATTATGCGGTCAAAAATTCCCGGCAAAGCAACTTTGGCGCAAAAACAGGAGGCCGCAAAAAACGCCGCCATGGAAATCGCCGATGGTGACGCCGAATATTGCCGGATGATAGGTATTCACGGATTGGCGCTGATAGAAAAAATTGCGAAGAAAAAAAAGAATGAAACGGTGAATATTCTTACCCACTGCAATGCCGGCGCTCTTGCCTTTGTGGATTACGGTTCCGCCCTTTCGCCGGTGTACGCCGCCTTTGACAGGGGCATAAAAGTTCATGTGTGGGTGGATGAAACCAGACCCCGCAACCAGGGGGCAAGCCTTACCGCCTGGGAATTGGGCCGGCACGGCGTACCCCATAAACTTATTCCCGATAACGCCGGGGGCCACCTGATGCAGCACGGCATGGTGGATATGGTTATCACCGGGGCGGACCGGGTAACCCGCCGGGGAGACGCCGCAAATAAAATCGGGACCTACCTGAAAGCATTGGCGGCGAAGGAAAACGGCGTGCCCTTTTATGTGGCCCTGCCATCGTCAACCTTCGACTTTACCATGAAAGACGGTGTAAAAGAAATTCCCATTGAAGAACGGGACGCTTCAGAAGTAAGATTTATCAGCGGTAAAACGCCTGATGGTTACATCAGCACAGTTCAAATATGCCCCGACGAAACCGAGGCGGCAAACTGGGGCTTTGACGTAACCCCGGCGCGGTACATCACGGCGCTCATCACCGAGCGGGGGATCTGCAATGCGGCAGAAAAAAGCATAACCAAACTATTTGGAGCATGACATGGCGATAATCGGTATCATCGGCGGCAGCGGACTGGACAATCCCGACATCCTTTCAAATGCGGAAGATGTCAGCGTAACAACAGCGTATGGCGAACCGTCCTCGCCGCTGAAAAAAGGGACGATAGACGGCACAGAAGTTTTTCTTTTGGCACGGCACGGCAGGGAACATACCATTCCGCCTACCGGGGTAAATTTTCGTGCAAATATCTGTGCCCTTAAAGAAGCGGGCTGTACGCAGATCCTCGCCACCACCGCCGTCGGTTCACTGAAAGAAGAAATTCGCCGGGGCGATATTATCATCATCGATCAATTTATTGATTTTACCAAACAGCGGAAGATGACCTTCCATGAAAGTTTTGAGCCCCATAGTCCTATCCACTGCGCCATGGCGGACCCTTTCGACGAAGAGCTCCGAAATCTTTTGATTGAAGAATGTAAAAGGCGGAGCTTTCCTTTTCACCCCCGGGGAACGGTTATCACCATTGAAGGTCCCCGTTTTTCCACCCGGGCGGAATCCCGGATGTTTCAGTCCTGGGGCGCGGATATTATCAATATGTCCATCTCCACCGAAGCCGCCCTGGCAAAAGAGGCGGGCATCCCCTACGCCGCCGCCGCCATGAGCACCGATTATGATTCCTGGAAAGTGGAGGAGGAGCCGGTTACCTGGGAGGCCATCTCCAAAGTTTTCGCCGAAAATGCCGAACGGGTAACGGCGCTGCTGGCAGGGGTCATCCCGAAGATCAGGCGGGGTTATTGATAATCGGCCGGGGCTGTACTATGATGGAACCGGTATGAACATTCGTTTCGTCTTTCTTGTTTCCCTTCTCGCCCTGGGGCTGTCCTTCGGGTTTGCCCAAACGGGCAATACAAGCGCCGCCCCGCCCACTGCCCTTCAGAATTACTGGAGCGGCAGAAATCTGGAGGCGAGGGACCGGACGGGGGCGGAAAGGTATTACAACGAAGCGGTGCGGATCTGCCTTGACGAAATTGCCCGGAATGCGGGGACCAGCGATACCTATGCGGCGCTTACCATGACACTGCGGCGGCAGGAAAAATTCACCGAGGCGGTGCAGCAGGGGGAGCGGGGGCTCAGAATTTTTCCCAACGATTACCGGATCGTGGAGACCCTCGGGGAATCGTGGTTTCATCTTTACAATTATGAAAATTCCCTGCGGTATATGCAGCGTTATGTAAACGCCGTGCCCCAGGGGGACCGCACATCGGTGGCGTATTTTTACATTGGGGAAACCTACCGGCTTCAGCAGAAATACCTGCGGGCCGATATTGCCTATACCACGGCGGTAACGCTGGAGCCGTCATCGGCCCTGTGGTGGTTCCGTTTGGGGCAGGTTCGGGAAGCCGCCAGGGATCTAACGCCGGCCCGGGAGGCCTACGAACGGGCCCTGCGGCTTGAGCCGGGACACCGGGAAGCCTCGGCGGGATTGCAGCGGGTCCGGCAGCCGCTTTAAAAGCCCCTATTCATAAACCGTTTATTGTCGTAGAATTTTTTTAAAGGAGATAATTATGATCGTTCAACGAAGCGCGATGAAAACCGAAGTAAAGGAAAAAATGCGGGGCGGCGAAGGCAGCGCCCATTTTGTCCATTTTGCGGAGCCGGGGACTGAAAAAAACGCCCGGATGCTGGCGGAGCTAACCTTACCGCCGGGATCTTCCATCGGTAATCATCAGCATGATAACGAGACCGAATATTTTATCATTTTGTCGGGGAACGGCCTGGTGAATGACAACGGCACAGAGGCTCCGGTAAAAGCCGGGGATGTGATAATCACCGGGAACGGCGCTTCCCACAGCATCAAAAATTCGGGCACGGTGCCTTTGGTGTTTAACGCTATCATTGTAACATACTGAGGCTATCCATGGACTGTTTTGAAAAAAGACGGGAAAAAGTTTACGACTGGATGGCCCGGGAAAATATCAGCCTGGCGATGGTGGAAGATTTTGAACACAAGCGGGATCCCACGGTGCGCTGGCTCACGGGCCAGCCGGGGGACGCCCTTGTTTTTCTTTCGGTGGAACGAAAGTGCGTGCTGGTTCCCTGGGATATAAACATGGCCCAGCTTTACGGCCATGCGGAATTTATCATTCCCTATAATGAATTTGAACGGCAGCCGGTAAAAGCCACCGCCCATGCCGCCGCTTTTTTCAAAATTCCCCGGGGTTCCCGGATCGAAATTCCTTCGGTAACGGCCTATCCGCAATTTTTAAAATTTGTGGAAGAACTTATGGATTTTGATGTGATATGCCGTGACGATGGTTTGGCGAAAGAAACGGTAATGCTGCGGGCCATTAAGGACGAAGACGAGATGGCCCTTTACCGGAAAATTTCCGGCATCACCAACACCCTGATTGATATGCTGGAAAAAAATGTTTCCTCGGGGAAAATAAAAACCGAGTCCGATGCGGCCCTTTTTCTTGAGGCGGAAACCCGCAAGCGGGGCTGCGAAGGCACCGGTTTTGAAACCCTGGCGGCAGGGCCGGATCGCAGTTTTGGTATCCATTGTTTTCCTTCTTACACCGCCGGTGATTTTGCGGGGCCGGGGCTTTCGATTCTGGATTTCGGCGTGAAGTATGCCGGTTACACCAGCGATGTAACATTAACCTTTGCCCGCGGGCCCCTTTCCAAAATTCAGGAAAAACAGATCAGCCTGGTGGAAAAGGCCTACAGCCTGGCCCTTTCCATGATAAAACCCGGTGTTGCCGCCCGGGATGTATCGCTGGCGGTGGACGCTTTTTTTGCAAAATCGAAAAAAATAATGCCCCACGGTTTGGGCCACGGCATAGGGCTTGAGCCCCACGAAGGGCCCTTCCTCCGCAGCCATGCCGAAAACGACTGGGTGCTCCAGCCGGGGATGATTTTTACCCTGGAACCGGGCCTGTATGATCCCCAGCACGGCGGCTGCCGCTGGGAAAACGATATTTATCTTACCGAAACCGAAACGCTGGTTCTTACCAATTCGAGGATTATTAAATTATGATTAACCGTAACCCCTGTATTGCCAACATAAAGGCCGGGTACCTTTTCCCGGAGATTAGCCGGCGCAGAAAAGAATTTGCCGCTGCCCATCCGGAAACTGCCGAACACTCCCACAGGATCATCAGCCTGGGGGTGGGAAATACCACGGAACCGGTGCTGCCCCACATTAACGCCGGTCTTGTAGAAGGAGCCCGGAAGCTTGGCACAGTGGAAGGTTACTCGGGTTATCAGGATGAAGGATTGCAAAGCCTCCGTGAAAAAATTTCCGCCGTTTTTTACAAAGGGAAATTTCAGGCGGATGAGATTTTTATTTCCGATGGCGCCAAATGTGATATAGGCCGTCTGCAGCTTCTCTTTGGAGCGGGTGTGCCGGTGGCGGTTCAGGACCCTTCCTATCCGGTTTATGTGGATGGTTCGGTGCTTGCAGGGGCCGCCGGGGCCTGGACCGGCACGGGTTACCAGGGGATCGTCTATCTGCCCTGCACTGCGGAAAATAATTATTTCCCGGACCTTAGCCTCCTGCCTGAAAAAAGTTTGTTCTATTTTTGCTCGCCGAATAATCCCACCGGGGCGACCGCTACCGGCGTTCAGCTTGAGGCGCTGGTAAAAGCGGCGCTGGAAAAAAAGGTCCTCATTGTTTTTGATGCGGCCTACAGCGAATATATCCGTGATCCGGCCCTGCCAAAAAGTATTTTTGATATTGACGGCGCCAAAAGATGCGCCATCGAGGTAAACTCTTTTTCCAAGCCCGCGGGCTTCACCGGAGTCCGCCTCGGGTGGACCGTGGTTCCCAAAGAGCTGAAATACTCCGGCGGTGAAAGCGTCAACGCCGATTGGGCCCGGGTCTGCGGCACCATTTTTAACGGCGCTTCCAACATCGCCCAGGCCGGGGGCCTTGCGGCGCTGGATGCCGAGGGCCTCACGGAAATCCGCCGCCTCTGCGATTTTTACCTGGGTAACGCCGCTTTAATCCGTGAAAGCCTTGAAAAACTGGGCATTTCCTCTATTACGGGCGGCGACAATTCCCCCTACATCTGGGCCCGTTTCCCCGGCCGCGACAGTTGGGATGTTTTCACCGAGATCCTCGAAAAATGCCATGTGGTGACCACCCCCGGTTCCGGCTTCGGCCCCGCCGGGCAGAGCTTCATCCGTTTTTCCGCCTTTGGCCACCGCGCCGATGTGGAGGAGGCCTGCGCCAGACTTGAGCGTTTGAAGGGCTGATAATTCCCGGATGAAACAAACAGGGTTGTTTTTTCTGCTGTTTTTGATGATTTTACCGCCGGTGTTTTCTCAGGAAAATACTATCACCGCTATTTCCGTTTCTGGATTAAAGCGGACAAAACCGTATATCATAGAAAAGCCGCTGCAAAAATTTATCGGCCGTGACACTGAAAGCATAGATATAAACGAAGTGATTGCGATTCTGCAAAGCGCCAATATTGTTGAACCGCTGGCCGTAGAAATCGAAGACAATCCTGATGGCAGCGGTAAGATACTCGCCATAACCGTGCGCGAAAAATGGTCTATTTTTCCTATTCCGTTTTTTAGTATTAGTTCAAGCGGCTGGGGTGCAGGCGGCGCTTTTATGGATGCCAATGCCTTTGGCGTAAAAGACAGCATGATGGTTATGGGGAGTTATGGCAGCAGCAGTTGGATGGCAAGTCTTATGTATGCTCATTCACCTAATACCGCAGGCGACTTTGGATGGAATCTTATGGGTATGTTTCTCTTTCAGGACAGAGAGAGCGTAGACCAAAAAGAAGAAGAAATACTGAGGCGGTTTAATTCAATGGCTATAAATCCGTCTATTGGTTTGTCTTACAAACTTACCGATCTGATAACGCCGGGCATCAGTGTTTTTTACCGGAATATCATATTGCGTGATACCGAAAGCCCCATTAACGCCCCGGAAGAAGGGGTAGAGGCAATTGGCATTTCGCCTGCTATCGCTATAGCACACAATACCTGGGACGGCTATTTTCTTAACGCAAAAAGCGTTTCGCTCAGGTATAATTACACCTTTGTTATAGGCGCCCGGGATGTTCATTCGGTATCTTTGAACGGGGCATTGAACCATTCAATTATTCCGGGGTTCAGATTTACGGCAAAAACCGGAATAGTATTTGCCACAGCTTCCGCTTCGCCGTTTTTTGAATCTTCGCCGGCAAATGCCGCTGTAAATATTCTTCCTCAAAAGTATTCCGCCGTTGATTTTTCGGGTATTTCTCTGGGCCTGGAAAAGTATCTTTTCAAATTTTCATTCGGCAGTGTTTCGATCTCCGCCGCATATCAGGCGGTTTATTCAAACGGGGAGCTGCTGCATGACCAATTTGACCACGGGCCGGTTGCCATGTTACAAATGTATTTCAGCAGGGTTGCTATCCCCGGCATGGGATTGGGGGCAGCGTATAATGCAGACAAAAATACATGGCAATACGCCTTTAATATTGGGATGATGTTTTAGCTGATCTTCGCCCCCAATGACGAAAGCCTGGTGACAAGGTGTTCGTAGCCCCGTTCAATCTGGTAAACATTGTGGATAATGCTTTTTCCTTCGGCACACATGGCGGCGATGACCATGGCCATGCCGGCCCGCACGTCGGGGCTGTGCAGTTCCGAACCGGCGAGTTTGGTGGGGCCGGAGATCACCGCGCGGTGGGGATCGCAGAGGACGATACGGGCGCCCATGGCGATAAGTTTATCCACAAAGAACATCCGGGACTCGAACATTTTTTCGTGGACCAGTACGGTGCCGTTTACCTGGGTCGCCACCACGGTGATGATGCTGGTCAAGTCGGGGGGGAAACCCGGCCAGGGGGCGTCGTCGATCTTGGGGATCATGCCGCCCAGGTCGCTGTTCACCTCCAGTGTCTGTTTATCGGGAACGTGGACCGTGGTCCCCTCGTGCTCCCAGACAATTCCCAGCTTGCCAAAGGCGATTTTTGCAGGGCGGAGGTCCCGTATTTGGGGGCCCTCGATAAAAAGCTCACCCCGGGTGGCGGCGGCCAGCCCTATGAAGGAGCCGACTTCCATAAAATCAGCGCCAATTTCAAAATCACAGCCGCGAAGTTTTTTCACACCCTTGATCGTGAGGATGTTGGAGCCTAAACCTGAGATTTCGGCGCCCATGGAACAGAGCATACGGCAGAGGTCCTGCACATGGGGCTCCCCGGCGGCATTGGTCAGGATCGTTTCCCCGGTCGCCAGCACGGCGGCCATGATGGCGTTTTCCGTGGCGGTGACGGAGGCTTCGTCCAGAAAAATATCGGCCCCCCGCAGATGGCTCGCGCTAAAGCTAAACGAATGATTTATCTCCACCGCAGCCCCCAGTTCGGTAAGGGCCAAAAAGTGGGTGTCCAGGCGACGGCGGCCTATGACATCCCCCCCGGGCGGCGGCAGAACAGCCTTGCCGGTGCGGGCCAAAAGGGGGCCGGCAAAAAGGATGGAGGCGCGGATCTTTTTTGCCTGTTCCCGGGGAATTTCCGACGTTTTTATATTGCTCAGGGAAAGCCGCCAGGCATTGGGACCCAGCGGCGCTGTTTCACCTCCAAAAGACCGGTAAACTTCCAGCATCACCTGAACATCTTCAATATCGGGAATATTCCGTAAAATCACCGGTTCATCGGTCAAAAGGGCGGCGGCAATGCAGGGCAGGGCGGCGTTTTTGTTGCCGCTGGCCCGAATTCTCCCCCGGATAGGGTGGCCACCTTCAATCAGGTACTGATCCATAAGATATTTTACAAAGAAAGCTTGCTTTTATCAAGAATCATCATTAGAATGTATTAAATATCGGATAACCGATCATTGGAGGCGCTTGTGGGAGAAGTCAATTTATCATCAATCCATAAAAAGGAAAAGATAACCGATCAGGTTCTGGGCCAGCTAAAAAATGCCCTTATGCGGGGCGAGCTGAAGCCGGGGGACCGGCTTCCCGGAGCCAGTGAGTTGGCCTCCACCATGGGGGTGGGAATTTCTTCCGTCAGGGAAGCGATCAAGATGCTGGAAAGTTTGGGCGCCGTGGAAGCCCGGCAGGGGGAGGGCACTTTTGTCTGCACGACCCTGCGGGAAGGGGTAGCCGATGCTTTTGAGATTCAGTTTATGTTGCTGCCCCGGACTGCCGAATATCTGGTTCAGTTTCGGGAGATGTACGAAACCGCCTACACGGTGCTGGCCCTGCGAAATGCCGAAGCGGAGGATCTGGCCAAGGTGGAAGCCGTGGTGCTGGCCCAGGAAGAAAAGCTGAAAAGCGGATCCGGCGATGGATTTGTGGACGCCGGGGACGAGATGGATTTTCACCGCAGTGTTTTGTACTGCACCCATAATCCCTATGTGATAAAAATCGGCGAAGTTTCGCTGGAGTTATTTTTTGATGTGGCAAGCCAAAAACTGGAACCACTGACACTGCGGCCGGTCGTCTCTGATCACCGGGCTATTTACGAAGCTTTGCTTCACAAGGACCAGGAAAAATTGCGGGAAGTTTTTGAACGTTGTTTCCCCAAGTATTACGATCGATTAAAGAGCGGCAAATAAAAAAGTCAGGTTACAAAATAGTTTTTGTAACCTGACCTTTCCGATTTTCTTAAAAGCCTATCCGTTAATCCGGATAACCTTTTTCTTTGACTCAGCCAGTTTTTTAATTTCCAGATTCAGCACGCCGTTTTTGAAAGACGCCGTAATGGCCTCCCGGTCGGCGTTTTCCGGCAGGGTAAAAGCCCGGCTAAAGGCGCTCCGCCGGCGTTCCCTGAGAAGGAATTTTTCCCCGGTCTTTTCCTTTGCTCCTTCCTCTGCCGCATCGGAAGCCGCTTGAGTGGAGGACTCGATGGTCAGGGTCGCGCCATCCAGACGGACCTCCACATTTTTTTCGTCAAAGCCGGGAAGCTCCGCCTCCAGGTGGTAGGCGTCTTCGGTTTCGCGGACATCCACCGCCGGCCCGTGCCGGAAGATCCGTTCCGCATAATCCACGGCTTCGTCAAAAGGGGAATCCCCCAGAAAAGAATCCAGATACCGGTCAAAGTTGTTAAAAACCTTGCCGATACTTCCGGCGCTCAACTGCCCAAGGGCGTTTCCAGGACGATACAGGGTTACTGTTTTCATAACTCCACTCCTAATAAAAAAGATTTTTTGTCCGGTGGGGAAACTATCATTATGATCGATTTTCCCATCGACATCTATATATTAGCAAAAACCGTGCCAAGTTTGGGAAAATCGGAAATATTTTTTGTAATTCGTTATATTACAAGGAATTACGGGGTCGCCCGTAAATCTCGGATCGGTATCACCAAAATTTGTATCTGTATCATTATGACCCGCATGGGCTATTTTGGGTTTTTTGATGGGTCATTTTGACACAGATGAAGGCCGAAGTCCCGGTTACCGTTTGAGGTTTCGCCGCGAATTAAAGAGGGGATCGAAATGTTTTTCCATATCCACTTTTTTGACGATCTGTTTAAGGACCACCCGGTAGATCACGAAGGACAGGGCGATGGCGGCGATAAAGATGACGGGGAAACCCCAGCCGGCGGCGGCGCTGTCTTCGGGAAACAGGGGAAGCATAAATTTTGCGTAAACGATGAACAGGATTACGAAACAGACAATGGTGATCAAAATATTGAATACAGTGGCCCCCAGAATGAACAGAAGGGTATTGGTTTTTTTACTCATTATGATTCCGCCTTTTCCCCGGTTTGTTTGGGGATAACAAAAATAGTCAGGAGAAATGCCAGACAGCTTACCACCACGCTGGCATCGGCAATGTTGAACGTGGGCCATCGCTCCAGCCCGAAAAGACCATAAAATTTTACACTGACAAAATCCACCACGCCGTCGGGTCTGAAGATGCGGTCGCTAATGTTGCCGAGGCCTCCGCCAATTATTCCCGCTATGGCCCAGCGCTGAATCCCCTCTATTTCCGGGGAAGTCCAGTAGTAATAGAAAAGAAAACCCAGCACAATGACAGGCAGCGCGATAAAAAGCACCAGCCGCACCTCGTCGGGGAAGTTGGTCCCCAGACTAAAGGCGATGGCCTTGTTCCGCACATGGTAGATCTGCAGCAAGCCGTTGTCAAAAACATCCTTTACCAAAGAATTCATGGGCCAGTTTTTTACGATGATGGCCTTGACGATCTGATCCGCCGCCAAAATAAAAACGGTCAGCAGAAAAGGCAGGGCCTTTACTTTATCAAAAACAATTTTCATCAATGCAACTCCATTTTCAAAATACTTTTCCAAATGCCTATAAACCGGTGGGAATATCAAGAAATTCCACTGCCAGATTTAATTGGGCGGCGCACTGCTCCATTACTTTTCGCACGCCCCAAACTTCGGTGGAATAATGCCCCCCGGCAATCATGTTGAGCTTTCCCTCCAGTGCCTGGTGATAAACACTATGACCGCTTTCGCCGGTAACGTAAAGGTCCACCCCTTCATCTATGGCCTGGAGAGCCTCCATGGCGGCGCCCCCCGAGATCACTGCAGCGGTAGCGTTCAAGTCCTTGCCGAAGGGGAAAACCCCCGCCGGAGGCCTGTCCATAAAACTGATCCGTTTGACCGCATCCTCAATTTTCAGGGGCTCTTTAAGTGTCCCCTTAAAGCCGATTTTTTCGCCGTGGTACCGGCCGAAGGGTTCGGGGTTTTCCATGCCCAGCCGTTCCGCCAACACCGCGTTATTGCCCCACCGGGGATGCCGGTCCAGGGGCAGATGCACCGCATAAAGGGCGATGTTGTGATCCAGAAGAAACTGTATCTGCCGGCGGTGATTCCCCCGGAGCGGGAGGGGCTGCCCCCAAAAAAGGCCGTGGTGCACAAAGAGCATCCCCGCGCCGGCCGCCGCCGCCTGTTTGAAACTTTCAAGGCAGGCATCCACCGCAAAGGCGATGTTGTTTATTGCCCCGCCGTCATTATCAACCTGAAGGCCATTGAGGGAAGAGTCTATGCCGTCCATTTTATGAATATCCAGCAAATCGGCAAAAAAGCTATCCAGCTTTCCGGTGGTCATAGGTCTACTATACACCGCAGATCAGCTAAATTCCAAGCCCGCCGTGCGGTATGGAGCCCCTGGGCGGGGATTTTCCCCGGGGCCAGGGTGTTGGGCGCCGCCATGGGCGCTGCCAGGATCAGCGAGGCAAAATCCGCCATGAGGGAGGCGCCGCCGCCTGAGAAATCGCCATTGTTCCAGAAGGTATTCCCCACACCGGGGTACAAGGCCCTTACCAAAGGGTAATAATGGGGAAAACCTGAGAAATCCAGCGGGCCCGCCCCGTCGGCGCTCACCAGCAGGGCTGCTTTTTGCATACGGTCAAAGATATCCAGAATCGCCTTGTAGGCGCCTTCCCGGTATTTTTCCCCGCCGGAACGGTCCGAAAGGATCAGCAAAAGGGGCAGTTCCGGGGCGGGAAGGGCGGCGGCGCCAACTGCGGGCGCAAGTTCCTTTGGCTTAAGCCGGGCAAACCAGCGGATAAACTTTATCCAGGATCGTTCCACCCGGCCCCTGAAACCCGGCGTCGAGGGGAGGAATCCTTCAACCGGCTCCACCACCTCGTAGGCGGTCCAGAGAAAACTTTCGATGGCAATAATACCTTTGACCCGGGGATTCCTCGAGGTAAAACCGGGAGACCCCGCCAAAAGGATCAATGCGGAACCGCCGGCCTCGTGACCTGCCAGAAACAGGGGCAGATCGGGGGAACGGAACCGCGGGTCCTTTTCCAGATACGACAGGAGAAATTCAACATCTTCTTTCCGCCCCTGTTCCAGGGCCTTGCCGGATTCGTTGGCCTTTAACGAGCGGGTTCCCCGGTCGAGAAACCAGAAACGGCGGAAGATCTCGAAGGGGGAAATATAGCTCGCCCGGCCTGCGGAACCCTCGATGGCGGGGGCGTCGAAGCCCCGGCGCGCATAACTAATCACCGTAAAGCCCCGGGCCTCCAGGGCCAGACAAAGCTTATCCACCACCGGCTGGGAGCCCACCGAGGGGGGAATCATCAATAAAAGGGGCCGGGAAAGGCCGCCGGGGTTATCAATATCACCATAAATGCGGAGAAAATAGTCCCGGTTCCGGGTTTCATCCCGAATTGTCAGGTTTTGAACCCCGGAGCTGAGGGCAGTATCCTCTGTGGGCGAAAATCCCAGGGCCACCGCCAGTACAAAAGCCAGCAAGACACCGCTTATCAGAGTAAAAAGGGGCGGTTGGACAAAAATCCCCGCATTTTGCCGCCCTCTGCGGCCCGCCGTCAGGCGGGAAAGGTTAAAAAAGTTAAAAATAATCCCGAAAACTAACAGGGGAACACATTCAGGCCGGAAACCGTAGGCGGGAAAAAAGCCTATGCTGAGGAGCAGCGCTATGGGGGGAAGCCAAACCAGCCCGCCCAGGTTCCAGAGCCGCCGGACCGGAGACTGGAGTATGTTGAGGAGGTAAAAAATGACGATAATCAGCTCCGGAATCCAGAATTCCCGCATGACGAAAGTATATACCTCTTATTGCCGAATGTTCCATAATATAATAGAATGAATCTATGATCTCGGCGCAGGAATTGATAGTCGATGAAAGTAAGGTAAAAAGAGCCGTTCAGTCGGGCATCCCCCTTACGATAACCACCTTTACCCTGCCTCACGAGATAGAGCTCTATATCGAAAAAGTTCTGACCACTTTTTTAAGACTGGCCAATCAGGAAAAACTCAAGGATTACCTTGTCTACTGTGTACAGGAGCTGGCGGTTAATGCCAAAAAAGCCAATACCAAACGGGTATACTTTATGGAAAAAGGGCTGGACCTGACCCTGCCCGACGAATACAAAGAAGGCATGAAGGACTTTAAGAAAGCCACCCTCGGCAACATCGCCCATTATTTGCAGATGCAAAAAGAAAAGGGCCTTTACGTCAAAGTAAGTTTTCAAATCAAAAAGAATATCATATTAATAGAGATCCGCAACAACGTAACTATCACCAAAATGGAGCTTATACGGATCCACGACAAGATAGTCCGGTCAAGGCAGTACGGCAGCATGGAAGAAGCCCTGGCACAGGTGCTGGACGATTCCGAAGGCGCCGGCCTGGGGCTGGTGATCATGAACCTGATGTTAAAAAAAATGGGGCTGGACGAGGATTGTTTTGATATTTCCGCCGTTGAATCCGAAACCGCCGCCCGGATCAGGATACCTCTGGATCAGGCCAGACTGGAAAAAATTTCGGCCCTTTCGCAGACTATCGTTGATAACGTTCAGTCCCTGCCCCATTTCCCGGAAAATATTATCTCCATACAAAAACTTATTGCCGATCCAAATTCGCAGATGTCCGAAATCGGCAAGAAAATTTCCATGGACCCGGCAATGACGGCGGATCTTTTGAAGATAGTCAATTCCGCCCAGTATATGTTAGCCCGCAAGGTGGACAGCATTTCCGATGCGGTAAAAATGGTGGGGATCCGGGGCATCAAAAATCTCCTTATTTCCTACGGCGCCCAGAAAATTCTCGGGGAAGAATCGCCGGATAAAAAAGCCCTGTGGGAACATTCGTACAAGACCGCTTTTTATGCCTACAACCTGGTGATCAATTTTCACCGGGATAAAAACATTCTGGATGATGTGTACGTCG
>BNUV01000018.1 GCA_025997615.1 Spirochaetia bacterium
CCCGTGGCCTCAGGGATATTATGGAAGGCGAGCCGACGAACATCACCATGGATGAAGCGCTTGATCTTTTCCGGGAAGCTTACAATGAGGCCATGCAGAAACGGACGGCGCAAAATAAGGAAGATGAGCGGCTGTTTTTTGAAGAAAACGGCCAAAGGGAAGGGGTTATCACCACCGAAAGCGGGCTGCAGTACGAAATAATTACCGATGCCGATGGTCCTAAACCCGGTCCCGCCGATACGGTCCTGGCCAACTACAGAGGCACCCTTCTGGATGGCACTGTTTTTGACAATTCTTATGAAAGGGGGGAGCCTGTTGAATTTCCCCTGAATGCAGTTATCCCCGGATGGGCCGAGGGCATACAGTTGATGAACGTTGGGAGCGCTTACCGTTTATATATACCTTCGGATTTGGCCTACGGTGAACAGGGCATCAGAGACGTGATCCCTCCCTCGTCGGTTTTGGTTTTTGACGTGGAACTTCTGGAAATTCTTGAGATTGATGAAACCGGGGAAACCGATTCTCCCGAGTATTATTTTGAATAAACACTAATTCCCGGCGAGATATTCGTTTATTATATTCCGCAGGGAATTTTCATTTGTCCGGACAATCGCCATTTCATGTTTCGCGCTTTCTGTTGAATCCGAAGCGTGGGCGGTGTTGATCATCACGTTGCTGCCAAAATCCCTGCGCACGGTTCCCGCCGGCGCCTTGAGGGGATCCGTGGGGCCCAGCACAGCGCGGATTTTTTTGACGGCGTTTACCCCTTCGTACATCAGGATCATGCACTTCACCGGCCCCGGCTTGTTTATTTCTTCGGGGGGAGAGGCGCCGGGCCGCTGGCCGGACATGAACACCAGAATCTGTTCATACTGATCCCGGGCGTATTTCATGCCGAGACTCTCCGCCAAGGCTCCTTCAATATCGCCCAGGGAAAGGGCGAATTCCCGCTCCAGAATTTCCCGGGCTTTTTTGCCGAACACCGGCGCCAGTTTTTCTTTTAAAACATTTTCCACGGGGCCGTAAAATTCCATGGCCTGGGCCAATGAAAAACGGTGGACCTTGATCCCCACGATCCGCAGACCCGTGCGGGAAAACATATCAATAATAGTTCCCGGCCGGGATGAGGCGTACTGCCAGTTGTCCGGTTTTATAATCACCAGGGTCTGTTCAATTTTGGAAGGATCCGGATAGGTTAAATTGCTGATGATATTATTTTCACCTTCCAAAAATTTTGCGAAGAAGGCCATGTTTTCATCGGCCATATCCTGCCGCCGGGGGGTCATAACGGCGGGTTCAAAATAAGTTACCCGGGAACCGTCCCCGGAGGTGATCAGATCCGCATAGGTGTCCCGTATGCTTTCCCCGGTGAGGGACTCTATGTTCCGGTTATCCGGGTACAGGGCCCCGCAAATGGCGCAGAGTTTTGCGCAGGGGTCTTCGCCCCGGAAAAGAAGCAGGAGGGACCGGTGTTTTCTGCCCCCCGAGGGCCCCATGTTCCGCTCAATATATTCTGCCAGAAGCTCTATGCCCCTCAGGCGTTTTTCTATATCACCCTGACTTCCCTGGTTGTTTTTTTTCCCCTGCTGCCGGATCAATTCCGCATATCCCCGGACAAAGTTTTCATCCGGGGCGATCATTTGGGCTCCTACCAGTTCAAGATCGGACCGGGAAAGCAGCCGGGCGATAACGCCGCCGGTCCGGCTTTTTGCGATAGTGTAGGGCGTTACCATCACATAAGAGATGGCCTGTTTCATGTTTAACTCCTGTTTTAATGTATAATAAACCTTTTTCGGGCCTTTGTCTAAGGGTCGGAGATTGACGGGGGATCCCTTGCCTTGCTAGACTATCCCCATGACAGGGGTGAATTTATGACGGAAGTACTTTCCCAAAAAGAAATTGATCAGTTATTGGCGGCAATTAATGCCGGAGAACCCGATAGTTCAACAGATCAATTAGCTTCATTTAAAATTATTATTGACGAAGCCATGGAACATTTACGCCAGGCCCTCGTTGCCGATATAAAAAAGATTGTCAGGGAAGCTGTAAAAGAATCCATCGCCGAAAACAGATAAACGCAAGCCATCCGTAGAAAGTATTGCATATGCTTGCCTTTACCGGGTCATACAGACTAAAATAGAGTAATGGAGTTCGCCCATGCTTAAATCAATGCGCAATATCGGCATCATGGCCCATATTGATGCGGGAAAAACCACCACCACCGAGCGGATCCTCTACTACACCGGAAAAAGCCACCGGATTGGGGAAGTGGACGATGGCGAGGCCATCATGGACTGGATGGAGCAGGAGCAGCAGCGGGGCATCACCATCCAGAGCGCCGCCACTACCACCTACTGGCGGGACTTTCAGATAAATATTATCGATACGCCGGGTCATGTGGATTTTACCGCCGAAGTTGAACGATCGCTGCGGGTCCTGGATGGGGCCGTAGCGATCTTTGACGCCGTCCGGGGGGTGGAGCCCCAGACCGAGACGGTGTGGCATCAGGCGGAACGTTACAAGGTGCCCTGCATCGGCTATGTGAATAAAATGGACCGGGTGGGGGCGGATTTTTTCCCGGTTCTGGATGATATACGGGCCAAGCTGGGGGCCAACCCTGCGGCTCTTCAAATTCCCCTGGGCCGGGAAGGAAATTTCGAGGGCGTTATCGACCTGATCAACATGGAAGAGATCCGCTGGGACGCCTCCACCGACGGTGAAAAAATGCTCGTTTCGCCCATTGCGGCGGAGCGGGAAACCATGGCCAGAGAATGGCGGGAAAAGTTTATCGACGCCCTTTCCGCCGTGTCCGATGCGGTGACGGAAAAATATCTGGCCGCCGAAGTTATGGACGGCGCCTTTATTAAACAGGAGCTTCGGCAGGCGGTGTTAAGCCGGGCCATCCTCCCCATCTTTGCCGGAGCCTCCCGGCGGAACATGGGGGTCCAGCCCCTGATCGATGCCGTGGTGGATTACCTCCCTTCTCCGGACGAGGCGGTTCCCGCCCTGGGGCATCATCTTAAAAAAGAAGAAGATATCGAAATAAAATGCGACCCGAAGGGAAATCCCCTGGGCCTTGTTTTCAAAATTCAAAATGATCGGGAAGCGGGAAGTCTTTGTTATGTGCGGATGTATTCGGGGTCCATAAAACCCGGTGCGGTGGTTTTCAATGTGGGCAAAAAAAAGCGTGAACGGGCCAACCGTATTTTGCGTATGCATTCCAACAAAAGCGAACCATTGGACGAGCTGGCCGCCGGGGACATTGCGGTGATCATCGGCCTTAAGCTGGCGCAAACCGGCGATACGGTGGGCAGCGAAGGCTGGCCGGTGATTCTGGAAAAGATGCAATTTCCCGAACCGGTAATTTCCGTTTCGTTGGAACCCAAAAATGTGGGTGAGCAGGAAAAACTGAAAGCTGTGCTGGAAACCCTGGCCAAAGAGGACCCCACTTTTATCGCCCGTGAAAACGAAGAAACGGGCCAGTTGGTGATCTCCGGCATGGGGGAACTTCATCTGGATGTGCTGACAACCCGGATTCTCAAGGAATACAACATAGGCGCAAAGGTGGGGAACCCCCAGGTAACGTACCGGGAATCGGTGAGCAAAACCGTGGAACGGACCGAAACTTTTTCCCGGATTATCGCGGGGAAAGAAAATACCGCCGGTATCAGTTTACGGGTGGAGCCTTTGCCCCGGGGCTCTGGAAACCGCTACACCGTGGAGGCAAAAAACCGCACGGCGCCGGAGGAAATTTTTGATGCCGTGGAGCGGGGGATTACCGCCGCTTTTTCTGGCGGTATCATTTTGGGCTATCCCTGCATAGACGTGGGTGTTACCTTAACGGACCTTCAATATTCGGAGCTGACCGGTACGGAATTTGCCTACGAGGCCTGCGCCAGCCTGGGTTTTGACGAAGCCTGCCGCACTGCGGATCCCGTGCTGCTGGAACCCATCATGGCGGTGGATCTTTTTTCACCAAAAGAATTTGTGGGAGAAGTGATCAGCCTCGTGACTGCCCGGGGCGGACAGGTTTTAAGCATGGATTCAGGGGATGCTTCACATTCCCGGGCCGGCGCCGACGAGGTAAAGGCCCAGGCGCCCATGGAAAAAATGTTCGGCTTTATGACGTCCCTCCGCAGTGTCAGCCAGGGACGGGCCACATTCAGCATGGAATTTTCGCATTTTGAAAAGAAGGCAGGCCGATAAGGGTATACAAGAGGAGCGTATATGAACATTGGTATTTTTAGTGATACATACACGCCTCAGGTGAACGGCATTGTAACGGTGATTCGGGCTTTGAAGTCCGGCCTGGAAAAGAGGGGACACCGGGCCTATGTTTTTACCGTCCGGCACCCCAACGCGGTGGAGGAGGAGGGGGTGTTCCGGCTTCCTTCTTTTCAGTTTCCCGCAGAGCCCCAGCATCGGGTCGGGGTGTTTTCCGACAAGCAGATTTACGACATGGCCCGGCCCCTGAATTTGGACATCATTCACACCCATTCGGAGTTCAGCCTTTATCTGGCTTCCCGGAAGGTGGGCCGGAAATTTAACATCCCTTCAATTCACACCCTCCATTCGTATTATCCCGATTACCTTGATTATGTCCCCGCTTTTAAATTAGTTTTCAACAACAGTCCGGCTGCCTATTTACGGTACATCCTCCGCAGTCAGCAGTGTGTTATCTCTCCTTCCCGGAAGAATTTCGATTATCTTTCGATGATAAAATTCAACCGCCCCGTGCGGATAATTCCCAACGGCATTGAGCTTTCCCGCTTTTATGATCATTCTGATGAGCTTAGCCAGGGGGCGGCGGCTTTGCGGGAACGATTTGGGATAGGCGCAAAGGACGAGATGATCGTCTTTGTGGGCCGGCTGGGGACGGAAAAAAATGTCTATACCCTGCTGGAAAATTTTAAGGAGATACTGCGCTGCCGGAAACAGGCAAAACTTGTTCTGGTGGGGGACGGGCCGGATCGTTCGGCACTTCAGGCCCAGGCTTTTGAGATGGGCCTTTCAGGTTCGCTGGTGTTCACAGGCTATCTCCAGTGGCCGCTGGAAATTAAGCGGGTCTACGATGCGGCGGATATTTTTATGAGCGCCTCCCACAGCGAGGTGCATCCCATCACTTTTATCGAAGCCATGGCGGCGGGGCTGCCCATTGTGGCGGCGGCGGATTCCAGCATCATCGATATGGTTCTTAACGGCGAAAACGGCTGGGCGGTGGAGGACGACAAGCGGCTCTGGGAAAAGGCTGTGGCTCTGCTGGAAGATCCGGCCGCCCGGGAGCGGATGGGCAAAAAATCCGAAGAAATATCACGAAATTTCTCGATAGATCGTTTTGTGGATTCCATGATCGACTGCTACGAAGAATACCGGAAATAAGGCGATTACGACGGCCCGACCTTATTCTTTGACGCTGCCCACATTAAGGCCCACCACAAAATACCGCTGCATAAAGGGATAAACCACGAGGATGGGCAGGGCCGCTACCACGGTTACCGCCGCACGGATACTCACCGGGGTTACCATATTTCCCGCAGCGCTCTGCATGGCCATGGCTCCCACATCGCTGGCGCCTCTTGCCTGGCTTTGGCTGGATTGGATGTATTCCATCAGCTTGTACTGGAGGGTGTGAAGCAGGGGTTCACCGGAATTGTAGATAAGGGTGTCAAACCATGCATTCCAGGATTCCACTGCCACGAAGAGGGCGATGGTCGCCAGCACCGGCAGACACAGGGGCAGAATTATACGGAGAAAAATTTTGAAGTCGCCGCAGCCGTCTATTTTGGCGGATTCAATAATGCTTTCAGGCAGCGTACGCATATAGGTGCGGATCACCACGAAATTAAAAGCGCTGATTATACCCGGCACGATATATACAAAAAAGCTGTTGGTAAGGTGGAGGCTCCGCATAAGAAAATAGTTGGGGATAATCCCGGCATTTACATACATGGATAGAATGAGGAGAAGGGTAAAGGGCTTGCGCAGCACATACTCTTTGCGGGAAAGGGTGTAGGCGATCATTGAGGTAAAGAACACGTTGACCACGGTGTTGATTACCGTGCGGGCCACAGAAATAAAGAAGGCATTGTAGATCGTGCCGGAGGCAAAAACAGTCTTATAATTCTGGATGGAAAATTTACGGGGCCAAAAGGTCAGCCCGCCCCGGGTGGTATCCGTTGCCTGGTTGAGCGAAACCACGATGGTATTCCAGAAAGGATAGAGCGTACATATAATGATCGCCGTCATGACGAGGACATTTATGGTGTTAAAGATAGCATCATCTACCTTGAATTTTCTGAGGGCTTTCATTATATTAAACGCTCCTCCCCGGCTCTGCGGGCGATCCAGTTTGCTATAAAGATAAGGGTAACGTTAACAACATTCTTGAACATCCCCGCAGCCGTAGCCAGAGAGAAGTTGTTGTTGCGGAACCCAAACTGAAGCACAAAAATATCGATGGTATCCGACACGTCCTGGATAAGCCCGTTCCGTAAAAGGTACTGCATTTCAAAACCGGCATCGAGGATACGGCCTATGCTCATGATCAAAAGGATGATAATAGTCGATTTTATCCCCGGCAGGGTGATATGCCACATCTTCTGATAACGGTTACTCCCGTCAATTTCCGCGGCTTCGTAGAGGGTCGGGTCTATACCGACGATGGCCGCAAGGTAGATAATCGTATTCCAGCCCACCTCTTTCCACACATAACTGGCGCCGATGATGCCCCAGAAGTATTTGGGAACCCCCAGCCAGAGTATCGGCTCCTTGATAATACGCAGGGCCATAAGAAGTTCGTTGATCGCCCCGTTGTCTACGGAGAGCATATTTGACACGAGGCCTGTAACAATAACCCAGGACAGGAAGTGGGGAAGGTAAGAGACCGTTTGAATGAAGCGTTTGAAAACGATGTTCCGCAGTTCATTGAGCAGCAGTGCAAAACTAATCGCCGTAATAAAGCCCAGCGAGGTGTTGATAAGGCTCATGGCGATGCTGTTGCGAACGGTTCGTAAAAATACCTGATCCTGAAAAAGAAAGGCGAACCAGCGGAACCCGGACCATTCCTGGTTGAAGAAGGTCCGGGCGGGCCTGAAATTCTGGAACGCCATGGTCCAGCCCCAGAGGGGCACATAGGAAAAAAGTATGACGTAGAGAACAAGGGGCAAGGACATGAAAACGAGCTGTTTCTGTATGGCCATCTTCTGAAAAAAAGTTTTTTCCCCGGTTTTCATGTTCTCGCTCCCTTCTTTAGATCTTAGTTACCGCTCCATTCCTTAATCCGCTGATCAAGCATCCCCTGCATATAGGCTTCGTATTGGCCTATACCGTCCGCCTTTATCTGGTTCACGTACTCGGTCCAGAGCCGTTCAAACTGGGCGGGAGGACTGGTGATAATCTGGGGCAGATACTTCCGCATGGTCTGCTCGGCCTTGGCCATGGCCATCTGGGCTTCCGATCCGTCCGGGGGATTGGGCATATTCCAGGTGGGGAACCACAATGTATTGGGCGCGGGGTTCTTGTCCATTAGCTCGTTGGAGCCATTCACCCCGTAGGCGGCGTAGAGTTCCTTGTCTTCCGGCAGAACCATGGCTTCCCTTTCGGAAGGATACCAGCTTAAATCGGTGGGGAGGCCATCCTTATAAGAGCCTTCCCATTTGGGGAACACATCCCGCATCAGGAGATTGGTGTTGGCCACCTGCCAGCTGTCGTTCCGCCAGTTGTCCCGCTGCTCCGGTGTGCGATAGGGCTTTTTGTTGGAGTCATACTGCCAGTCCTGGCCTTCGATACCCCAGGACATTGTCCGCTGGAATTCTTCGCCCATGTAGGCATTGATAAAGCGCATGATCCGGGTGGGGTCTTTCGCCTTGACGCTGATGCCGCCGCCGCGTCCCAGGTTGGGGATAGGCAGGTTCCGGTAGCGGGGCTTTATGCTGCTGTCGAATACGATGGGCAGACCCGCGAAGGTGCGGTTGTTGCGGCCGGAATCGCGCAGGGCAAAGTCGGCCTGGTTGAACTGCCAGTACTGATCATGCATACCCAGCACCCGGCCCGATGAGACCTTCGCCAGATACTGATCGTAGTTGTCTACGAAAGCTGTTCTGTCAATATAACCCTGGGCGTTCAGTTCGTTCAGTTTCTTGAACCAGCGCTTGGAAATATCCTGGGTAAAGAAGTTTTCGTACTTGTGGGTTACCGGGTCCACCGTGCCGTTCCCTTCGTTGGGATACCCGGCGAGGAAGTTCGGCGGATTCCAGAGGCAGAAGGCGTGCCAGTCGTAGGTAAGGATCGTAAAGGGAATAACCGACGCGCCGTCGATGGTGGGGTGCTTTTTGGCATAATTGATCAAAAGATTAAAGTACTCGTCCATGGTGGTGATCTTGGGGTATCCCGCTTCTTTGAGGACTTCCTTCTGGACCCAGAGGGCCGAATCCTGATAATCCGGCAGCCAGTACTGGCCGTGAACGAGGCCGTAGTTGATCATGTAGTAGATGTGACCATCGGCAGGCCATTTGGCCTTTTCCCATGCGCCTGAGTCCTTGAGGTGCCACTCAAGATTGGGAGCTTCCTTTACAATCAGGTCTTCCAGGGGAATAAGCGCCCCCGCATCGATAAAGGCAGTCTCGTTTATTTCGATGATGTCGGGATAATCCCCGGAAGCGATCATGACGCCCCGCTTCTGGTCCCGGTCGCCCACCAGAATGTCCCACTTGATGGTAACATTCAGTTTTTCTTTCAACAGCTGGTAAAATTTGTTGTTCGCCGGCGGCTGTTGGCGGCTGGCCTGGGTAAATACCGAGATTTCTATCGGATAGTTAGGATCGCTTGAGGATCCTGTGCTCTTTTTACCGCAGGCGGTAAAAACCAAGGCGGCGGCACAGAGCAACGCCGCCGAAACAATCAGCTTTTTCATTTTTCCTCCATAAAATTGGGTGATTGGGTATTGTACGTCCAATGCTGAACGCTATTCTGGAAAAGTATATAGCCGGGCATCATGGTTGTCAAGCAGTTTTTTACAGTTTTTTAATCTTCTATTCGGAAAAGCATTTTGAAAAACCTGATGATAGCACTGAAGATGCGGCGAAAAAAGCCGGGGTTCCGCATACGCTGGATCTGTTTGCGGGCTTCCACCAGTTCGCCGGGGGCAAAATCCCTACGCTGGAGATTTTCCTCCACTTCCCATTCCAGTTTGGCCAGTTTCCCCGGCAAATCGGCGATCACCGCGTTGATGGTCCGCCAGCCCAGTGTTTGAGCCGCCCTTAGACGCCGCTCTCCGGCGATCAGGATATTGTTCTTATTGATAACGATGGGGCTGATCTGTCCGAAACGTTTCATGCTGTCCGCCAGGGATGCAATATCGCCCATTTCTTTGCGGATCCGTTTTTTAACTTTTATATCTTCGATGGGAACCTGCATGGCGAACCTCAATCATCAAGAAGGAAATTGTAGGCGGGGATGGAAATAACATTTTCGACCGGCTGGGGAGTTTCTTCGGTTTCGGCGGCGGCTTCATCCGTAATGGGGGGACTGATTATAGTGATTATACGATCGTTCCGGGGCGGCCCGGCCAAAAGGCTCAGGTCCAGGGTGGGCACGGCAAGGTCTTTGGTCAGGGAGGCATCATCATAAAAGGTTACATAGTGGGACAACTGGTAAGAGTTATCGGATCTGAGAGAGGCGCCGCCGGAGTGAATGTTACAGGCCCCGTGGGGTTCGGTTCCCGCCAGGAAGGGCAGGGTCACTTCGCCTTCGTTACAGGCGGAGGTTAAAAGGAGCCCCGATTTTACACAGACCTTTACATCAACAATCCCCGAGGCGGGCTTGACGAAATCCCTGAAGGGCAGGCCCTGGTGTATCTCCCGCATATAATCGCCCCACACAGGCCCGGCCAGGGTGGCCCCGGTGAGGGTAACGCCCAGCGAGTTGCCGGGCTTGTCGAAGCCAAACCAGATGGCGGTGGTGTAATAGGGGGTAAAGCCCACGGCCCAGGCGTCGGACCAGTTCTGGGGGGTGCCGGTTTTTCCCGCCGCGGGCATACGGAAGCGGTTGCCGTTTTCATCCTTAAAGCTGAATTTTGAGCCGTAACCGGCGCCGTATTGCAGGGTTCCCACTTCCACGGTTTTTTTCAGCATACTGGTCATCACATGGGCGTTTTGGGGACTTATCACCTGGATGGCGTTTCCCTTCCGCCGCTGCTGCAGCCGGAGTTCCCGTTCCGGGTCCATGACGACGCGGCCGTTACGATCCTCCACCGACCGTATGGCGATGGGCGTTACCTCCCGGCCCTGGTTGGCGAAGATGGAAAATGCCCGGGCCATCCGCAAAGGAGAAGTGGAAATAATTCCCAGACCCAGGGGATAAACCCGGGGGAAACTCTGCCGTTTCACTTCCGGATCGTCCATGCCCAAGAGGGCCGCCGCCCGGTCTATGGCAGCGTCAAAGCCGATGGCGTCCAGCACCTTGAGGGATGCCACGTTCATGGATTGGGCCAGCGCATCGTAAAGGAGCACCGAACCCTTCCATTCACCCTTGAAGTTCAGGGGGATGTACGGGGTGCCGTCTTCGTTGTGGAACACGATGGGGATGTCGTAGATCAGCGAGGCGGGGTTGAATTTCCGGGAGTCAATGGCTGCCGAATAGTACAGGGGTTTGAAAGAGCTGCCGGGCTGGATATTTCCCTGGGTGGCCCGGATAAGCTGGTTGCTTTCGTCATATTTGGAGCCGCCCACAATGGCGGTGATATAGCCCGTTTCATTTTCGATGGAGATCAAGGCGCCTTCGACGACGTTATGCTCCGTGGTGATTTTTAAGTCCGCAAAACCGGCGTTGGTGATGGACTTGAGATCACCTAAACCGAAAGCCAGCGCCGCCATATCCACCACGGGATTTATCACCCTGGTGTAACGGTTCAGGGCTTTTTGCTCGTTCTGGGAATTTGCGGCATTATGGATGCCCTGCAGATCAAAGGAAAGGGAAAGGAGCTCTACGATGGGGATGTAGGTCCGTTCCGCCTGACCGCTCCGGTTACGCATGGTGGCGGAAAATTCCTTATTCGCCGTTTCCAGCCCCTGGGCCATGTATTTTTCCGCCGCCGCCTGATGGTCCAGGTTCAGGGTGGTCATGACCGTGTAGCCGTCCCGGTAATAATCCCGGGTGCCGTACATCATGCCTTCCAGCTCCCGGCGGACATATTCGCTGAACCAGGGGGCCGCATCTTCCCGGTTGTAGTAGGCCGCCGTGGGCGCCCGGGTGTAATCGTAACCGGCCCAGTATTCATCAAAAGATGCATCCGCTTCTTCCTGCGTGGTGTAGCCGAATTCGATCATCCGGCTTAATACAAAGAGCTGCCTGTCCCGGGCGATGTTGGGATTAACCAGTGGATTGTAGCCCATGGGGCTGGAAAGCAGCACCGCCAAAATCGCCGATTCCGCCAGGGTGACTTCCCGGGCACTGTGGTTAAAGAAATATTTACTCGCCGTTTCCACGCCGTAAGTGCCGGGGCCCATGTTCATATAGTTAAGATAAATTTCCAGAATTTCATTTTTTGTGTAACGCCGTTCCATCTGCAGGGCCCACCAGAGCTCCCGAATTTTCCGCAAATAGCTGATGTCCGTCCGGTCGGTGTACAGGGTCCCCGCCACCTGCTGGGTGATGGTGGAACCGCCCCCCAGGTTTTTACCCGTGAGCCTGCCGAAGGCTGCCCTGGCTATGCCCCGGATGCTGAAGCCCCGGTGGTTGTAAAAATCGGGATCTTCCCGGGCCAGGACCGCGTGGATCAGATGCCGGGGCAATTCGCTTAAGGAAATCATCTCCCGTTTTTCATTGGCAGAAAATTCGGTGATAAGCCGGCCGTTAATATCGAGAATTTTCGTGGGCAGGGCCGGGGCAAATTCGACAAAATTTTCCTGGTTTTTGATATTCGATGTTTCCGCCAGGGACAGCCCGAGGCCTATGCCGATTACCACCGCAACGATCAGGGTAAGCACCACCGCCAGGCGGATTAAGAGGCGGGTGAAAAAAGAAAATTTACCCTTCTGTCCCATTGTATGTAAACCTACAGAAAACCTTACCTTTTGTCAAGGCAAAAAAAACCGGTACAAACCAGAGGTTCGGTACCGGCTGCCCTTGAGGCATATCAGAAATATAGTGATTTGGGAGGGGAACTATATCTCCGACATTTTAAATATCGGTAGACGGAGATTTTTACTTAACATTATTCTTCATCGGAGATAGTTACATCAACGGTCAGGGCCGCCCGGTAGGTCTTTCCTTTTTGTGCGATCAGGGGCCGTATCACCGAGTAGTCTCCCACCTGAAACCGGATCTCGTGGTTCCCCGGTTCCACCGTCACCGGTCCGGGATTCGGCCCCAGAAGCTGGTTATCCAGATAGACCTGGGCGTTTTCCGGGGCTTCAAAAATGATCAGCGGAGTGGGGTCCTGAAGCTCCACGAGGATGTCCAGAACTTTTCCCCGCTCCACCATAAAACGGCGGCTCTCGTTGCGGTAATCTTCGGAAAGCACCATGAGGTGATGTTCCCCCTCTTTAAGGAGTCTTTCGTCCATGGGCCTTTCGATGATCTCATCGTCCACCAGCACCGTAAAAGGTTTTCCCGCCAGGAGGGGAGGGTAGCGGCAGTTGATTTTCACCGCCCCTTCGTCACTGAAAATGGGCCGGGCCGTGAGGTTAATGATCATCTTTTCTATGTCGCCGGCAAGGCCCTTGTCCACCGGCATGATCCGTACCAAAAGGGGAAAGGATGATGGCGGCACTATCCCCGTAAGCACCGATGCATAAGGGCTGTTCCGCAGTCCGTGGGAGGATGTAAGGGGAATCTGGTAGATAATTTGAATCTTGCCGGGGAGGCCCGCCAGTGCAATCTGCCGGCCTTCGATATCTGCAACGCCGACACCGGGCACTTTATCCAAATCGCCGTAAAGGACGATGGCTAAACTCCGCTGGTGGGCCAGAAAAGCCGCGGGGATCGCCAGCTCCAGCTCTATGCCCCGGAAAAAACGGGTTTCCCTATCCAGCATCACCAGGGCGGAACTCGCATAGCCCAGCGCGAGGGATGATTCGGCGGTTTTTTCCGATGAAATATCCAGACTGCCGACAACGGTTACCCGTACCGGATCAGCGGCGAGGTGCCAGGGGAAGAACAATAAAAGTAAAAGCGGCGCCCGAATTTTTTTTATCATCACTCTGTTATTAACGTCCTAATTTTTGAATATCCGCAAATGCCTGCCGGGGTCCTGGGCCTGACCATTCTGCCGGATTTCAAAATGAAGATGGGGCCCTGTGGATTGTCCCGTTGATCCAACTCTACCTATAAGACTACCTGATTTTACCCCGGATTTCAAGGCCGTTTCAATTTTTGACAGATGGCCGTAGAGGCTTACCCAGTTATTTTCATGACTGATGATGATGTAGCGGCCGTAGACCGGATCTTCCCCCAGGTCCGCCACGGTTCCGTCCCGGGCGGCAAAAACTTCCGTGCCCTCCGGAGCGGCCAGGTCGAGGCCCCGGTGTATGCCGTAGACCCCGGTAATGGGATTGACCCGGGGACCGAAGGAGCTGGTGATCCGCCAGGCGCGGAGGGGAAAACGGAAACCCTGGTTCAAAAAAAACACCCGTTCCGCAGGGCTGAAATCCGCGCCGGGGATAAAAAGGAATTTTTCCCCCTTGCCCTGCCTTCGTATCACCACTCTGATGCCATCATCAGATGAACGGGAAGCGGAGATAAGGTTTTCCAGATCCGACTTTGAGTTTTCCGGGATAAAAATTCCCGGCGCCGAGGGCAGAAGTATGACCCCTTGTCGGCCCAGGTCCTCAGGATGGCTCAGGCGGTTAAGGCTGGCGATGCCTGCATAGGGTATATTACACCGCGCCGCCAGGGCCAGGAGGTCTTCATCGCTCCGGGGCTCGTAGGAATAAACCGTCAGCGCTTCGGCGACGCTTTGGGGATCGGCCTCCCGCCCTCCCTGACGGTTGTAGATACGCCGCCGGGCCGCTTCCACATCATCCAGATACTGCTTAAAAGCCGTGTCCCGGACATCCAGCCGGGAAATAAGGGGGTAAGCCCCTTCTGCCTCCCCGGTGCGGGGCGCCTGTGCGAAGAGGGAAAATGGCGGACACAAAAATGTCCATAGACACAAAAGGAGTAAAGAAAAAAAAGGCAAGGGATTCCCCTTGCCTATGTACCTGCCGACTGAGCGGCTTTTAGCACTGTTCCGGCTATTCAGCCGCAATGGCTTCTACCGGGCAGGCCCCGGCGCAAACGCCGCAATCCTGGCATTTGGAAGCATCGATCCAGCGGTGATTATCTTTTTCAGAAATCGCCTCCACCGGACATTCGCTGTCACAGGACCCGCAGTTAATACAGGCATCTCCAACTTTATACGCCATAATATACCTCTCTCAAATTAGGATACTGTAATAATACTCAAGGATTCCCTTTTTGGCAAGGGAATTTGCCTAAGCGGATTTTGCCTTGGCGATGGCCTCCTCCCGCAGGGCGATGATCCGGTCGCACCAGGCATCGAATTCGGGATCCTCCTTCTGACATTCCTTGTGGGAAAGGACATAGTCAAGGGTCAGGCGAACTCCCTGATCAAAACGCAGGGCGGCGGTAAAGCCCGGTACCAGCCGCTTAAGTTTGGCATTGTCAAAGACCACCGAATTGGCCTTGTCGCCGGTAAGGGCTCCCAGAAAATCGTAGGGGCCGCATTGATGGAGAAAATCGCTGGAAATATACACCGGGTGAAGTTCCACCCCCAGGGCGCCGGCGACGGTATGGTAGATCTGGTTCCAGGTGAGGGTTTCATCGGAGGTGATCTGCACCGCTTCGCCTATGGCATGGATGTTTCCCATGAGGCCCGTGAAGGCCTTCGCGAAATCGCTGTTGTGGGTCATAGTCCAAAGGCTCGTCCCGTCTCCGTGGATGATCACCGGTTTGCCGTCCATCATCCGTTTGATCGTTTGCCAGCTTCCGTTTTTTCCGTGTATGCCCAGGGGGACGCTCCGCTCGTCGTAGGTGTGGCTGGGCCGCACGATGGTGATGGGGAACCCCGTTTCCCGGTATTTTTCCGTGAGAAAATCCTCGCAGGCGATTTTGTTCCGGGAATACTGCCAGTGGGGATTTGCCAGCGGCGTCCCCTCGGTGATGCGGTAATCCGAAAGGGGTTTTTGGTAGGCCGAAGCGGAACTGATGAAGATGTACTGCTTTGTTTTGCCTTTAAAAAGCCTGTAATCCCGTTCCGCCTGTTGGGGGCCAAAGACGATAAAATCCGCCACCACGTCGAACTTGAGATCCCGAATTTTTCCGGCAACTTCCGCCTCGTTGTTGATGTCCGCGTTGATCTCGTGGACATTTCCGGTTAAAAGATTATTCCTGCTGCCCCGGTTAAGGAGCCAAAGCTCCGCGCCGTCCGCCAATAATTTCCGGGAAATTGCCGTGCTGATGGTTCCCGTGCCACCGATAAATAGTGCTTTCATACTGATGATCCTATGCGGTGATGTTTACGTTATGTCAAGAGTATGATAGCCTTGATACATGGCATCACCAGTAGCGGATGAATCACCGGGCCTTACCATCGTTAAGATAGCCGCCAATCCCTTTCTGCGGGGCAGCGCGGGGAAATGCACTTCTTCGATTTTTCGTAATTTTTTCTTTCTGCAATACCGGGGTGTTTTTTTTCCGGGCCGGATCCCCGTAACAAAGGTAGACCATCCCCTGGATGAAAAAATCCCCTTTACCCCCGGCCGCATCGCCGTTTACCTGGATTTTGTCGCCTTTTGGATACGAATTTTGGGATTTTTGCTCCGCCATTTTGGCCGCCGGGCCCTGGCGCCGGTAAAAAATTTTATCGATTCCATGGGCGCCCTCTATGCCTTTGCTGCGGAAGTGTATTCACAAAATTTCTCCACCACCAACCGTCCCCGGTATCTGGCCCGTCCCCGCTTTGTTTTGATCCACGCGGTGGACCCCCATTTAATGTGCATCCCCAGCCTCCATGTGATGGTGATGATCCGCTCCTATACCATGTTTGAAAAAATGCTGAACGAGCTGGGACCGGCGGAAACTTTTGCGCCGCAAATTGAAGAAATTAAACAGGGGGCTTTGGCGATTACCGAGGCGGTGCTTTATGTCAAGCAGCACAGCGTCAACTGCATCTCCGCCGCCATGTACGCCATGACCCGTTTTGACGAAACATTGTTTCCCCCCGATGAGGCCGAACGTTTTGCCGCAAAGCTTTTTGTTAAACCCGGCAAGCCTTCCGGGGATGACGCTGCCGCTATCCGTTCCCACATCAGTTCCCTCTACCGCCGTTTTCTTGAAGATGGCCGCAGCGCCGCCCGCTGGGAAGATCCCCTGTTGGCATTTCTCCAAGCGCGGTAGCGCACGCTTTAGCGCACGCTGCCTCAGGCCGGATAGAAACTTTCAAACGCTTTCCAGAGATTGTCCGGTTCCGGCGGCGGAGATTTTACTTCTATACGCTGCCCCGCATTTAAGGGATCGGGAAAGGCGAGGGAAAATGCATGGAGCCTGATACCGCCGTTTTTTTCGCTGCGGCGGGCGCCGTATTTCAGATCGCCCTTGATACAGAGGCCCTTAGCCGCAAGCTGGGCGCGGATCTGGTGCTGCCGCCCGGTAACGAGTTCTATTTCCCAGAACATATAATGATCGCTCTGTCCCAAAATACGGTAACGGAGAATCGCTTTTTTACGGCCTTTGTTTTCTTCGTTGCAGGCAAAACTTTTGTTCCGCTGCCGGTCGGTTTCAATCCAGTGGACAAGTTCACCGGATTCGGGAATTTCCATTGATGGAGGCGGCAGTTCCAGCGCCGCCCAGTAGCGTTTTTCCACCTGGTTGCGGACAAAGGCGGTGTTCAGAAACGAAAGAGCCTGGGGGTTCAGCGCAAAAAGGACGCAGCCTGAAACCGGCACATCCAGACGGTTAACCGCAACCGCTTTGTTGATGTGCAGATATTCGGTCAAAAGTTTCGGGAGGTCGCCCATGTTTGGCCCCGCCCCCTCTACCGCTTCTCCGGGGAGCTTGTTGATCACCACACAGGCGGCATTACGAAAAAGAATTCGCGATTCGTCGAGTGTCATTGTTTTATTCATTTGTTATTCCTTAATTAAGCCAAAACGGATTTTTTCCAAAATGATCCGCTCCGCCGCATCCTCCAGCCGTTCCCGGGGGATACGGTTTTCTGTCAGGGCCAAAAGAATGTGTCGGTGAACCGAACGGAGATTTACCGGCCAGACCATCACCATATCAGCGCCGGCGTTCAGGGCCTCCACCGCCGATTCTCCGGGGCCCAGACCCGATGCTTCCGCGGCGGCCATGGAAAAATCATCGGTCAGGATCACTCCCCGGAAACCCAGATCGCCCCGGAGCCACCCGTTCATCACCTTGGGGGAAAGGCTGGCGTTCTTTTCCTTGTCAATGGAAGGAAGAAAAACATGGGAAACCATGATGAAAGACGGCGGGCCGGAACGGATCATTTCGGCGAAGGGAAAGACCATGCGATCCAGCGCTGCTCTATCGGCGTTCATCTCCCCCCGGCCCGTGTGCGGATCCGTACCGGTATTGCCGGGGAAATGCTTTGCCGCACAGGCCACGCCGGCCTCCCCCATGCCCCGGACAAAAGCCGCCGCCGCCGCCGCCGTGAATTGCGGATCGCCCCCGTAGGAACGGCCCTCCAGAAACTTTTTATTTTCTTCGGTTAAGATTTCCGCCACCGGCGCCAGGTTCAGATTTATCCCCCATTCATGGATTTCACTTCCACTGCGGAACGCGTCCTCACCGGCTTTTTGCAATGCCGCCTCGCCGCCGGATTTTTGGGCCGCCTCCCAATAGGAAAGGGCCGGAGGAAGCCGCTCCACCGCCGGGCTGAAACGGTGCACATCCCCCCCCTCGTGATCCACCGCCGCAAAGGGGCGGATGCCCGCACCGGCGGCTTCGGTTAAAGCGGAACATTCTTCCAGAAAATTGCGGACCGCCTCTTTTTCTCCCCCCAGGTTGTAGCGGAACAGCATATAGGCCCCCACGGGTATTTCCTCCAGCAGGGGCCGCATGGCGGCGCTGATACGGACATTCCCGTCTATGCCGGCCATTATCACCTGGGCCGCCAGATCTTTATCATCCAGATTCTGAACGATTTTTTCCGCCTGTTTTTCCATCTCCGCGATTTTTTCGGCAAGGATCTTTTCAGCGGAGGGAATTTCAGACGAGCTTATATCCGCCGCCGGAGATTTTTTTCCGGGGCCGCAGCCTGAAAGATTCGCAAGCAAAAATAATAGAAGAAGAAAAATCCGGGGATGACGCATCGGGAGTATTATAACACAGGGGCGGATAAATCAACAGAGGGCGAAATACTGAACGCCTGCATTGGACTTTTTTATCATTATGCGTAAAATGGTGATATATGTCCCTGAACTGGAAAGAAATAAACCTCGTCCTCGAAGAGCTTGCCCTGCCGGGGATGCAAATTCAAAAGGCAATACAGAGCGCCTACGACGTGCTGTCTTTGAAACTCCACGGCCGGGGGGAAAGTAAAACCCTGCTGATTGCCCTGACGCCGGGGGCCTGCCGCCTCCACGAAACAAAACGGAGTATGCCGAAAAATGACAAGCCCCTGCGTTTTGCGGAATTTCTCAATTCGCGGATCGTCAACGGGTGGATTGATGAGGCCCTTCAACTGGGGGATAACCGCATTATCGCCCTGGGCGTGCGGCTGGGGGCGGAGCATTTCCGGCTGTATATAAGGCTCTGGTCTAACGCCGCCAATGTAGTGGTCTGCACCGATGACGGTATGGTGCTGGACGCCATGCGGCGGCTCCCCAAAAAAGGGGAAATCTCAGGCGGCTCTTACCGGCCCGAAGACAGTCTTGGTGAAAGCGGGGGAGAAAGGCGGCGGGAATACGAGGTTCGGGATTTCCCGGCAGATATTCCGGCTGAGATCTCTTTCAACGAGAAAATCGACACATTTTACGCCGAGCAGGGAGGGGCATTATCTCTAGAAAGCCTCCGGGAGGATGCCCGCCGGATTTTTGAAGGCCGCCTTAACCGGTTGGAATCGTCGCTGGAAAAACTCCGGGCCAAGGAGGCGGATTTTGCCTCGGCGGATCGCCTGCGCCAATGGGGGGATCTGATCCTGGCCAACATGGCCTCCATCAAAATGGGGGACGAATGGCTTGAGACCGCTGATTTTTCGGGGGAACCGGTGCGGATAAAACTGGACCCGAAAAAGACCCCCGCTGCCGGGGCGGAGGGCTACTACGGCCAGTACCGGAAGGCAAAAAGCGGCCTCGAAGATCTGCGGAGGGAAATCGCCGATGGGGAGGCGGAACTGGCCCGGCTGGGAGAGCGGCTGGAAATGCTTTTGGCGGAAACCAACCCGCTGAAGCTTCACCGCCTTCTTCAAGCCGGGGATAAAACGCCGCCGCCGGGAAAACAGAGCGGGGATCAAAAAAGGCCGGGGCTTTCCTTCCGGCGGGGGGATTGGCTCATCATGGTGGGCCGGGATGCGGCGGAAAACGATGCCCTCCTCAGGCGGCACGTCAAGGGGAACGATCTTTGGCTCCATGTGCGGGACTTCGCCGGCTCCTATGTGTTCATCAAGCAGCGTTCCGGGAAATCCTACCCCCTGGAGATTCTTCTGGACGCGGGGAACCTGGCCCTGTTTTATTCCAAAGGCCGGAACAACGGCGAGGCGGACCTTTTCTATACCCCGGTAAAATATCTGCGCCGGGCAAAAAACGGCCCCAAGGGCCTGGTGATTCCCACCCAGGAGAAAAATCTCCACATAAAAACTGATGATCGCCGCCTCCGGGAGCTGGAAGGCTGCCGGGTTGAAAAGCTCCAGGCTTGAACTGGTATTTTTTTACGATTTTTTGTCTTTTTCCTTGCATTACGGTCTGGGTTAACTTAAATTTAATAAATGGGCGAAACGGCATATATAAGAGAACGGATCCGCTCACCGGTGGCCGGGGGATGGTTTTATCCCGAGGAACCCGCAGCGGCGGCGGCTGCGCTTCAATCCTACGGCCTTATCCGGGGCATAGGCGGCAAGGCTCAGGCAATTTTGGCGCCCCACGGCGCATGGGATCTTTCCGGGGCGGTGGCCGGCAGGGCTTTTAGGGCGGCGGCGGGCCGGGAACGGAAATGGCCAAGTGTCCATTCAGGCGGACAGCACGATCAGGGCGTTTCCCGGGTTGTGCTGCTGGGGACTATTCATGGTGATTCTGAGGAGGGGCTTTTCCTTTCCGAATCCGGTGCTTTTGAAACCCCCTTCGGCTATCTGCCGGTGGACCGGAAATATTCCCGGGCCCTTGCCTCCTCCAGTCCTTTTTTTGAATTCAACGACATCCCCCATCTCCGGGAACATTCTCTGGAAATTCTTCTGCCCCTGGTAAAATACTGTTTCCCCTCAACCCGGATCATCCCCATTTTGATGGGGCTTTCCCGTCCGGCCTTAATCTCCGGTTTAGCCTGGGCTTTGCAGACCGTTTTTGAGCCCCTGCTGGAAAGTACCCTTTTTGTGGTGTCCTGCAATCTTTCAAATTGTCCCGATGAAGAAACGGCCCGCTTCCACGCCGAAGAATGTATCAGGCTTTTGGGCGAAAAAGATTTCCCCGCCCTGATTACCGCCCTCAAGGAAAAAAGCATCAGCGCCTGCGGAGCGCCTCTGGCGGCGAGCCTTTTGGGAAGCGGCCTTATGGAAGGAAAAACAATGAAGCAAGTTTCCGGCCCCCTGACAAAGGCCGGAGACGAAAAGGGAAACACGATCTACTACGGCGCCCTGGCCTTTATTTAGAGAGGGCCGCCACGGCTGCGCCGAAAAGACTGGCCTGTTCCACCGGTGTTATAATATACGACCGGGGCTTTTTCGCCGTCAACATGGTGTTAAGGGCCGATTCCAAAGCCTGCCGCATCCCCTTGTAGATCATAAAAGTGGTTCCCTCCACGGCGATGCGCACCGGCGCAAAAGGATCGAAACCTTCACCGGTCCGTTCCACCATGGCCGCCACCATGGCCGCGGAAAAGATCCCCGCCCGCTGGGTGATTATCGAGGTGAGGTAGACAAAGCTGGTCAAGGCGTCTTCTTCACCGGGGGCGAAAAGATTCCCCAGGGGGCCTTCACCGCCGAAGGGGGCCCGCATAAACATATTGAGGTCCTTGGTTTGCAGCGCAGGCCAGGAGAGGAATTCATCGGCCCGTTTGAATTTCAGAAGCCCATCCCGAATAGCCTGTTTGATAATGTGGAAAGTCAACGGCCCCAAATACGCGCCGGAGGTCGATTTTTCCAGACTGTATGTGCCGGGATTTTTCGTGGAGATGTCGTATTCCCGGTCCAGCGTTCCCAGGTACCGCAGGGCAAAGTTGCCTGTTTCGCAGACCACGATCTGGGGATTATCCGGCGAGTCGAATCCGATCTTGGGGATACGTTTTTCAGGATAAGCGGTGTTAAAACCCGTGCCCAGAATAAAGCCGATCATGGGCCCCGCCGCCCCGCCTTTTTTGCCAATGCCGCCATCGGGGGGAATTGACGCCAGCCCCGAAAGAAGGGTGGCCACCGTATCGTTCAGCAGAACGATGCGCTCCGGGGCCTTGACATTACGCCGGGCCAGCGCATCCCTGAGCCCCTGGCCTATGTGTTTGCCGATAACCGCCGGGGCGTCCACTTCCTTGCTGAAAGCCAGAAGGATGCCGTCGGCATTTTTGGTGATCTCCATGGGATAGGAAAAAGTGAAGCCTATGCCCTCTATATCCTGGGCCTTTTGAATAAGCGGCGCGGTGACCTCGGCGATTTTATCAAAAAATTCATCGGCTTTTACCGGCCCCTGGGTGCCGGGCATGGGTCCCTTGACGGTCTCCCCCGGCAGGGCTTTGCCCGCTTCATCGAATGAAATCAGGGCGGCCCGGAGGTTGGTCCCCCCCGCATCCAGCGCCAGCACCGTTTTCCCCGCCGGTACCCTGGACACCGGGCTGATGTAGGCGGGAATCATGGCAAGGCTGGAACTTTTTCCCTCCAGTCCCCGGTCCATGTCGATAAGAACATCCCGAACAAGAACGGCGGGATCGCACACATCGTAATGAAACCCGTAATACCGGGCAAATTCGGCCAACGCCTCAGGATTAAAAGAACCCATAACACACCTCGCCTTGATATGATTAAGATCTATATCATTGATGCTAGCCTAAAATGCCGGTTTCAACAAGGGGCTGGGGGCTATAGCCCCTCCTTAGATTACCTCAAGATAGTCCTTATCGGGTAAGGCGGGGAAAGGCGCCGCGGGCAAGGTCTGGTACCAATAAGCCACGGAGGAAATATCATCCTGAAGGGGGAGATAGCGGCCGCCTTCACGCCAGCCCAGGGCCTGAATTGTAACCTTGAGATCCTTTTCAAACCGGATGGGATCGGTGATATGCCAGCGGTACATCCCGAAACGTTTCTGGCTTTTGTAAAGTTCGTCCCGCCTCACTTCGTGAAAGCCCGTGTAGGGTGTGGTAAAATCAACATAACGGTCATGGGTATAGGGATCCTCGAAATCGTAGGAGCCGCAAAAATAATCTTCGGTTCCGGTTCCGCAGATGCTGGGGTATTCATCGTCGCCGTCCATAAAAAACTTTATTTCCCCTTCGCCCCACCAGCCGTTGTTGTTCACGCCCCAGGCCAGGTAAGTACCCACATAGTGCCCCTCGCCCCTAACGCCTTCCAGAATAGTATAAACCGATTTGTAAGGCAGGGGATTGGTCCGCCGGAACTGGGCGTGAAAATAAGCGCATTTTGCGGGCACCGGCGCCAGGGTATAATCTATCTGGTAGTAATAGGTGACTTTTTCATCATCCCGGTTTTCCAGGGTGATGCGGCAGTTTTTGCGGAAGGGCATGGTCCAATAACAATTGAAGGCGCTGCCGGGGTTTACACAAACTGCCAAAGACGAAATCTGGTGATAGCTCTGCCAGCCGGCGCAGAAAAAATCCCCCGCCGGACATTCCACCGAAGGCTGATCCTCGCCGTCCCAATAAAACCGGATAATGGTGTTCCGCCACTTTCCCGTGGGCGTCATCCAGATATGTTTTATGGCCCCCGCTCCTTCGATGTTGGCAATTTCAAAAGTTTCATGGGGCTTGATGATGATATAAGGATTTACCTTCCAGCCTTTCCCCAGATCCCGGGCCGCGTTTTGCGCATTGCCTTTTTCAAGCTCGCACATTCCGCCCTTTCCCTTTTCACCGTGAAAATTTTCCGGGCTTATGGAAAAGCTTTTGGCCCCGGATAAATACGACAGATTTCCCAGATGCGTTTCAAAATCGGTATACATAACGGCCTCCAGAACAAAAAATGCCCGGCAAAATTGCCGGTAAAAGGGTCGCCCCTTAAAATAACCACACAAAAATCAAAATTCCGGCGAAAAGCACTATATTGAACGCTTTGATAAGCGGTGTGTGACGGCGGATAAAATCCGACACATCGAAAAATTCAGCGCCTTTGTGAAGAAGCACTGTTATCAAAAGAAAAGGAACAATAAAACCTATACTATAAAGAAAGAGAAAAAGCAATGCCCGGCCCCGGCTTCCGTAATTATTATGGATCATGGAAAGGATTGTTGTGATATATATTTGGCCGGTACAGAAAAATTCACCAATGGAAGTAATAACTCCGGTTATAAAACAAACCGTAAGCAGCGCTCCCCTGTTTTTCGCATTGGTAAGGCGTTTAACCAGGGCAAAGTTGAAACCCTTGAGCCTGCCCGGTAATTGCAGCCTTATTTTACCGTAATCTTCACGATACGCGGCGAGAAAATCGGTAAAGTTAAAAACAATAAAGAAGAAACAAATGACACTCATAACCAGCCGGTATACAAAAAGGTACCGGTCAAACTGCATTCCGGAAAAGAAAGTAAAGAATACCGTACCTATGCCCGGACGATATCATCAACTTTGCCGCAGGAAACGCAGCCTGTGATGAAAAAAAGAATCGATGGCGTTCATGGAGCCTGGATCCTGGATGCAGACATATTTTACTTCATCGCAATGATTTTTAATGGTCTCGTACATTCCATCAAAACGGCGGTTGCTTTTTTGCGGATAATAACTGACCACCAGAAAACGGCGGTATCCCTGTTCCCGAAAAATTCGTCCCGCTTCCTGCGCATGGTGATAATTGTCGGTCTGGACCACCGGCAGGGTGGGGAGTTCGTCGAGAATAATGTCCGCTACGATATCCAGACCTTCCCGCATAACATGGTAAAAGGGCAGGGCGGCATTGTTGAAATACAGGGCAATGATGCCGTCTGCGTCCAGAGATAACAGGTGTTCTCCGAATTGCAGCGATCGGGGATCGATATCCGGTATCTGCACAAAACTCGCCGAAATTTCCTTTTCCAGCGCCGTGTCCCTGATTCCCTTAAAAAAGGCATCATTGAAGCGGGTATCCGCCCTGGCGGAAACGACGGCGATCTTGTAGCCATCCAGTTTTTTTTGGGGCCGCAGCGAAGCGATGGTAATGCCGGCCTTGCGTTTGATCGAGATGTACCCGTATTCTTCCAGTTTTTTTACGCCCCGCTGGGCGGTCTGCAGGCTGATCTTGTATTTCTCTCCCAGCGCCCGGATTGAAAGGTATTTATCTCCGGGTTGATAGTGGTTTTTTATGTCCCTGACCAGGGCAGTGAAAAAGGCGTCTATTACTTTTTTTGGCATATTCATAAACGATACCCTTTTTTTGCCAATTATTACAATGTCTCAGAGGTGGACTTTTTTTGGAATTTTGGTATATATTTAAGAAATGAACGGATTGCTGCTGCTGATAGTTTCCGTCGCGGCGCTGGCTTTGGCGTACCTGTTGTACGGCCGGTTTTTGGCCCGGATCTGGGGGATAGACCCTTCCCGGAAAACCCCGGCCCAGGAGATGGAAGACGGAATGGAGTATGTGCCCTCTTCCCCGGCAGTGGTCTTTGGGCATGAATTTTCCTCCATCGCCGGGGCGGGGCCGATTAACGGACCCATTATCGCCGCCATGTTCGGCTGGCTGCCGGTTTTGCTCTGGCTCCTCTTTGGGTCGATTTTTTTCGGCGCCGTCCATGACTTCGCCGCCCTTTACACTTCGGTTAGAAATAAAGGAAAATCCGTCGGTTATATCATCGAACAGTATGTGGGCAAGGCGGGCAAGCGTTTTTTCCTCATTTTTGTCTGGCTTTTTTCCATATTGATTGCCGCAGCTTTTGCGGATATTGTGGCGGGGACCTTTGCCGGCTTTGATAACGCCGGGGCGGAGATACAGACCAACGCTTCGGTGGCGTCCACCTCCGGCCTTTTTATCGTTGCCGCCGTGGGCCTGGGTTTCCTCATCCGCAAGCGGAAGGCCTCGGACCTGGCCAGCGGGATCATCGCCATAGACCTCCTGATCATCTGCATTGTCATAGGAATTTTCTTTCCTATTTATATTGCCAAACCTCTTTGGCTCTGCCTGGTTTTTGGCTATATCTTTATCGCCTCGGTGATTCCCGTCTGGGCATTGGGGCAGCCCCGGAATTATCTCAATTCCTTTTTGCTGATAGCCATGATCCTGGCGGCTTTTATCGGCGTGGTTTTTACGGCTCCCAAAATTTCCATCCCCGCTTTTTCAGGCTTTGAGGTGGGCGGCAATTACCTGTTCCCGGCGCTTTTTATCACCATTGCCTGCGGGGCGATTTCGGGGTTCCATTCACTGGTGGCCACCGGCGCGACGTCCAAACAGATAAGCAGCGAGCGGCACATGCTCCCCGTTTCCTTCGGGGCCATGCTGGTGGAAACGCTGGTGGCGGTGCTGGCCCTTATCGCCGTGGGCTCCCTGGCGCATAACGGGATCCTGCCCAAGGAAACACCGCCGGTTGTTTTTGCCGCTGCGGTTTCCGGTTTTCTCCATCAACTGGGCCTGCCCAGCCAGGTGTCTTTCACCATTGTTTCCCTGGCGGTTTCTTCCTTTGTGCTTACCACTTTGGATACGGTGGCCCGGCTGGGACGTTTAAGTTTTCAGGAACTGTTTTCCATTGAGGAAGGGGATCATCGAAGGGGAATTTTCCGGCTGCTCAAAAACAAACCTGCGGCATCTCTTTTTACCCTGCTGCCGGCATATTTGCTGGCTATCATGGGGTATCAGAATATATGGACATTGTTCGGCGCGGCGAATCAGCTTCTGGCGGCGCTGACCCTTATCGCCTGTACCTTGTTTTTCAAAAAAACCGGCCGCCGGATCTTCATGCTCATCATCCCTACCATCATCATGCTGGCGGTTACCTATTCATCTTTGGTCTTGACCATCAGAAGCAAGATGCTGCTTTTGATGAACGGTACGTTCAACGCCGCCGTTGACGGCCTCCAGATGGGCATTGCCGTACTGCTCCTGGTGTTGGGGATCCTGGTGGCGGTTTCCTGCACGATAAAATTACTGGAAAAAAATATTCCCGAAACGGCAGGCTGAATATGGCGTTCATCAAAAACTTTTTTATTTCCCTCTTAACCAGCGGCAAATACACCCGGCTGCAGGACGAGAAGGACATGGAGGCCGTGCTCAGGCTTATCATCATTAACATAACCTACACCGCCGCCTCTATAGTAATTATCACCATGGGCGCTTCCTCCATGCAAAGCGGGAAAGTTGATCAGGGGCTCATCGATCTTATCATCGGCTTTGCGGTTTTTCTTAACCTTATGCTCCTCCGGACGGAATTTCCTTTTATCGTGGGAGGTTTCGTCGTCACCCTGATCTTCGGGGCCTTCTGCGGAGTTTCCCTTTATACCAAGGATGATTCTTTTGGTTTCGCGAGCCTGTGGGTGTATACCTATCCCCTCATGTCGATTTTTACGCTGGGATTTCCCCTGGGCCTTATTCCCGCTCTGGTCCTGTTTGCCGCGGTCGCCATTGGAATTTTTACGCCGGGCCTCGCCGCATATCAATATACTATTCCCGAGGCGTTTCTTACCTGCGGGCTTTATTTCTTTTTTCTCCTCCTTACCGTGGTGTACGAATATGCCCGTTCACTGAAAGACCACTGGCTCTCCCGGCAGGACAGCTATATGCAAATGGTCTTTGCAAACAGCCCCGATATTATTTTATTATTGGACAATAAAGGAGCGTTGGTATACAGCGCCGATGTTTTTCTCCGGCGGGCGCATATCAGGAATTTTGAAGATATCCGCAAGAGAAGTTACCGGGAAGTTTTTGCCCGTTTTACCACTCCGGAAAAACTGAAAGAGATTATTGATTTTTTTGCAGATTCAAAGATGGGGAAAAAACCGGTTGTTATTGAACGATCGCTGGACATCGGCAATGACGGCAACTCCCGGTATTATGAAATTCACTTTACCCCCATGTACAACAAGGAGGAAATTTTTCAGGGGGCCTTTGTGCTTTTTCACGATATGACCGACATTCTTGAAGCCAGGGATATGGCGGAACAGGCCAGCCGGGCAAAATCGAATTTCCTCGCCAATATGAGCCACGAAATCCGCACGCCCCTGAACGCGGTTATCGGCATGACCGCCATCGCAAAAAACGCAAAAGAAGCGGAGCGGAAGGATTACTGTCTCGGAAAAATCGAAGGGGCCTCCACGCACCTCCTGGGGATCATCAACGATATTCTGGATATGTCCAAAATAGAGGAAGATAAATTTGAGCTTTCCCCTACGGATTTTGAATTCAACAGCATGATACAGCGGGTTATTACTATTTTTGAATTCCGTTTAAGTGAAAAAAATCAAAAGCTGTCAGTGTTTCAGGACCCTTCGATACCCCCGAGGATCATCGGTGACGAACAGCGGCTTGCCCAGGTCATTACCAACCTGATGGGCAACGCGGTGAAGTTTACCCCCGACAAGGGAACTATCACCCTGGGTATCCGCCGGCTGCCGGACAGCGCCCCAGGATTTTGCGACCTGGAAATAAAAGTTACCGACACGGGGATAGGCATCTCGAAAGATCAGCAGGACAAGCTTTTTCAATCTTTTGTCCAGGTGGATTCCAGCATTGCCCGAAAATTCGGCGGTACCGGTTTGGGTCTGGCTATTTCCAAAAAGATCGTGGAAAAGATGCAGGGGAATATACGGATAGAATCCGAAGCCGGTAAAGGATCGTCTTTTATCTTTACCATTCGGGCGGAAATACCCGCCGCAGATTATTTATCCGAAGCGGATTTATCTGCTGAGAAAAGCGGCGCCGCACCGCAAAACGCCGGGGAAGCAAACGAAGAAGCTGATTTCACCGGTAAACGGATATTGCTTGCCGAGGATGTGGATATTAACCGGGAAATTGTTGTCACCGTTCTGGAACCGCTGGGGCTTTCCATCACCGAGGCCGAAAACGGCCGAGAGGCTTTTGATACCTTTGCCGCCAATCCCGAAAACTTTGATTTGATTTTTATGGACCTCCACATGCCCGGCATAGACGGCTACGAATCCACCCGGCTCATCCGGGCTATCGATCATCCCCAGGCAAAAATAATTCCGATTATCGCCATGACGGCGAATGTTTTTAAGGAAGATGTGGAACGCTGTCTTGCGGTGGGCATGAACAATCACCTGGGCAAGCCCCTGGATTTTGACGCAGTAATGGCGATCCTGAAGGAGTATTTGGGAAACAAAAGCTGATCAATGTTTACCCAACAGGCTATACCTTGTCTTTCCGATTCACTACAATAGATAATCATGCGTGTATTGGCAAAAGATCTTGGTAATGCGGTCCGGGAACAGCCCGGCGGGGAAGTGGAGCTGGCCGGATGGGTTCACCGGATCCGGGATATGGGCGGGGTGAGTTTTGTCATCCTCCGGGACCGGTCCGGGACGGCGCAGCTTGTTTTCGAGGAAAAGCCCGATCTGACCCTGGAATCGGTGATCCGGGCCCGGGGGGTTCCGGCTTTGAATGAAAAAGCCCCGGGTGGAACGGAGCTGCGGGTGTCTTCTCTGGAAATTTTGAACCGGGCGGCTTCCGATCTGCCCTATCAGGTGAATGCCGATACGGCCAAAATCGGTCTGGAGGCGATTCTGGATCAGCGGGCATTGTCCCTGCGGAACCCCAAAATCCGGGCCATCTTCAAAATACAGGCCACGATTGTCGAGGCTTTTTCGGCGTGCCTCCGCTCCAAAGATTTTACGGAGATAAAAACCAGCAAGATCGTGGGGAGCGGCACCGAAGGCGGGACCAGTCTTTTTGAGGTGGACTATTTTGACCGGAAGGTGTATCTGGCCCAATCGCCCCAGCTCTACAAACAGATCATGGTGGCCTCCGGTCTGGAAAGGGTTTTTGAGGTGGGGCCGGTTTACCGGGCGGAAAAGCACGATACCCCCCGGCACCTGAACGAATATGTTTCCATGGATCTTGAGCTGGGTTTTATCGAATCGGAAAAGGATCTTATCGAACTGGAAAAAGAGATTCTCATCTATATTTTTGATGAAGTGGCCCGGAAAAACGGACCGGAGCTGGAACTGTGGAACGCTGCGGTCCCCCATTCTGATGCGGTGAAGAAATCGCCCACGGTGACCTATGAGGAAGCGCTGAAAATCGTCAATGCCGGGGCGGGAAAAACAGGCTCATCAACGGGCAGAATTTTTGACCTGAACCCCGAGGCGGAACGGATTCTCTGCGAATGGTCATTGCGGGAACATGGTTCCGACATTGTTTTTGTCAATGCCTTTCCCCGGCGGCACCGGCCCTTCTATACCTATCCCCTGGCCGCTCCGGAAGGCGGCGAAGCTTCCGCAGCATTGACCATGAGCTTTGACTGTTTGTTCCGGGGGCTGGAGATCACCTCCGGGAGCCGGAGACAGCACGACTACCAGGCCCTTCTGGATTGTCTGCCGAAATTCAACCTTAAAGCGGAGGATATGGCGGGGTATTTGGCGGTGTTTAAATACGGAGCGCCCCCCCACGGCGGTTTCGCCATAGGCTGTGAACGGCTGACCCAAAAAATTTTAGGCCTCGCCAATGTAAAGGAAGCAAGTCTCTTTCCCCGGGACCGGAAACGGGTAGAGCCTTGAGCGAAGCTGAACGCTGGGATAATAAAGCTCTTTTCCGTCTTATCTGGCCCTTGGTAATTGAACAGCTCATGGCGGTAACCATGGGCGCCGCCGATACGGTTATGGTAAGCAGCATCGGTGAATATGCCGTTTCCGGCGTCAACATTATCGATAACATAAACAATCTTCTGATCATCGCCTTTGGGGCCCTTGCCACCGGCGGCGCGGTGGTGGTCAGCCAGTACATAGGCCGGCGGGATTCGGAAAATGCCTCTCTCGCTTCCCGGCAGCTCATGTACAGTGTGACCGCTGTTGCTATTCTTATCATGGGCGTTACCATTTGCCTCAGGCGGCCTATCATCACCCTGCTCTATGGAAATATTCCTTTGGATATTATGAACGCCGCGGAAATTTATTTTCTTATCACCGCCCTTTCATATCCTTTTTTGGCGATTTACAATGCCAGCGCCGCTGTTTTCCGGGCCGCGGGAAACAGCAAAGTAACCATGCGGATAGCCCTGCTGGTGAACATCCTGAACGTGGGGGGAAACGCATTTTTTATTTATGTCCTTAAAATAGGCGTGACCGGCGCAGCCCTTTCCACCCTGATAAGCCGTATCGTGGCGGCGGCGGTTCTCACCGGTCTTTTGGTTTTTAATAATCGCGGCCCGGTGAATTTGAAGGGGCTTCTGAAAATCAGAATCGTTGAGCCTATGATAAAGAGCATCCTTAAAGTGGGCATTCCCAGCGGCCTTGAAAATTCCATGTTCCAGATCGGACGTCTTTTGACCCAACGGATCTTCACCAGCTTCGGCACCGCCGCTTTTGCCGCCAACGCTATCGCCGGTGTGATCAACTCATTTTCTTTTATGCCCGGTTCCGCCTACGGTCTTGCCCTTCTCACCGTGGTGGGCCAATGTGTGGGCGCCGGAGATTACGGATCCGCAAAACGCTATACCGGTAAGATAATGAAAATGGCCTATGTAACAATTTTTACCATAAGCCTGGGTATTTATATATTCCTGCGGCCTTTAACCGGCCTCTTCAATTTGAGCCCCGAGGCCCGCGAAATGGCGATACTCTTTCTCCGGGTCCATTGCATTTCCATGGCCATTGGCTGGGGCGCAAGTTTTGCCCTGCCCAACGCCCTCAGGGCCGCCGGAGACGCCAAGTACGTGATGCTGGCCGCCTCAATTTCCATGTGGACGGTCCGTGTCAGCGCCGCCTATCTCCTGACCTTTGCATTCAAGATGGGCCCCTTGGGCGTCTGGATCGCCATGGGCGGAGATTTCATGGTCCGGGGCGCCTGTTACATAAGCCGCTGGCTCGGCGGCAAGTGGCAGGAGAAAAAGGTGATTTGAGAGGGGAGTGAAGGCCTGTGAGGGCTATGTCGCGCCTCAGGCGCGTGGATTGAAACATGTTTTCAGATATATTGTACGTCCTGATCGACTCAGGACGTAATTTTTTGTGAAATTTCTCTTGACAGCTTGACAAGTTTTTGTTATATTTATGTTATCAGAAATATCAAGTATTTGAAAAAGGAGATCTTTTTTATGGATGATATCGCCCATGTTCACAAATTGGACGATGGTCAGTGGGATGAACCCCAGTTATTGAATGATCACTTACGGGGGACTGCGGAATTGGCGGCGCTCTTTGCGGCGGATTTTAATTCCCGTGACTGGGGATATGCCTTGGGGATGTCCCATGACAGCGGCAAGGCTCGGCAAATATGGCAATCTTATCTGCAGGATAAAAGTGGATTTGGCTATGATGAGGAAGCCTCCTCTGAAACAGTTCCGGGAAAAGTTGAACATTCCGGGCCTGGTGCAAGGCTGGCGGAAGAACTTTTTGGTAAACCGGTAGGCCGTTTTCTGTCGTATTGCATCGCGGGCCATCATGCAGGACTTCCTGATTGGACGGGCGGGACTCATCCTCAAAGTGCATTAAGTTTTCGTCTTCAAAATGTTTCTGTAAAAGATGTAACCGGGGAATTGCAATCTTCTCTTTCTAAAATATGCCCTAAGGCCCCGCCCTGGAAATTCAGTCCACAAGGGCTTGATATACCTCTTTGGATAAGAATGCTTTTTTCCTGCTTGATTGACGCGGATCGTCTGGATACAGAACGATATATGACCCCCGAAAAAAATAAGGATCGGGAAGGGTATTCTTCAATAGCCCAGCTGCATAAAAAATTTAACGCGAATATGCTGATAAAAACCCAAAGACCTCAAGGCTTATTTGATGAAAATGTCTATCAGGCCCGGCAGCAGGTTCTTGCGGATTGCCGGGAGGCGGCGGAAAGGGAACCTGGTTTATTTTCGTTGACCGTGCCAGCTGGCGGTGGAAAAACTCTTTCAAGTATGGCATTTGCGTTAAAGCACGCGGAGTTGTATGGCAAAAAGAGAATTATCTATGTTATCCCCTATACCAGCATTATTGAACAAAACGCTCAAGTTTTCCGCGAGGTATTGGGAGACGACGAAATCGTTGAGCACCATTCAAATCTGGATGATGAAGACAAAAGCGAGCGTTCCCGGCTTGCCGCAGAAAATTGGGACGCGCCAATAATTGTGACAACATCGGTTCAGTTTTTCGAATCCCTTTTTGCAGCGAAAACAAGCCGTTGCAGAAAGCTGCACAACATTGCCAACAGCGTGGTGATTCTTGATGAAGCCCAGCTTGTCCCTACGGATTTTCTTGAGCCTATTCTGGAAACCATGCGTCTTCTGACAGAGCATTACCGGGTGAGCTTTGTTATTTGTACTGCCACCCAGCCAGTATTTGAAAAACAAAAAGAATTTCCCCATTTCCCCGGATTGTCGGAAGGTTCCGTCAAAGAGATCATTCAGGATGTTTCCGGCCTCTATAAAAATCTGGAGAGGGTAAAGGTTGAACTTCCAAATACTCAGGAATCGGTGGAATGGGAGGATCTGGCTGGAGAATTATCGAAACTTGATCAGGTACTCTGTGTGGTCTCAGATCGAAGGAGCTGCCGCGAACTTCATTCCCTCATGCCCAAGGGAACTTACCATCTTTCGGCGCTCATGTGCGCTCAACACCGGACTGATATCATCACAGAAATCAAGAGCAAACTGGGAAAGGGTGAAAATGTTCGTGTTATCAGTACCCAGCTTGTGGAAGCCGGGGTGGATATGGATTTTCCGGTGGTATACCGGGCTCTGGCGGGGCTTGATTCTATTGCACAGGCTGCGGGAAGGTGCAACCGGGAAGGAAAACTGAACACCGAAGGCAAGCTTGGCCGGGTAGTGATCTTTAGATCCCCCCGCAGAGCCCCGACGGACATGCTCAGGAAGGCCAGTGAAACGACTGAAGGTATAATTGCCCGGGGCCTGAAAGATCCCATCGACAGGACAGTGTTTGTTCCCTATTTTTCTGAACTTTACTGGAAGGCCAATTCTCTGGATTCCAAAGACATTATGAAGCAGTTAAAACCGGAATTCCCCGAGTGCAGGATTCAGTTCAGGAGCGCCGCCGAAGCCTTCAGGATAATTGACGACAAAAATCAGCGCAGCATCATGGTTCCTTACGGAAACTTCAAAGGTATACGATAAATATCTATAGGGATCAATTTTTCGCATTGCAGGACCGGGGTTCTCTGGAAGAGATTATCCCCGGATCCTTCGGAATTTTTGCTTTAAACAATATTGTAGAGTATAGCAAAGATGTAGGGCTGCTTATAGATGAGCTGCCAAATGATCCTGAGGATTTTATCTGTTGAATAAGGGGGTATAATGAAAGACTGGTGCCTTGAAGTATGGGGCGATTATGCCTGTTTCACCCGTCCTGAAATGAAAGTTGAACGGGTAAGCTATGATGTGATGACCCCTTCCGCTGCCCGGGCGATATTTGACGCTATTCTTTGGAAGCCTGCGATTAGTTGGCATATAACCAAGATTGAAATATTGAATCCCATAAAATGGATTAGCGTCCGCCGGAATGAAGTGGGCGCTGTTGCCAGTGAAGGTATTCCTGGTATATTTATTGAAGATAAGCGCCAACAGCGGGCAGGACTTTTTTTGCGTGATGTCCGTTACCGTATTTATGCCAGGTTCGAATTTATTCCACCTGAAAAGAGAAAAGCATGCCTGAACAAGCATGATGAATTTTGGTCTGATCATGAAGAACAGAAATCACTTGAGCGCTCAGATGAAACTGAAGCAAAATATGCGGCCATGTTTGAACGCCGGGTAAAAAAAGGGCAATGTTTTCACCGTCCATATCTCGGCTGCCGGGAATTCGCCTGTAATTTTTGCCTGATTGAAAATCCTGACACGATAAAACCTATTGACAGGACTGATAATCTTGGCTGGATGCTCTACGATATAAACTTTGATGACCCTGCCAATCCAAAGCCTGAATTCTTCAGGGCAGAGCTTAAAAACGGAATTCTAAACACAGACAGGCGTGAAGTGGAGGTGCGTTCATGATCTTACAGGCGCTAAAAGAGTATTATGACCGCCGCAAAGATGACCTTGCACCGGAAGGCTTTGAGATCAAGGGAATAGACTACCTGATCGTGATTGATAACAACGGTAAGCTTATCAATATTGAGGATACTTCCGAACAAATAGACAAAAAGAAGATTGCAAGAAAATTTGTATTGCCGCGTTCTGAAACACGGTCTGGCTCAAAGTCATATGCGACCGCCTTTCTTTTGTGGGATCATATCGGCTATGTGTTAGGATTGGCAAAAAAAATCGATGAAAAAACGCCTAAACAAAATGCGGCTTTTAAGGACAAAATTTTCAATTTGCCGTATTGGCTAAAAGAAGATGAGGGTGTATCCGCAATAGAAAAATTCTATCTATCGCAAAATGAATTCAATAAAGCTATCGAAAGAGCCATAGAATTAAAATGCGCGGAACGCCAGATTCCGCCCAATGTATCTTTTCGTCTACTGTCAAGCCCCTTCGAAATAATTCCCGGCCGGGAAGCTGTTAAAAAATTTGTTGTAAATAATGCATTGCAAAACATTAGTGCTGATGATGACGGTGAAAATACTGCAAGCGCCGCGATTGAAGGGGTTTGTATTGTTACCGGTGAGCGCGGAAAAATCAAGCGTACGCATGGGAAAACGTTTATCAGCGCTGATGCGAATTCGTTAATTTCGTTTCAGAAAAATTCAGGTTACGATTCTTACGGGAAAGAACAGGGGTATAACGCGCCGATTATTGAATCAACCGAATTTGCCTATACAACCGCGCTTAATACGCTGTTAAAAACACCGGCGCAAAATATGAATATTGGCGGCGCGAAAACGGTGTTTTGGTCGGCAAAACCGACCGAATTTGAAAATGATTTTTCAGTGTTCTTGTCTGAACCGCCAAAAGATGACCCCGCTATAAATAGCGATGATGTTAAAGCTCTTTTTGAGTCGATAGAAAACGGCGCGTATGTCAAAAAAGAAGGTGCGACAAAGTTTTATGTGCTTGGTCTTTCACAAGGCGGAGGGAAAAGAATCTGTGTGCGTTTTTGGGAAACCGGTACCATCGCCGATTTCGCCGAAAATATCAGGCGGCATTTTGAAGACCTGGAAATTATCAAACCTCCGAATGAGTCTCCTTATTATTCCCTCTGGCGGCTTTTGGTAAATGCGGCTATCCAGGACAAGAGCGAAAATATTCCGCCAAACATTGCGGGGGACTTTATGCGCTCAATTCTGGATGGAACACCATATCCGGCGACTCTATTACAGTTGGTGTTACGACGGATTAAAAGTGACGGACCGCCAAAGGAAGGCAGATCGGACAGGTGGGGTGCGAATAAACCGGTACGCGCTGCATTGGTAAAAGCCTGTCTTAACCGGTATTTATGTTTTCATAAAAATCCAAAAGAAAAGGAGTTAACAGTGAGATTAGACACAGGACAAACCTCAAAGGCGTACCATCTTGGACGCCTCTTTGCGGCACTTGAGAAAATTCAGGAAGAAGCAAATCCTGGCATTAACGCGACAATACGTGAACGGTATTATGGCGCGGCGTGCGGATGCCCGGTAACGGTGTTTCCAACTTTATTGCGGCTTAAAAACCATCATATCGCAAAATTGGAAAACAAAGGACGCGCGGTTAATCTTGAAAAATTGCTCGCGGAAATCATGAGTAATTTTGATGATTTTCCGCATCAGTTAACTTTACACGATCAGGGAAAATTCGCTATTGGATATTATCACCAACGGCAGGATTTCTATACTAACAAGGATAAGGAGTAGTATATGGCAGATTTAGAGAAAAGGTATGATTTTATCTACCTCTTTGACGTAAAAGACGGAAACCCGAACGGTGATCCTGATGCGGGTAATCTTCCCAGAATTGATGCGGAAACCGGGAACGGCCTGGTGACAGATGTGTGTCTGAAACGGAAAGTGCGTAATTATATCGCACTGACAAAAGGCCTAAAAGACGGCTACGATATTTTCGTAAAGGAAAAAGCCGTTTTAAACAACTTAATTGATGCGGCAGAACCAAAGGGTTCAGGTGAAAAAGGCAAGCGCAAAAATGCAGAAGTCGAATCCGCCCGTCAATGGATGTGTAAAAAGTATTATGACATTCGTACTTTTGGTGCGGTAATGAGTACGGGAACAAATGCGGGACAAGTTCGAGGCCCTGTACAATTTACGTTTGCGCGTTCTGTTGAGCCGGTTGTTTCATTGGAACACAGTATTACCCGTATGGCAGTTACTACCGAAGAAGATGCGGAAAAACAAGGTGGAGATAACCGCACCATGGGACGAAAATTTACTATTCCTTATGGCCTCTATTGCGCCCATGGATTTGTTTCGGCGCCTCTGGCAAAGCAGACCGGTTTTACCGGGGAAGATCTCGCGCTTTTTTGGGAAGCTTTGCAGGGTATGTTTGAGCATGATCGATCCGCTGCCCGGGGACTTATGAGCGCACAACGGCTTATCATCTTTGAGCACAGTTCTCTTATGGGAAACAAGCCGGCCCAGGATTTGTTTAACCGGGTAAAGGTAGGGCGGAAGAATAATGATACCGGACCGGCAAGGGATTTTTCTGCCTATACGGTAAGTTTGGACGAGAAAGAATTGACTGATCTTAAGACAATCGTTTCTGTCTAGCAAAAGCCATGTCTAAATTTCGCCACAAGCCGGGGGTTTGGGGGCGGAGCCCCCGGAGAAGGGGGTGGGGCGCAATGCAATGCGCCCCAGGGGGAAGGCTTTCCCCCTCATGAATTTTTTGGAAGGGAAAACGGTGTACACCGAAGATGATCTGGTTCAAATTTCCGCGTTGCAGCATATACTGTTTTGTGAGCGGCAATACGTGCTGATTCATATTGAACAAGAGTGGGAGGAGAACCGTTTTACCGCCGAAGGGAAGGTGCTGCATGAACGGGTGGATGTGGAGCATCACGAGTCGCGACGTTTTTTTCGGCAGGAATACGGGATGGCGGTGCGCTCGTTACGGTGGGGGCTTATCGGAAAGTGCGACCTTGTCGAGATTTGGTATGCCGGGGATAAAAGTGTAGAAAAAGTTTCACCGGTGGAATTCAAGCGGGGCAGAAAAAAAGCGGACGATACGGATCGGGTGCAGCTTTGCGCTCAGGCTCTCTGTCTGGAAGAGATGTTCGGCATTCCGGTTGAAACAGGCCAGTTGTATTATCTTCAGGAACGCCGGAGGACGGATGAGATCATTGACGGAGCGCTTCGGGAAAAAACTACCGCGCTGATTGATCGGATCATGAAGATCCGGGAAGCGGGGGAGACGGTGGCGGCGAAATACGAAAAACGGAAGTGCGACAACTGTTCTCTGTTGGATTTGTGTATGCCCAGAAGTACGGGGGCGGGACATAAAAAGGTGGACCGGTATGTGCAGGCCCAACTGCGGCTTGCGGAAATTCCAGCGCAGTTCCCCGTGGAGAAGATAGATGCGGAAACTTCTTAATACTCTTTATGTTAGTTCTCAAGGATCTTATCTTCATCGGGAGGGTGAGACGGTGGTGGTGGAACGGGAAAAACAGCAGGTGTTGCAGCTTCCTATCCACACTATCGGTAGTATTGTTTGTTTCGGCAATGTGCTCTGTTCTCCTTTCCTGCTGGGGTTCTGCGCAGAACGGGATGTGGCAGTTTCTTTCCTCAGCGAGCACGGTCGTTTTCTGGCCGCAGTCCGGGGGCCGGTGAGTGGGAATGTGCTTCTGCGGCGGCAACAGTACCGGATGGCCGATGATGATGAGGCGACCCGGGGGATTGCGGCAAATGTGGTGAGCGGCAAATTGGCGAACTGCCGCGTAGTTATGAATCGGACTATTCGGGATCATGCCGCCAAGGTGAATGCGGGAGCCTTGAAGGATGCATCGGAAAAAATCGGAAAGATTATAGAGCGTATTCCCCGAATGACTAGTACCGATGAAGTGCGGGGTCTTGAGGGTCAGGCTGCGGCGGAATATTTCCGGGTTTTTGATCATCTCATTATTGAGCAAAAAGAGGATTTTATTTTTACCGATCGGAACCGGCGTCCGCCGCTTGACGAGGTGAATGCCCTGCTTTCGTTTGTGTATACCTTGTTGGCCCATGATGTGCGTTCCGCCCTGGAAACGGTGGGGCTTGATCCGGCGGTGGGTTTTCTTCACCGGGATAGACCGGGGCGTCCGGGTTTGGCCCTGGATCTTATGGAGGAATTCCGCCCGGTGATCGCGGATCGTCTGGTGCTTTCTCTGATCAACCGGAGGCAGCTTGCAAAAAAAGATTTTACTAAAGCTGCCAACGGCGCGGTAATTATGGATGAGGCCAGCCGGAAGACAGTTTTGACGGAGTATCAGAACCGCAAACAGGATGAGATTCAGCATCCTTACATTGAGGAAACGGTTCCCATCGGGCTGCTCTTTTTTATTCAGGCGAATTTGATGGCCCGTTATATCCGGGGTGATATTGATGGTTACCCTCCTTTTTTCTGGCGGTGAATCGAAATGATGGTTCTGGTAAGTTATGATGTGATGGTGACTAGTCCCGGTGGTAAGAAAAGGCTCAGGAAAGTCGCCAAGGCTTGTGCTAATTACGGTCAGCGGGTTCAGTATTCGGTATTTGAATGTGTGGTTGATCCGGCCCAGTGGGTCCAGCTTAAAAATACCCTGGAAAAAACAATTGATGACAAAACAGACAGCCTGCGGTACTATTACCTTGGCGCCAACTACAAGCGGCGGGTTGAACACGTCGGCGCGAAGCCTTCTTATGACGTGGACGGGCCTTTGATTGTCTAGGAGCAGCGGGCACCCCGTGTCCGATTGCGTTTTGTCCAAAATATTGGAAAAGTGTTTGAAAGGTGGTTTTTGACCCTGCAAAACTTCGAAAGGAGTCATTTTGTCGGTTTTTTGTATTTTTTAAGTGCAAAAATTCACAGATGTAATCGACTCCCGGCCGCATTATCCTTTTGCTCACCAGCGGCTGCTTCCATTTCCGCGAACTCTGAAGACACAGAAAATCCCGGTATGTTCGCATAGAACGTAACTTCTTACAGGATAGATATTTGACAGGTCAGGGAAGGATTACTATACTATTATTACACCTATTATTGGGATATTCGCAAATTTGGGGCTTTAAGTTGTTGTAGTATAAGGATATAATGAGGTGTAAGTCACACCCCGTGCGGGTGTGTGGATTGAAACGACCCCTATGTAAATAACATCATCTATTCCGCAGAGTCACACCCCGTGCGGGTGTGTGGATTGAAACTCCTCTTTTTCGATTTTTGCGACCATTATTTGCTGTGTCACACCCCGTGCGGGTGTGTGGATTGAAACTTTTTTTAGATCTGACATTTTTATTTTTCTTGGCAGTCACACCCCGTGCGGGTGTGTGGATTGAAACTTGATGCAAATGGAAAGGCTCCAATGATCGTCAAAGTCACACCCCGTGCGGGTGTGTGGATTGAAACTTGTACTCCTCGGCTCGCTGCACAAACGTAACCGGGGTCACACCCCGTGCGGGTGTGTAGATTGAAACAGTTCGGCCTTGTGTCCTAAGCCATGCCGCCTCAGTCACACCCCGTGCGGGTGTGTAGATTGAAACACTTTCTTTTGATTCGTGGCGAAGGGTACATACCCTGAGTCCAATACCTTAAGAGAACAACATACCCCGTCCGCTTGCGGCGGGGTTGTTGATTTTTACTAAATACCACTAGTGTCAAAATAAACCCACTGATTAGAACACCAAATGGAGTTGATCTTCCCGTGAAGCCAGTAGAGAAGGAGAAAGGGTATCTATCCACTCCATTGTCCGCTCGACACGTGCCTTGGTTAGCTGCTTCATGATCTCGCTGGGTCTATAAAAATTATCGGGACTATGGTAGTCCTTTAGGATTTTATTCAAACTCTCCCGGAATATTAACCATATTTTCTTAAAACTGTTGATTACACGGAATCAATGAATTCAGCAATGGCATTCCCTCCGTATTAATGCCGCCATAGATACGCCCGATGTTATCCGGTATAGGAAATTTGCTTTTCTTGACAATCGCCGGTTTCGGGATAATACTTAAAATATCTTAATGTTTCATAAGGAGAAATAGTGTGAAAAAGAATTTATTAACCGCCCTTGTTCTGCTGGCGGTTGTTTGCGCCCTTTTTGTAGGTTGCAAAGGCCAGGGTGAAGGAGGAGGGGGTAAGCCGACTCTGTCCCCGGCGGGCCTCTCGGGAGATGCCCTGGCGTTCAGCAAATTTACCAAGCCGGTGGATGTCCATATCGGGATGTCCGTTGACCCCATTGATACCACCATGCCGGCGGGCGACAGCGCCGGAAACAACCAGTTTACCCGGTATCTCAAAGACAATTACAACATCAACGTAATTGTAGACTGGACCGCGGCGGACGGGGAAAACTTCAATCAAAAAGTTTCCCTCTCTATTGCCAGCGATACCCTGCCGGACGGCCTCAATGTCCGGTCCCATATTTATATGCTCAAGGCCGCCCAGTCGGGGATGCTCTACGATATCACGGACCTCTTCCAGCAATACGCCTCTTCGCAGGTGAAAAAGATCGTGGACTCCACCAAAGGCCGCGCCATGACGCAGGTAACGTATGATGGCAGGATGATAGCCCTTCCGAATATCACCGTAACCACCGACGGCGTCATTGTCCTTAACACCCAAAAGAACTGGCTGGATAAGTACAACCTCCCCATCCCCAAGACTATTGACGATATTGAAAACGCCGCCCGGGTATTCAAGGAAAGGAAGCCCGCCGGAGCGCAGACTATTCCTATCATCGGCCCCGACAAGAATGGGCACCTCTACTGTACTTTTATTGAATCCTCAAACCTTTCCAATGGTTTTGATCCGGTCTTCGCCGCCTATGATGCGTATCCGGGCTTCTTCCTGGACAATGGAGACAAGACGGTATCCTATGGTTCACTGGACCCGAAAATGAAACCCGCCCTGCAGCGGCTGGCGAAATGGTACAAGGAAGGGCTTATTGATCCCGAAATGGGGAGCCGGGATAATTCAGGCGAGCCGGTAAATGCCAATCAGGTTGGCATACGCTTTGGACCCTGGTGGGCCCTTGGCTATGGGAACGGCGATTCCTTCAAAAATGACCCCAATGCGAACTGGCAGGCCTATCCGGTCTTTACCAACGATGGTAAATGGAATTCCCACATGAAGGCCCCCGGTACCGAGGCTTGTCTCATCAGTAAGAAAGCATCGCCAGATGTGGCTGCGGCTATCATCATCATGTACAATGCCTGGGTCAGGGACGAAGCGGCCCTGAACACTTCGCTGGCCGTGGGCTGGTTCCCCCTCCGCACCACCGCCGCCGCCGCCGATGAAACCGAATATGAGTACAAGGAACTGACCAAGGTTCTTAAAGGCGAAACCCAGCCGGAGGCTTACAACGATCCCATGTCCCTCTACAAACTTATGTACAAGGACGCCCAGGTGATCAAGAAGGTCATTCCCCGTTATTCGCCCGACCGGGACCTCAATGTCAGCGATTTTGATATGTCCAACGCGGGGGATTTCAACCGGGCTTATGCGATAATGATCGGCGACCGCCCCTTTGCTACCACAAAAATTGATAAGGAAGTTTACAGCGTTACCTACGCCATGACGGACCTGCTGGAACAGCGCTGGCCCAACCTCAAAAAAATGGAAGATGAGGTGATGCTGAAAATTGTTACCGGCCAGCTTGATATCAGCGCCTTTGACAAATTTGTCACCGACTGGAAGGCCCAGGGCGGACAGGGCATACTGGACGATCTTGCCAAACTGTATCTGAAATAGCAAAAGAAAATGAGAAGCCCGGAGGGAATATGAAAAGACGTACTGCTCTTCAACTTAACTACGGATTGATGATTCTGCCGGGCTTTCTCTGGCTCTTTCTTTTCAGCATCGTCCCCATGTACGGGGTCGTCATGGCCTTTCAGGATTTTAATCCTGCCAGGGGATTTTTCAGATCCCGCTGGATAGGCCTTGAAAATTTCAAGTATATGTTCATGATGGGGGATTCCATCCAGGTAACGGTTAACACCCTGATCATCGCCATAGGAAAGATGCTCTTAAACCTGATTATCCCCCTTCTCTTTGCCCTGCTTTTGAACGAAGTCCGCCAGCGCGGTTTTAAAAAAGCGGTTCAAACCATCGTCTATCTTCCCCACTTTATTTCCTGGGTTATTTTGGCCAGCGTGGTGCTTAACATCTTCGGCTATCAGGGGGTGGTGAATACGGTCCGGTCGTCATGGTTCGGCATTGATCCCAAGGTCTGGATGACCGATGCTTCAATATTCCGGCAGATTGTCATCGGCACCGAGGTCTGGAAAGAATTCGGCTACAATGCGGTGATCTTTCTGGCGGCCCTGACCGGCATCAACCCGAATCTTTACGAGGCCGCCGCCATAGACGGCGCCGGGCGGATGCGATCCACCTGGCACGTAACTCTGCCGGGTATTGCCAGTACCATTGTAGTGGTGGGGGTGTTGGGGCTGGGCAATGTGCTTAACGCCGGTTTCGATCAAATTTACAATCTGTATAATCCTCTTGTTTATTCCACCGGCGACATCATTGATACATGGGTGTACCGCATGGGACTGGTGAATCTGCAATTTTCTCTGGCCACGGCGGCGGGGCTTTTGAAGTCGGTGGTAAGTTTCATCCTTATCGTGTCTTCCTATACCATGGCCTATAAATTCGCCGACTACAAAGTTTTCTAAAACGAGGTTTTTTAACCGGAGGCTGTATGATTCAGACAAAATCTTTTGGGGAAAATGTTTTCAAAACCGCCAATATCATTTTGATGATCGTGTTGGCCCTTTCGTGTCTGTATCCGCTGTGGTATGCCTTCTGTCTTTCCATATCCGACAAAGCGGCGGCTAACTCAGGGCTGGTTACTTTTTATCCCATTGGTTTCACCCTCCAGTCTTACCGGGAAATAATGAAGGAGGCCATGTTTTTTAATTCCTTCTGGATTTCCATTCAAAGGACCGTACTGGGAACAGGCGTTGCCCTTATTTTGTTGATTGTCATGGCCTACCCCCTGTCAAAAAACAAACGGGATTTCAGGCCCCGGGACATCATCATGTGGATTGTTATTTTCTGCATGCTTTTTAACGGCGGCACCATCCCCTGGTACATCACGGTGAAGAATTACGGCCTTATAGATTCGATATGGGCCCTGGTGCTGGCGGGAAGCCTTCCGGTTTTCAACCTTATTTTGATGGTGAATTTTTTCCGCGGAATTCCCCGGGACCTGGAGGAAGCCGCCGTGGTTGACGGCGCGGGGCCCTGGAAAATACTTTTTATGGTGGTGGTGCCCTGTTCGATCCCGGTAATTGCCACCATTGTTTTGTTTACCGGCGTCTATCACTGGAATGAATTTTTTCAGGGTCTGGTATTAACCACCACCGAAAAACATTATCCCCTGCAAACCTACATCCGCCAGATCGTCGTCAATATCCAGGCGACGACCTTAACAAGGGATCAGATAGAGAATCTTTTTAAACTGTCCAACAAATCCCTGAACGCCGCAAAGGTATTTATCGCCATGATCCCCATGCTGGTGGTGTATCCTTTCCTGCAACGGTATTTTATCTCCGGCATTATGCTGGGGGCGGTGAAAGAGTAACTATTTATTAAGGACTTCGCTCACCCGCTGTCTTAAAAGTTTCGGGTTGATGGGTTTTATGATGTACCCCTCTACTTTAAATTGCAGCGCCTGTTTTACCACTTCGGTTTCGGCGTGGGATGATACAAAGATCACCGGAATGTGGCTGGTGACGGGGTTCTTTTTGAGCCACGCAATATATTCCAGGCCGGATTGACCGGGCATTTCAATATCCAGCAGAATAAGGTCTACAACGGCGGTGCTCAAAATGGATTTAGCCAGCGCCCCCGAACGGGCCAGCCGCACGGTATAACTGTCTTCCAGAATGGTTTTAATTATCCTGAGATTTTCTGACATATCGTCGATAACCAGAATCGACTTTTTTTTCGTTTCCACGATCTGCCTCCTTTGATCGCTTCTTACGCATCTTTTATATCAAGAGCCGCTTTTACCTTTTGCAGCAACACCTCGGAGGTAAAGGGCTTTATGATATAACCTACCGCTCCCGCTACCTTTGCCCGGGCCAGAAGTTCCGGGGAAGCATGGGCGGTTACAAAAATAACCGGCGCCTTGTTCAGGTAGGAATTATTGTTCATCTCTCTGACAAAATCAAAACCCGATATGCCGGGCATCTCTATATCAAGCAAAATAAGATCGACCCTGGTGGACCTGAGGAGGGACAGGGCGAGGCCACCGTCCTTCGCCAGGCGCACATCATAAAAATCCCCCAGGATAAGTTTGATGGTTCTCAGGTTTAAGGCCATATCGTCAACCGCAAGAATAACCGGTTTACCTTTCATAATTATCAGAAGATTATCCATAGTTTTAGAGAATAATGCAAGTAGCCATTAGTTAAAGAACCTTGCGGATAAATAAAATCCGATCAATACTTAAAAGCCGAAAGGAGAAATCATGTCCGATGCTTTACGGGTGACTGAATTACCCGAAAATGGGCGTTATACTTACGCCGATTATCTGGAATGGGAGGGGCCGGAGCGCTACCAGCTTATTAAGGGGGAGGTATTTCTGATGGCGTCCCCCTCGGTGGCGCACCAGGCGATACTGATGGAGCTGTCAATCGAGTTCAGCAATTGGCTCCGGGGGAAACCTTGCCGGGTACTCGCCGCTCCTCTGGATGTGCGGCTTTTCCCGGAGGAGGACAACTCCGATGACACAGTGGTGCAGCCCGATCTACTGGTAGTCTGCGATAAGGACAAGCTCGGCAAAGGATCGGTGAACGGCGCCCCGGATCTGGCGGTCGAGATAATCTCCCCCTCCAATACCAACAAAGAAATGTTTCTGAAATTCCAGTATTACCTGGACGCCGGGCTGCGTGAATATTGGGTGATAGATCCGGATGAAAAGAAAGTACAGGTCCATCTTTACGAAAACGGCCGCTTTATCAGCTCCGCTTATAAAGAAAACGCCAGTATCCCGGTAACGGTGCTGCCGGGGCTTACCATAGATCTAAAAAGCCTCTGGGAGGCAGCCTCCCAGAGACAATAACGCCTAATGCCGCGGGTTAATTCCCCGCCGGAACAAAACTCCAGCCTGATCCTTCGGGCCTCACCGTGCCGATAGCGGGGTAGACCAGGTGTATTCCGCCTATGGCGATTTTGTTGGCGCTGACGTATTCCAGCACTTTCCGGCGGATGGCGGCGGCGGCTTTGGGGTCCGTGTCATAGCTTACCGACACATCCGGCAGGGGAAACTGGATATTCTGGACGTGCATAAGATCGCCCCAGATGAGGAGCCGGTCCCCGCCGGAGCCGACAAGGTAAAGGGTATGGCCCGGTGTATGGCCGAAGGCGGCAATGGGGCTGATACCGGGGATAATCTCGGTGAGTTTTGCCCCCAACTCTGCGGGGAGGAAGGTCTCCACTTTTGAACCATAGGCCGCCAGGGCTGCCACAGCGCCGGCATTAACATTGGTTTGGGTCCAGTAATCTTTTTCCTGTTTGGCCAGGTAGACTTTGGCGTTGGGGAATAGAGCCTTGCCGTCCCTCTGGAGGCCGCCTATGTGGTCCCCGTGGAGATGGGTCAGCAGTACCGCTTCCACCTGGGCGGGATCAATGCCGAGCTTTTTCATGCTGTCAAAAATGGCCCCGCCGAAGCCGGTATCTACCACTACCACCCGGCGGCCCTGGCGGATCACAAAGGTATTGGTTTCGGATTCGTAACTCCCGCCGGGGATGTACCGGGCGATTTGTTCGGGGGAGACATTCAAAAGGATGGAGCTGTTGCCCCCCTGCCGCCGGGATTCCACCAGCATATAGACATCGAAAGCGCCGGCCTTGTAGGTAAAAATTTCATCGGCGGCAAAAGCGTTCATCGCCATGGCTCCAAAAAGAAATCCGTACATAATATTTTTCTTCATGGTGTACCTCCTTATTCGTATTCTACCACATTGGCCCAATGGAGGAGGAATTCTTTTTCCTCCGGTTTCGCCCTGGGCAGCTGCGAAGCCGCCACAATGGACAGCCATTTTTCCACATACTGTTTTTCTGTACCGCTCTTTTTACAGAAGATCGCCAGGTATTTGTCGGCGCGGCTAATTTGCCCGGCAAGCCGGAACAAGAGGTAGGTCTGGGCCGCGTCCGCCGAGGCGTTGCCCTGCGAAGCATGGGACCAGTCGATGATGCAGGCCTCGTCCTTGTCGTTGATAACGATGTTGCTGGGATTAAAGTCCCCGTGACAGAGCCTGGTGTGCCTGGGGAAACTATCCAGCCGGGCAAGCAGTTCATAACGAACGGTCGAATCAAGACCGGAAGCTTCTATTTTCCGCCGCATTTTTTCGGTCAGGAGGGGAAGACGGGTAGTGGAAACCCTGTGCATATCAAGCTGGATGTCCACAAAACGTTCCAGGTACTCCTCTGCTTTGCCACTGTTTTTTTCCATAAGCTGGTCCAGGGGAAGGCCCTCAACATACTCCCACACGATGGCCCACTTGCCGTTAATTTTGGTAACTTCAACAAGCCGGGGTACGGGGAGGCTGGTTTCGCCCACGGCGGCAAGGTTCAGCGCTTCCGAAAGCACGTCCGGCGCGGGGTATTCCCCGCCCATGAGTTTGATAACCTTATCACCATCGCGATAAATCGTTTTGGCGGCACGGGCAGCGATTATTTTTTCAAGTTTGTAGTTATCCATTACACCCTCTCCTTTTTGCCGTAGAAAGCGTTGAGGTACATCTTCTTGATTTCTTCGATGAGGGGATAGCGGGGATTCGCGCCGGTACACTGATCGTCAAAGGCCTGTTCGCTCATCTCGTCCAGCCGGGCCAGGAAATCTTTTTCATCGATGTTATAATCCCTGATGGTCTTTTTGATTCCCACCTCGTCTTTGAGTTTCTCCACGGCGGCGATAAGGTTTTCAAGTTTTTCCTCATCGGTTTTGCCGCCGATTCCCAGGGCGCAGGCGATTTCCGCATAACGGGCTAATGTCCTGGGGTGATCGTACTGGGAGAAGGTTCCCATCTTGGGCGGAACCTCCACGGCGTTGTAGCGCATCACAACGCTGATCATCAGGGCGTTGGCCACGCCGTGGGGCAGGTGGTGGAAGGCGCCGAGTTTGTGGGCCATGGAATGGCAGACTCCCAGAAAGGCGTTGGCAAAGGCCATACCGGCAATGGTAGCGGCGTTGGCCATTTTTTCCCGGGCTTCGGGGTTTGCCGCCCCTTCGTTGTAGGCCGCGGGCAGGTACTTGAAGATCACCTTGAGGGCCTGGATGGCAAGGCCATCGGTGTAATCGGTGGCCATTACCGAAGCGTAGGCTTCCAGAGCGTGGGTCATGGCGTCGATGCCCGATGCGGAGGTAAGGCTCTTGGGGGCGTTCATCTGTAGGTCTGCATCAACAATCGCCATGTCGGGCATAAGCTCGTAATCGGCCAGGGGGTATTTCATCCCCACGGTCTCGTCGGTGATGACCGCGAAGGGCGTTACCTCACTGCCAGTTCCCGCCGAAGTGGGAACGGCGATAAAATACGCCTTTTCCCCCATTTTGGGGAAGGTGTAAATGCGCTTGCGGATATCGGCAAAACGCATCGCCATATCGGCAAAATCCGCATCCGGATGTTCGTACAGCACCCACATGATTTTTCCCGCGTCCATGGCCGAACCACCGCCCAGGGCGATGATCACATCGGGTTTGAAAGAACGCATCTGTTCAGCGCCTTTTTTCGCGCAACCGAGGGTCGGGTCCGGGGCAACATCAAAAAAGGTCTCGTGGACAATGCCCATGCTGTCCAGTTTTTCGGTTATGGTTTTGGTATAGCCGTTTTCGTAGAGGAAGGTATCGGTAACGATAAAGGCCCGTTTCTTGCCCATGACATTTTTAAGCTCGTCCAGGGCCACAGGAAGGCATCCCCGCTTGAGATATATCTTTTCAGGCGCGCGGAACCACAGCATATTTTGCCTCCTTGCCGCAAATGTTTTGATATTGAGGAGGTGTTTTACCCCTACGTTTTCCGACACCGAGTTACCGCCCCAGCTTCCGCAGCCCAGGGTGAGCGAGGGGGGAAGGGCGAAATTGTAGAGGTCGCCGATACCGCCGTGGGCAGAAGGGGTGTTGAGCAGAATACGGCAGGCTTTCATGCGGCTGCAGAAAGCGTCCAGTTTTTCGCCATCGGTCTGGGGATTAAGATAGACGCTGGCGGTGTGGCCGTAGCCGCCGTCTTTAACCAGTTGATCCGCCTTGTCCAGGGCATCGTTAAAATCTTTGGCCTTGTAACAGGCCAGCACCGGGGAAAGTTTTTCGTGGGCGAATTCCTCGCTCAACTCCACGCTCTCCACTTCGCCCATAAGGATTTTTGTCGATGCGGGAACTGTTACCCCCGCAAGCTCCGCTATCTTCACCGCCGTCTGCCCCACGATTTTTGCGTTCAGCGCCCCATTGATGATGATAGTCTTTCGCACCTTTTCCGTTTCTTCGGGGTTAAGAAAATAACAGCCCCGGCGGGCGAATTCGGCCTTTACCTTGTCGTATACCGGCGCGACTGCGATAACCGACTGCTCGGAGGCGCAGATCATCCCATTGTCAAAGGTTTTTGAATGGATGATGGAATTTACCGCCAGCAGTATGTCCGCGCTTTCGGCGATGACCGCCGGGGTATTGCCGGAACCAACGCCGATGGCGGGCTTGCCGGAAGAATAGGCTGCCTTGACCATGCCCGGTCCGCCGGTGGCAAGGATTATGTTCGCCTCTTTCATCACCATATTGGTCATCTCAAGGCTCGGCTCGTCTATCCAGCCGATGATCCCCTCCGGCGCTCCTGCGGCAACTGCCGCGTCCAGCACAATTTTCGCCGCGGCGTTGGTACAGCCCTTGGCGCGGGGGTGCGGGGAAATGATGATGCCGTTCCGGGTTTTAAGACAGATGAGGGTTTTGAAGATCGCCGTTGAAGTGGGGTTAGTGGTGGGAATAACCGCCGCCACAAGCCCCAGGGGTTCGGCAATCCGGGTGATGCCGTAGACCGGGTCTTCTCCGATAACCCCGCAGGTTTTTTCGTTTTTATAGGCGTTGTAGATATACTCCGAGGCGTAGAGGTTCTTGATCACCTTGTCCTCGACAAGACCCATGCCGGTCTCCGCCACAGCCATCTTCGCCAGGGGTATGCGTTCCCTTGACGCGGCGCTGGCAGCGGCATGGAAGATCCGGTCAACCTGTTCCTGGGTAAAGCCCGCATAGATTTTTTGAGCTTCCAGAATGCGATCCAGCGCTCTTTTCAGGCTTTCCGGATCGATTACCGGCTCGTACTTGCTCTCTGCCATAATAGCTCCTTAGTTTCAAATCAGATCTTCGATCTGCTTCCCGGCGATTTTCGGGTCCGCCCGGCCGTTGGTCTTCTGTAGAACCTTGCCCAGGAGAAAGGCCGTTAACGTTTGGCGGCGTTTTGGGGTATCGGTGGCAGCGGCCTCGTCAAAGACGGCCTTTTCTTCGGCATAGACGGTTTGGACCGCGGCGGCGATGATTGCCGGATCGGTGATGATCTCCCAGCCCCTGTCTTTGATGATGTCTTCCGGGTCCTGGTCTTCGGCCAGAACGGCTTCCAGTACCTGCTTGGCGTTTTTGGTGGAAACCCGGCCATGGCTGACGGAAACGACGATGGCCGCCAAACGCCGGGGGCTCAGGCGAAAAGAGCCGAGATCCGCCTGATGTAGGCCGTCCCGGTGGAGGATGTGTTTAATGTCGGAGAGGAGATAGTTGGCAATCCGCGCGGCGGCATCATTTTTTTCAAGGCCCTGTGATACGGCTTTTTCTATCGCGGCCTCGAAATAATCGGCCTGGGCTTTTTCTTCGCAGATAAGATCCGCCTGTTCTTCCGAAAGGCCGTAGTCCGCCTGGAAACGCTTCATCCGTTTGAGCGGCGGCTCCGTCAGGGAATCGTCCACGGATTTGAGGAAGGCAGCGTCGGGGCTGAAGACCGGCAGATCCGGCTCGGGGAAGAAACGGTAGTCCTGGGAGTTTTCTTTGGTCCGCATGGTTTCGGTCTGATCCCGGTTTTCATTCCAGAGTCTTGTTTCCTGCGTAACGGTTTTGCCCTGATCCAGCAGCTCCCCCTGCCGGACAATTTCGTGGTTCAACGCCAGTTTAACAAAACGGGATGAGTTGAGATTTTTGATCTCCACTTTTTTCCCCAGCCCTTTACCGGGGATGTTAATCGATACGTTGGCATCGGCCCGGAGGGAGCCTTCTTCCATGTTGCCGTCGCAGACGCCCAGGTAACGAACCAAGCGCCGCAGCTGCTGAATAAAAAGTTCCGCCTCTTCGCCGGTTTCCATGTCGGGTTCGGTAACAATTTCCAAAAGTGAAACGCCGGCCCGGTTGTAATCCAAAAGGGAGGCGGCGCCGGCGTGGATCATTTTTCCCGCATCTTCTTCCAGATGACACTCGGTGATCCGCACCTTTTTTTTGATGTTTTTTCCTTCCAGCTCCACAAAACCTTCCTGTCCCAGGGGGGAGGCAAACTGGGATATCTGGTAGTTTTTGGGCATATCGGGATAAAAATATTGTTTCCGCTCAAACCATGTTTTTTCCGGAATGCGGCAGTTCAATGCCTTTGCCACCGTACAACCCATGCGCATGGCTTCGATGTTAAGGGCGGGCAGTACGCCGGGGTAGCCCATGCAGACGGGGCACACATTGGTATTGGGTTCATCACCAAAGGCGGAAC
>BNUV01000019.1 GCA_025997615.1 Spirochaetia bacterium
GGGAAATCAAGCCCGGAGGCCTCTCCAAACACGGAACGATTTTTTTCAGCGACATCCGGGGTTTTACGGAAAAGAGCGAAAACTTTACCAAAGCATACGGGGCAGAGGCATCCAACCGTATTGTCTATTGGCTCAACGAATACTTTACCCGCATGGTGGAGTGCGTGGAAAAAACCAACGGCGTGGTGGACAAGTTTATCGGCGATGCGGTCATGGCCCATTGGGGAACGGCTTACTCCGCGGGCAGTCCGGAAAAGGACGCTTTTAACGGCGTCACTGCGGCGCTGATGATGCGCGAAGCCCTGGTGGAAATGAACCGGAACCGCCGTGCCGATGATCCTTCCAACCCGCCCATCCGCATCGGCTGCGGCATCAATACGGGGATCGTTACCGCCGGGCAGATCGGCTCGGATATCCGCATGGAGTACACGGTGATCGGCGATCCGGTAAATCTTGCATCCCGGACCGAGGCCCTCAACAAGCCCCTGGGCACGGACATCCTCATCACCGAAGACACCTGGGCCCTGGTGAAGGACCAGTTTATCACCGAGGAAATGCCGCCGGTAACGGTCAAGGGCAAGGAAAAGCCGGTGCGGATGTTCGCGGTGGTGAATAAACGCGCCCCGGCAGGTGAGGAACAGCCCCTGCCGCATACCTTAGCCCAGGTGCGGGAACTCCTGAACATAGAGCCGCCTGATATTTCCAAAGTGGATACCAACGCCGAGGAGAAAAAGTACAAAATCGGGGCTGATGCATGAAGGCCGGACAACGGTCATGGCCCCAGCGGGTTCTGGATGCGGTGGTGATTCTGTTCTGCCTTGCCGGAACTGCGGTGAGCCTCAACCTGTTCCGGCTGGATATGTTTCAGACCTTACAGATGCAAAACCTCGTCCCCATAGGGACTATCAGCTTTAAATACAAAACCGCCCAGCGGCGGCTTTCGGATCGGGTGCTCTGGGATCAGTTGCAGCAGGAATCGCCGGTGTATGCCGGAGACACGATCCGCACCGCCGGGCTTTCCGAGGCGGTGATCCATTTTCCCGGCGGCTCGAAGGTCGATTTGGATGAAAATACCCTTATTCAGATACAGACAAGCGGCGGCCGGACCCGGATCGATTTGGAGGATGGCTTTTTAAGTCTGGCAGCCGGAAGCGGCGGTTTGATGATCGGCAGTGGCGGCACTGTGGTGGAAGCTGTGCCGGATGCAGTCCTGAGCGCCGGGACCGGCGAGTCGGGTTTGACACTGAGGGTAAACGAAGGCAGCGTCCGCCTTACCGATACCGAAGGGATCAGCCGGGAAGAGTCGGCGGGGGCGGTGATAAGTCCGGCAAGCCAGGTGGAACCGGCGGCGGTGGTGTTCGCCCCCCGGCCCAATGCCCGGTTCCTCAATCCCCGGCAGGAGCCGCTGGATCTGGCCTTTTCGTGGAACCGTTTGAACCTTGCCCCCGAAGAACCCCTGAAGCTTGAAATTGCCGAAGACCGGCGCTTTAACCGCATCGTCCAAACTTTTGAAAGCAGGGAAACAGCGGCTCAAATCGCCCTGCCCTCGGGCCTCTGGTACTGGCGCCTCACCTTTGCCGATGCTGCCCTGGCCACCGGGCGGGTAAGCGTTGTACCTGCGCCGGCCCCTTCCCTTATCACCCCTTCCGATGGGCAGGTATTCCGTTACCGTACCCGGCAGCCGTCCCTGCGTTTCCAGTGGGCAGGCGGCGAAGCATCATCCGCGATACTGGAGGCGGCAAATAATCCTGATTTCATAAACCCCCGGATACAGACAGAGGTGCACGCCGCTTCACTGACTACTTCGGAACTGGGAGCGGGGACCTGGTACTGGCGGGTGCTGCCGGTTTATTCCGGGGATTTTGAGGGAGAGGTTCCTTACTCAAGCGCCGCTTCTTTTACGATAGAGCAGAGCGGTCTTTTGGAAGCGCCGGTTCCTCTTTCTCCGGTATCCGGCGCGACGATCAATATCGCCGCCGGCCGGGGGGATCTGTATTTTTCCTGGCAGGGCAGCGTCGAGGCCGTTTCCTGGACCATCCGCATCGCCGGAAACCGGGAACTGCAAAATCCGGTTATTACCCGGACTCTCCGGGATACCTATTATGTCTACGGAAGAAGGGATCAGGTTCTGAACGCCGGGCAGTATTATTGGGGCATCTCCCAGACTGACGCCGAGGGCAACGAATCGCCGGTTTCGCCCGGCCGGCCTTTTATCGCCCTGGCAGGCGAAATGATTCAGCGGACGGTTTTTCCCCCGGATGGCTTTACCATTGCCGAAACCCTGCTGCCGGATACCCGTTTTACCTGGAAGTCGAATCTGCCCTTTGAAACCCGTTTCCAGATTTCCGATAATGCCGATTTTTCCCCCCTGGCGGTGAATGAAATTGTCTCCGGGGAATCTTTTCAGGGCCGGGCCCTGCCGCCGGGCCTCTGGTACTGGCGAATTTCCGCAGAGGGGGAAGGGCTTTCCTTTCAAACCCCGGCCCGGTCTTTTACCGCCGCTTCCGCCCTTGCCGCTCCCAGGATGATCGAACCGGTGAACGGCAGATGGGTGGTGCTCCGCGAAAAGGAACCGGCGGTCTTCCGGTGGCAGGAAGTAAGCGGGGCGGAATATTACCAGTTCCGGTTATATGCGGATGCGGATCACCGCCGCCCGGTGTATGAACAGAATTTCAGCGTAGATACCTTTCAATCCCTTGTCATGGACAATCTTCCTGAAGGGCGCTATTACTGGACTGTGCAGGCCTTTGTGCAGGAAACGTCGGGGACTACCCGGCGGACCGGGCTTATCGCCGGGGATCAGTTTTCCCTGCGGAAATTGCGTCCCCTTACCCTGGAATCCCCGGCGACAGGAACAATTATTGAAGGATTGACCGCCCTGCGGCAGCCGGTGGTCCTGCGCTGGAACACACCGGAAACGACGGGAAACTCCCGGTTCATCCTCTCCCGTAATGCCAATCCCCTGAACGGAACACCGGCCCGGGTGATCAACAACCCCGACCGGACTATCAACCTGAACCGCCTGGAGGAGGGGATCTGGTACTGGACAGTGCAGGCGGAAACTACGGACGGTTTTGACATCAGCGCCGCTGTTCCCCGGAGTTTCCGGGTGCTGCCCATTCCCCTGCTGGGCGAAGCGCGGAATCTGATGCCCCGGGCCGGGCATATTGTGGGCCCGGCGGAGCTGCGGCAAAGCCGGAGCCTTACCTTTAGCTGGCAGCCGGTGGAAGGGGCCAATGCCTATATTTTTACCCTTTTCGGGGAGGCCCGGCAGGAGATTATCCGCATTGGGCCGGAGGAGCGGACATCCGTAATACTGGAAGACCTGTCGCTCCTTGACCTGGGCAATTTTGTCTGGCAGGTGGAAGCGGTGAGCCGGGAAAGCGGCGGCTTGATCGAGCAGCGGGGCCGTATAGGGGAAAGCCGGTTCACCATAGACATCCCCCTGCCGCAGCCGGTGCGCGGAGGAGGGGCAGGGACTCTGTATGGGAAATAAAAGCGCCTGTCTCACTTTTTTGTTCCCCCTCCTCTTCGTATTTTGCTCCGTGTTATCCGGACAGGAAGCTTCCTGGTTTCTGGACAAAGACAATGAAACCCCCCGCTTCATTCAGCGCCTGGCCTGGGCCGCCGATGAATACGCCCTGCGTTATGAGGTGGTGATAGAAAGCGAGGAAGCGGCAGGATTCCGTGAAATACTGCGGGAATCTACCGGGGCAACTTATATCGAAATTTCCCTTCCACCGGGAAAGTACCGTTACGGTGTAACTGTTTTTGACCTTCTGGGCCGCAGCGGCCCCGCGCCTGAATGGATATCCTTTGAAATTATCGAAGCCCTTGAACCTGAACCGCGGGACTTTTTCCCGGCCGCTTTCTATCTTGACGAAGACTCGGTGTGGGTGCTGAACCTTACCGGGCAGAACCTGTCGCCCGATGCGGAGGTGTATCTGCGGCGGGATGGAAGCGCCGGGTCGATCATTGTTCCCGATGATTATTCAAGTTCCCCGGCGCTTTCCGGGGCGCGGCTCGTATTCAGCATACGAAGGCTGATACCGGGAAATTACGAGGTGTATATCAAAAACCCCGGCGGGCTTGAGGCAAGCCTTGGGACTTTCAGGATTGCTTTTCGCAAGCCGGTAGATTTTTATGTAGGCCTGGACTATGCGCCCCTGTTTCCCCTGTACGGTGAATTGAACCAGCTTTTGGACCAGCCTGTTTTTCCCCTGGGCGGACAGATACGCTTTGGCATTGTTCCCTTCAAGCAGGTCTTCGGTTACCTGGGGCTGGAACTCGTTGCCGGCTGGCACTACTTTCATACCGCGTTTGATAATTATGAAGTGTCCTTCCAAATGCCCGGGGCGGAGCTTAACATCCTGTTTCAAAAATGGCTTTCCAACCGGGTTATGGCCCTTACCTTCCGCATCGGCGGGGGGTTTGGCATGGTAACGGATTTTCATTTCTCTTATTCCCGGGGGAATAATTCTGAACCGATGTCTTTCCTCTCGCCCCGGGCCGCGGCGGGGGTCTCTTTCCTCTATTTGATGACCCGATCTTTTTTTGTGGAAGCCGGGGCTGAATACATGTACTGGTTTACGGTAGATTATCCCTCACCACAATATCTGCGTCCCCGGATCGGGGCAGGCTGGAAATTCTAGCGGATACCATGGAAATATAAGAACACCCCTAGGCTTTTTCCCTGTTTTATACTATACTTTTAAAGAGAACCGTCATCTGGTTTGGCAGGAGTTTTGACGATGCGTTATATCATGGATAACTCATTTTTGACCGGCTGCGAGTTGGTAGATACCCAGCACGGACAGCTTTTTGATGCAATAAATGCGCTGCTTGGCGCTTGTGAAAACGGAGCCGACCGGAACGGCCTTAAAGAAAGTCTGGATTTCCTTTCAGATTACACCATAAAACATTTTTTTGACGAAGAGCAAATTCTCAAGAAACACGGCTTTACCGATCTCGATCATCATCATCAGTATCACGAGGCGTTTAAAAAGGTAGTCAGGGATCTATCCCACGAGTTCATTCTAAAAGGCGTGTCGGGAGGCCTGATTAAAGAGGTTGAGAACAAAATCGGCACATGGCTGATTGAACATATCAAGGGGCAGGATTTTCGCTGGACTAAAGAGCTTAAAGAAAAAGCGCCGGAGCTGTTCACCGGAAAAAGGACAGCCGCTGCGCCTGCCGCCGGCGCTAATGCCGCTTTATCCACTGCATCTGCAGCACCTGTTCCTGCTGGTCCTGCAACAACGCCCGCGTCAGCCCTTGCGGGAAAAAGCAAAAAACATTCCGTCAGCATATTGACGAAAATGACCATCCTCACTTCGGCGGTGCTTTTTGTAACGGTTCTGATCGTGGCCGTTTTGAGCCTGTATAACATGCGTACCCTCGCCATGCAAACAGCGATAACGGTTACCGAGAACGAACTTGCGGGGGATGTGCTCATCTTTAAGCGCATGATAGACGAAAACTTCGGAACGCTGAAACTGGATGGCGGAAAGCTTGTAGATCAAAATGGCGTGTCGCTGGAAAATCGTTATGATGTGGTCGATAGAATAGCCAAAGACCTGGAAATAGAGGCCGGCATTTTTGTTCGTACCGGCGATGGTTTCAGCCGGGTCGCAACCACCCTGACCGATACAAGCGGCAGACGGCTGTCGGGGGTAAGCATGGCCGCCGGTAACGCCGCTCTGAAACCGCTGCTGGCCGGCAAGCCTTACACCGGAGAACATATCGCCGTGGGCACTCCGTTTATCGGCAGCTATGCTCCCCTGTACCTTGTTCCCGGTGATACAAACAGCCCGGTAATCGGGGCGTTTTTTGTCGGCGTGGAAATGTCACAGGTTTATAAAATCATAGATGCCAGGGCCAGCCGCCTGGTACTGATTATCGCCGCCGCCGCAGTGGTTCTTTTACTGATTTCAATAACGCTTAACTTTGGAGCGTTGAAATTTTTAATCATCAACCCGGTGAAAAAAATTATCGTTGTTCTGCAGCAAGTCGGAGACGGCGATATTTCCCAGCAGATCAGGCTCCCGCCGGGGGACGAAATAGGGGAAATCGCCGGGCATTTTGACCGCACCCTGGAAAGCCTTAAACGCCTGGTGATGATCATTCAAAACGAAGCCGAGGCGGTGGACGATACGGGAAAACACCTGTCCGTCAACATGGGAAAAACCGCCAGGGCTGTGGATGAAATAAACGGCGGCGTTCAGGAGGTTCAAAAGCAGATCGCCGTTCAGGCCCGGTCCGTGGGCGCTACCAATACCGCCATGGGGCAGATCACCGAAAATATCAACAAACTTACGGGGCAAATTGAAACACAAACCGCCAGTGTTTCCCAATCATCCCAGGCGGTGGAAGAAATGCTGACCAATATTGATTCCGTTACGCGCATTAGCCGGGTCAATGCGGAAAATGTGCAGCGCCTGTCGGATGCGGCGGAAATCGGACGGACGGGGCTGGAGGCGGTGGCGAAGGATATCAATGAAGTGGCCAAAGAATCCGAAGGCCTTTTGGAGATCAACTCGGTACTGGCGACCATCGCAAGCCAGACAAATTTACTTTCGATGAACGCCGCCATTGAAGCGGCCCATGCAGGGGAAGCGGGCAGGGGCTTTGCGGTGGTGGCCGGTGAAATAAGAAAACTCGCCGAATCTTCCGGGGAGCAGTCAAAAACCATCAGCGCCGTATTGAAAAAAATAAAAGATTCCATGGCGAAAATTTCATCCGCCACCGGCGAAGTGTTAAACAATTTTGAAACTATCAGCACGGATGTCAAGACAGTGGCGAATCAGGAGGATCAGATCCTAAACGCCATGGAGGAACAGAGCGCCGGGAGCAAGCAGATCCTCGAGGTCATTGAAAAACTTAAAGGGATCACCCTGACGGTAAAAACCAGCTCCGAAGAAATGGAACAGCGGAGCGGCGAGATTATCGACATAGGAAAAAATCTTGAAAAGATAACGGTGGAAATCGGCAATGGCATGAACGATATGGCGAAGCGGACCGAAGAAGTAAATGAAACGGTGAATCAGGTGAACAGCATCAGCGGTAAAAGCAGCGGAAATATCGAAATACTCAAGGAAGCTATCTCCCATTTCATCATTCTGGATAAGCATTATTTATGGGATGATTCTCTTTCCATCGGCATAAAAAAGATTGACGATCAGCACCGGCAGCTTTTTGACGCCGTGAACAACCTTATCGACGCCGTTGAACAGGGCAGGGGCAAAGACGAATTGAAAAAGGCCCTCGATTTCCTTACGAATTACACCGTAACACACTTTGCCGATGAAGAGGAAATTCAAAAGCAGTACGGGTACCCCGATTTTGAAAACCACCACCGTATCCACGAAAGTTTTAAAAAGATGGCGGTGGCGCTGGCTAAGGAATTTTTGGAAGCCGGCACCAACGAGGCATTGGTAAAAGAAGTCAAACGGAAATTCGGTGACTGGCTTGTCACCCATATCAAGGGGCAGGATTCCAAACTCGGTGTATTTATCAGCCAAAAAACCTCCCGGAAAAATAATCCATGACCCTGTCGATGAGGAACCGTTTTTTCAAAAGCGGAATTTTTGCCGCCGCTCTTATGCTTATCGCCGTGCTTGCGGTGATACTGTTCATCCTTCCCCTTTTTTCCGGCCTTACGGTTGAAGCATCCCGGCGGACCTCGGGAATTCTTCAGGGAGCGGCGTCTCACTTTTTTTCTCCGTCACTGAACGCTCCCTTTGCATCTACCACCGCCGCTGTAGTCTATGCCCTGGTATGCCTTATCCTCATCCATCATTTTTTTGAAAAAACCAACGCCCCGGAAATTCTTTTCGTGGCCATATTTATCCTGTCCCTTGCCTTCGAGGGAATCCGCTTTATGGTCCCGTTGAAAATGGTATACGGCCTTCCCGGCCTGTACCTGGCCATGAGTTTTCGCATCCTCATCTTTGCGCGTTATGCGGGGATCTTTTCGCTCTTTATCGCCAGTATATGCGCCGCAGGTCTTGAGGTGCAGGAACACCGGTATGTGTTTCTTATTATCGCGGCTTCCTCCCTGGTAATTGCCCTGGGTATCCCCATTGACACCCTGGCCTGGGATTCAAGCCTCGGCGTGATCACCGGTTATGGAATGATGTTTAAAATTGTAGAAACCGGCATTGCGCTGATAACCGTTTTGAGTTTTCTCATCGCCGCCTACACCCGGGGCTCCAAAGAATACATTCTGATAGGCACCGGCGCCGCACTGGCTTTTCTGGGCAGAAACATCCTCCTCGCCACCGATACCTGGCTCACCCCCCTGCCGGGCCTCCTTTTCCTCGTCCTGGGAACCTGGTTCATCTGCACCCAACTGCACCGTGTGTACCTGTGGCTTTAGGAGCCCAAACACGCAGCCCAAGATCTGATAGCAATTCAAAATATCACTCATCAAGCTCAGTCTCAGCGGAGAGCGGGTCCGGGCTGGCAAAAAAAGCTGGTGGAACCCACCTTCGTAGCCCTTGTTGGGTGCGCGTTTCAGACCGTTGTTGATGGGAATGAGGGAAGATTGCGGAGGATTATTCGGATAATGGCGGTTTGCTGCCCTTCGGGCAGCTTGGCAAATGGTCTACTACGGTGGGGAATTCCAGATCATTTTTGCCAGCCCGGACCCGCTCTCCGCCATGCCAGTGGCAGCCGTGGATGCCGTGGTGCCTCATTTAGAAATGTACCTTTCGGCTATGGTTGACACTCCTGCCCATGATAAGTTATGATGAGAATCTGTATTAGGAGCGATGTCCGAGTGGTTGAAGCAAAGAAGGCTCCTTACGGAGCCATCTAGAAGGTCTTGAAAGCCGTTGTGCCGCAAGGTACCGGGGGTTCGAATCCCCCTTGGTAGATGTAGTATCTGGAGCGATGTCCGAGTGGTTGAAGGAGGCGGTCTTGAAAACCGTTGTGCCGCAAGGTACCGGGGGTTCGAATCCCCCTTGCTCCGTTGTCAAAAATGCTTTCGTGTTTTATGGTAGTATAATTAGGGAAGAAATTCCCTTTGATATAACTTTGGAGCGGTGACCGAGTGGCCGAAGGTGGCTCCCTGCTAAGGAGTTGTGCCCCTAAAGGGTACCGGGGGTTCGAATCCCCCCTGCTCCGTTGCTAAAATGCTAAGGCATTTTTAGCTGTGTATGTGTACATGAGGTTGTAGCTCAGCTGGATAGAGCTTCAGATTGCGGATCTGAAGGTCGGAGGTTCGAATCCTCTCAGCCTCAAGGTTTCTAATTTTTCTATTGGAGCGGTGTCCGAGCGGTTGAAGGAGATGGTTTCGAAAACCATTGAGCTCGTAAGGGTTCCGGGGGTTCGAATCCCCCCTGCTCCGAACGCAGTGAGGAACGGGGGGGATTCGAACCGGAAGTTGCGCCGACCAAGGGGAGGGAAAGGCGGCAGGGATGCCACCGCCAGCAACTGTAGGCGGGGGTGAAGGGAGCAGACAGGAGGTCTGCGACCGGAACCCCGAATCCCCCTTGCTCCGTTGGTAAAATGAGTTATTGGAGAGATGTCCGAGTGGTCGAAGGTGCACGATTGGAAGTCGTGTGTGCCCAAAAGGTACCGAGGGTTCGAATCCCTCTCTCTCCGTAGATGGAAAAAGCACGGGTCATGATGGTGGGCGATGTGATGGGTGATCCGGGGCTGGAGGCGTTGGAGCAGATGCTCCCCCCCCTGATACGGGAAAATGCCGCCGATTTTGTGGTGGTAAACGGGGAAAACGTTGCCGCCGGGTTTGGCATGACCGAGGCTTTGCTCCAGCGGATTCTGGCCGCCGGGGCGGATGTGGTTACCGGTGGTAACCACATCTGGGAAAAACGGGAATTCTGGCCGGTCATGGATACTGAAAACCGGGTGCTGCGGCCCGCCAATTATCCCGGAGGATGTTCCGGCCGGGGCCATGTTAAGATTAAAAAAGCTCCCGCGGATGGCGGCCCTGCCCTTTCGTGGATCATCATCAACCTGCAGGGGCGGGAACTCATGACGCCCATTGACTGCCCCTTCAAAACCTTTGATTCTATCATCAATAATCAAAAACCTGAGCCTTCTGATGGAGGCCCTCCGCTTGTTTTGGTGGATTTTCACGCCGAATCTTCCCGGGAAAAGGAAGCCTTGGGCTATTATCTGGACGGCCGGGCAAGTTTGGTCGCCGGAACCCATACCCATGTGCAAACCGCCGACGAACGGATCCTGCCCCGGGGCACGGCCTATATCACCGATCTGGGGATGACCGGCGTAACTGACAGCATCATCGGCATGGATCCAAAAATATGCCTGGACCGGGCAAGGAACCAGGTGCTTTACCGGATGGAATGTGCCAAACCGGGGCCGCTGGGTTCGGCGATCCGGGGCATTTTGGCGGAAATCGAAACAAAAACCGGAAAAGCCCTCTCAATCAAGCGGATAACCTGAGGGTATCAGTCCTGAATCGCCGGGGAATTCCGGTTTAACGGGCCGCCTATCCAAATGCTGGCGCTCAAATAATCAATTTGACGGCTTTCAATCAAAAATTGTACGTCCTTAATGTTGGAAAATTCCGTCACAGTCCACACAATCTGCCGAAGCTGGGCTTTTAAGCCCTCTGATCCGTTTTCGTTGTACTGAAAATCATCGCTAAAATCAATAAAAGCCGTATTTCCCTGAATTTCGACGGAAAGAAGGCGGGTTCCCGGGGGAATCAAGGAGCGGAGGCCCCGGCGGCGTTCTTCGGCGGTGGGCCCCTCCAGCAGCGCCCTCAGGGTATTCCGCAGGGGGGCATTCGGCGTGTCAAACTGCCTGGCAACTTTGATCCAGGTGATACCATTGCCGTCAACCCGGGCAAAATACAGGGGCCGTTCCGGGCCTGCAGGCGCCGGAGCAGGTGCCGGGACCGCGGCAGGTTCGGATACGGCGGGTTCCGGGCTTTCCGGGACGGGGGGGGCGGCTTCAGGCGGGTTTACCGGCGCAACGGGCCTTACTGCCGGGGGGGGCTCAACAGCCGGCGGCGGCGGTTCATTCACGACAGGAGGTTCACTATCACCAGAGGAGGATTTACCAAAAAGATTTTCCAGCGAGGTGCCTTGGATAGTTTTACGGATAAGATCCAGATTGATGAAGAAAAGCCCGGCCACCAGGATAAAAAGGCCAATCCAAAAAAGCGTCCAAAGGGAACTTTTCCGCGCAGTTGAACGTTTTCCCGCCGGTTTAACCACCGGTTTCGCCCGGGGCTTTCGCTGTTTCGCCACGTTTTTATGATAAAGTGAATACGCCGGGGGGTCAAGCCAAAGCTTTCCTGACCCAATTAAGGCAAAGAGGAAACCACTGCGCTGCATGAAGATTTATGTTGCCGGGATCACCTTCGGCAGTTGCCGGGGTCGCCAGGGAAAGGCCGTGTCTTCCGTCGGGGAAAATGTGCATCTCGAAAACAACTCCGGCCCGCCGCAAAGCTTCTGCCAATAACAAACTGTTTTCCACCGGCACCGCATCATCGGTCCAGGTGTGCCAGAGAAATACCGGCGGAAGATCACCGGAAATATTTTTTTCCAGTGAATGAAGCTCCAACAGATCGGCGTCAGGATTTTCCCCCAGGAGGCAGTCGAAGGAACCACGGTGGGCAAAAACACCTGAACTTATCACGGGGTAGCAGAGGACAAGGGCATCGGGACGGCACTGCGAAACATTGACACCCGGCGCGGCGGCAAAACTTTTGGAATAATAAAGCGTCTGGGAAAGGGCCAGATGTCCGCCGGCGGAAAATCCCATCAGGGCAATTTTTGAAGGGTCAATGATCCATTCAGCCGCGTGGGAACGGATAATGGTAAAGGCCCGGCAGCAGTCCAGAACAGGCACGGGATGACGGCGTGGAGCGCAGCTATACCAAAGCACAAAGGCGTGATACCCTTCGGCGTTAAACCGGACAGCCAGATCCTCGGCCTCCCGGGGTGAACACTGGAAGTAACCGCTGCCGGGCAGTATCAGCGCCGCAGGCCGGGGAGAGGCGCTCTTCAAAAGATAACAATCCAGAGTGGGCCTGAAACCATCGGGCCCTTCTCCCGCATAGGAAAATCCTTCCCACAAATCCAAAGTAAATGTTTTCATCATTCCTCCTCCTGCGCCAATAAAAATAACAGATCCGAAAGGCGGTTCATATATATTAAAAAAGATTCGTCAACTTTTTCAAGACGGTGAAGACCAGCAAGACAACGTTCGGCCCGGCGGCAAACAGTTCGGGCGATGTGTAGTTTTACCTGTATGTTATTTGATCCGGGAATTACAAAATTTTTTGGCGGATTATCCCGTTCTGTTATCCATTTTTCAAGCTGTTCCACATCCATGTTGGCAGCGGCGGAAGAGGCGATATAACCCGAAAGTTTAATGATACTTTTTTGAACATGAAAAATGATTTCAGCATTTTCTTTTTTTGCGATAATCCGGGCATCACCCAGAAAAGCGTTGAGTTCGTCCAGTGTGCCCAACACTTCAAACCGGGGATGATCCTTGGGGAGCCGCCGCCCATCGGGAAGCGCGGAAGTTCCGTTGTCGCCGGTTTTCGTGCTTATGTTCATAGTTTTACAAAGCAGCCATAAAAGAACGCAGTTTTTCAACGTCGGGGAAAAGGCCCTGAAAAAACGAAGGGCTTCCACCACCCCGGCCGCCGTGCGCTTCCAGCGGTCCCTTTACTATCGTACGGACATCCGCTGTTTTTTGCGAACAGAAGGCGGCGAATTTTTTTTCGCTCTCCGATGCAAGGACTACAATCACAGCACTAAGCTGCTGGGCCGCTTTTCCTATGCGCATAAGCTCTTCCATATCCATTTCCGTAAATAGTTTAACCAGCTTTTTCCCTTCGCCGCCGGAAACATCTCCGGTCAAGCCCGCCTCGCCAAGCAGATCCTTCGCCCGGCGCAGCGCCGATTCTTCCTCTAGTGTTTTTAAACGCCGTTCAAGTCTGGCATTTTTTTCCAGCAGAGCCAGAACACCTTCTCCGGTTTCTCCCAAGGGCACACTGAGGGCCCGGGAAACAATATCCGCATTATACATGAGAAGACGGCTATTCTCCAGTACCCTGTGTCCTGCGATAAAACTTATGCGGGTCATGCCCTTATATTTTTCCGCGCTTAAAATCCGCATCATGCCGATTTGTCCGGTGCTTTTAAGATGGGTCCCGCAGCAGGGCGAAAAATCATAGCCCTGGATTTCCACCACCCGGATAACTTCTTCCCCCTGGGGCGGAACTTTTCGCAGGGGAAAACTCTTTACATCTTCCGGCGGACAGAGGTGAATGATCACCGGATGATCTTCTTCGATGGCAGCAGCCACGGCATCCTCCACGGCGGTGATCGTGCCGGACGGAAATTCCGGGGTGTCCACATCAACCGTGCAGATTTCATCCCCCAGATGCATGGACACCGTGGGCTTGCCCGTGCGGGCGAGAATAATCCCGGAAAGAAGATGCTGGCTTGTGTGGGCTGTGGTAAAATCCCGGCGGCGGGGAACATCCAGCGTCAGCTCCGCAGCGCCCGGCCTTAGAACAACGCCATCATCCGCAGAAAGTATATGGAGAATTTCTTCACCTTCTTCCCGCACATCCAAAACACTATATCCGTTGATCGTTCCCCGGTCGGCACTTTGGCCGCCGCCTTCGGGATAAAAAATAGTCCGGTCGAGGATCACCGCCCTTTTGTCTTTCCAGGGACGAATCTCCAGAATTTGCGCCGAAGCCGGATCGGATCCCCGGTGATCATAATAAGCCCTTTCTGTTTGCATGGATTTATTCTAGCATAAACCGGCCTTTTGTGTTAGGGTATTTTATGCGAAACAAACTTACCGACGAACTGGCGGTCTGCGGCTTAAACGCCGTCAAGGCCTTGGGGGAATATCATTCTGAAAAAATAAACCGGTTTTTTCTCCGGGAGGATCGGCTCTCCTCTTTTACCGGCCTGTGTAAAAATCTGGCAGAACGAAAACGGCCCTACAAAATTTGCCTTGACGAAGAATTGGAACGGATCTGCAAAAGCGTACATCACCAGGGCGTAGCAGCCATGATCGAAACGCCTGTTATAAATCCCCTGACCCGGGAAGATCTGGAACTTTGGGCCGGCGAAGGAAAAACCGGACTCGTCCTTCATGCTGTGGGAAATGATCACAACCTGGGAGCCATTGTCCGGTCCGCCGCTTTTTTTGACGCGTATTTTGTAGTGGTCAACGAAGGAGACAGCGCAAGTTATCTCAGTACCAGCGCTTACCGGGTGGCCGAAGGCGGCATGGAGCATATTGAATTTCGCAAGGTGCGGAACACCGCGGCATTTCTCCGGGATGCATCGGAAAGGATCATCACCATTGGCGCCGATGTCAGAACCCGTTCACGGCTGGAGGATCTGGCATCTATTGTCCGGGAAAAAGCTGAATCTTCCGGGAAACAGCCCGGCATTGCGGTGGTGTTGGGCAACGAAGAAACCGGGCTTCCCACGGAAGTAAAAGATCGCTGTTCAGTGCTGCTGCGAATCCCCGGCACCGGTGTTATCGAAAGCCTCAACGTGGCTCAGGCGGCGACTCTCTTTCTGCACGAAATTTTCAGGATATGAATTCATTCGGGCAGAAGAATACCCGTGACATAGTTGCTCGGCGAAAAGTAACGGCCGATTAACCGCCGCAAAGTGTCGTCGTTTATCAGCTGCCGTACAAATTCTGCATCGCTGTAATGGGCGCTCTCTTCCCCCCGGCGGTAATTTTCTTTCAACTGCGCCAGCCAAAATTCGTTGGTTTTCGCCGCGGTCTCCCTGCTGCGGATAAATATTTCCCGCAAGGCTGCCAGCTCATCCGCTGTAATCGGGGAAACAAGCATTTCCGCCAGCTCCTGCACCACCTGTCCGGCCAACTGTTCCGCGCGATCCGGTTCGCAGCCAAAAACGATCTGCGCATCCCAGCGGCGAAGGGGATAATTTTCCTGGGTGCAGTACACGCCGATGCCGTAAGTTGCGCCCATTTTTTCACGGATGCTGTTCCGCAGGCGGATTTCGACGAAATTGGTCATGGCGGCGATCAGATCCTTTTCGGCGAAAGTGTCACCTTCAATTTCAGGGTTAATGCCGCCAAAATGAATTCTCACCGCGCCTTGCTTTTCTATTCCCTTTTTAAAACGCAGTAAAGGTTTGCCCGGGGGAAACGGCGGATAAATATCACGGGCTTCTTTTTTTTCTTCCGCAGCGGGCAGTGAAGCCAGATAAATTCCGGCCAGACGTTTCACTTCATCCGGATCAATATCGCCGGTAAAAATAAAAGTAAAGTCCCCCGCATTGTGAAATAATTCCCGGTACCACTGTTCCGCTTTTTCCCTGTTTAATTTTTCAAGAAACTCTGCGTCAGGATAAACAAAACGCGGAGATTTTCCGTATATCACCTTCCTCATTTCTTCATAAAAAGCCCACCGGGGATAATTTTTATTCGACTCAATATTTTCTTCGATATCGGTCTTAACCCGTTCCCAGGCGGCGGAGGTAAAATTGGGGGCGGCAAAATACATATTAACCAATTGAAAAAAATCTTCTATATCGCCGGATGCCGCTGTGCCCCGCAGCCCCGCAGAAAATTCCTCCAGTACAGGCTTCACGGATACTCTTTTCCCCGCAAGTTTTTTCGTTATATCAGAATTTCTAAATCCGTTGAGGCCGGACATTCCCGCATAATCCTCCGAAACCGCCGCATGGAGATATTCATCATCATCCGCCAGGGAAAGACCGCCCCGGCTCACGGCGTTAAACATAAAGAGTCCCTTCTGAAAATCCGTATAACAGACCACCACCCTGGCGCCGTTGGAAAAAGTAAATTCCACAACCGGCGGATTTTCAGGCCCCCCTGCCATAAGAACCCGTTCTTTAACAAGCGCCCCCGGCTGCCCCGCCAATTCAGAAGGATACAAGGGTCTGTCATCAAGATTTTCTTCGTAAGGCGAAAGCGAATTGTTACGGTAACTTTTCCATAGCTGTTTTATTTTTCCTTTTGACGGAAGACCCGCCCGGGGGGAAGAACTCACCACCAGCCTTGAACCCCGATCGGTAAAAATTTGTTTTACGGCGGTGTTTACTTCTTCCACTGTCAGGGTGTTGATCGTATCCAGCGCAAGCTCGTACTCGTCATCGGGAGACAAGAGGGGCGTTCCGGCCAAAATATGTTCCACAAGATTATCCGCCAGTAAACCGGAATCCCTTTTTTCACGGTTCTGCCAAAGATCCAGTGCATCACCGCGCATCCGTTTCTTTTCCCGTTCCAGCTCCGCTTCGGTAATGCCAAACTGTGAAAAACGATCCGCCTCGTCCATCATGCTGCGGAACGCATCGTAAAAACTTCCCTTCCGCGGCCTGAACCAGGTAATGCCGGCGTTCATGGAACGGAGAATTTCTGTGCTAAAGGATTCGGCGTCAATTAACAAAGTACCTTCGTCTGTTTTTTCCCGGAGACGTGCATTGAAGACAGACTGAGCCGTTTCCATCACCGTAAAGAGACGATAATCATCAACCGTTTTTTTCAGAATTGAAGGAAACAGACTGCCGGTAAAAACCTGGGTGTAGGGAGTTTCGGGATCGGAAAGAAAAAGCTCTTTCTTTGTTTTGGGAACTGATATCGGATATTCGGGCCTGTTTATTTTTTTTTCACCGGCGGGAATGGCGGAAAGCTGCGCCCGTAATTCTTTTTCCAATAGAGCGCTGTCAGCATCCCCTACAATCACCACGGTCATCAATTCGGGGCGGTACCATTTTTTATAAAAATCAACAACCCGCTGCCGGGACACACTGCGGATAATGTCAGGCTTGCCGATAGTATCCCGGTTGGCATAACGGGAAGAAGGAAACAAAAAAGGCAAAAGCGCATCCCAGGCCCGGCCTTCCACACCCCGGCCCAGCCTCCATTCTTCAAGGACAACTCCCCGTTCCCTTTCCAGCTCCATTTTATCAAAGCTCAAGGCGCCGGCCCAATCGGCAATTACCGTAAAACTTACCCTAAGCGCTTCAGAATTATCCGCGGGGATTTCCAGCATATACACGGTTTCATCAAAGGAAGTATAGGCATTTATGTCGGGCCCAAAAGCCATACCCAGGGATTCAAAATAACTGTCCAGCTCATTCCCTGCAAAATGAGCCGAACCGTTAAAGGCCATGTGCTCCACCAGATGGGCAATACCCCGCTGATCATTATCCTCCAGAATCGATCCGGCCTTAACCGCCAGCCGCAAAAAAATACGATTTTCCGGATAGGAATTTGTAAGGATACGATAGGAGAGGCCATTTTCCAGAACACCCGAAACCAGGGCCGGATCATTTTCCAGAGGAACGCCGGTTGAAACTCCGGTATCGCCCGCGGTTGAGCAGGCGCCCAGAAAAACAATGCAGAGAAAAAAGGGAAGAAAAAACCGCAGTGTTTTGCCAAAACTTTTTTTCATCGCCATCATAATACAGTGTATCATGATGGCGGTGAAAGTCCTAGGCGTTTGCTCCTAGTACTGCAGCCGTATAACATTCCACGATGCAGGGGGAAGGCTCGCCTGAAGCAATTTTGATCCGTCCGATCCTTCAATGCTGCCACCCTGTTGCACAACAGGTTTTACCTTTTCTTCCTGGGCGGAATTAACCGCCTTAAGATCTTTGTGGCAGAGAAGACGGTGTTCGGCAAGACGCAGATCGCCAAAGCCTGCGATTTCCGCCTCAAGGTTGATAGCCTCATTCAAATTCCGGTTGACGGCAAAAATGCTGATCTCTTTTTTTTCAGCATTGTGAACCGCCACGGTTTCCAGATACGGCACATCGCTGTATTCTTTTGAGTCGTATTTTTCCACCGTCACCGGACAGCGCAGCACCGTTCCCCGGCCGTAACGGGAAGCATCCATGAAGGGATAAAAAATAGTCTGCCGCCAGGCCTTGCCGCCCTTCACCGTCATGATGGGGGCAATGACGTTCACCAGCTGGGCGAGACAGGCAACTTTTACCCGGTCGGCGTTTTTCAGCAGCGTGATGAGCATACAGCCCGCCACCAGCGCATCTTCCATGTTATAAATATCTTCAAGGAGAGCCGGCGCCTCGGTCCATTTTTCGATCTGCCGATCCGCATCGTTGCTGTGATACCACACGTTCCATTCATCAAAAGAAAGATTTACCGTTTTCTTGCTGTTTTTCTTTGCCTGTACCAGATCGCAGATCCCCGCCACTGTTTTTATAAACCTGTCCATTTCGAGACTCCGGCCCAAAAAGTTTGGCGTGTCCTCTTCTCTGTTGGCAAAATAAATATGGAGCGAAACATAATCCACCAGATCGTACACATGATCCAGCATGGTGGATTCCCAGGTCCCGAAGCTTGGCATCCGCGCATTGGAACTGCCGCAGGCCACCAGCTCTATCGAAGGATCTGTCCACTTCATCACCTTTGCAGCTTCAGCGGCCACCCTGCCGTACTCATCCGCCGTGCGGTGGCAAATTTGCCAGGGGCCGTCCATCTCGTTCCCCAGGCACCAGAGTTTATAATTATACGGATCAGAAACGCCGTGACTGCGGCGGAGGTCGCTCCAGTAACTGCCGCCCTTGAAATTGCAATACTCTACAATATTTCTGGCGGATTCTGCCCCCCGGGTGCCCAGATTCACCGCCATCATTACATCGGTGTTTACTTTTTTTGCCCACTTTGCAAATTCATTAATGCCCACGCGGTTACTTTCTTTGGTTCCCCAGGCCAGATCCAGTCGCATGGGCCGGTTTTCCACCGGGCCTATACCATCTTCCCAGTTATACCCGGAAACAAAATTCCCCCCCGGATACCGGACGATGGGAACATCAAGCTCCTTTACAAGGTCCGCCGCATCATTCCGAAACCCTTCGCTGTCCGCAGAGGGATGCCCCGGTTCATAGATGCCCGTGTAGACTGCCCGGCCCAAATGTTCGATAAACGATCCGTAGATCCGTTTGTCCGTTTCCCCGATGGAAAATTCTCTGTGCACCGTTAACTTCGCCTTCATGATTTACTCCTTGTCATTTTGATTCAACGCTTTATCATTTCCGCCGGGCTCACCAGCGTAAGGTGAGGCTTTGCAGCCGCCGCCTTTACCCCTTTGGTGAACCCGCTGCGGGAAAAGAAATACCAATAAACTTCGTCCGGCCTTTCCCATTTCGCCAATGCTTTTTTCATATCACCGAGATCAAAAGCGGAACGGCGGTATTTACATTCGCCTAAAATACATTTGTCCCCGTCCTGCCCCAGCGCCATAATATCCACCTCGCGGCTTTTGTCCCAAAACCGCCCGATTCGGGAAAAATGAAAAGGCAGCTTTTCCTGCCGGTTCAGGGAACGAAGATATTCCCGGCAGATTTCCTCATAAGTGCGGGAAACAAATTCATCCAGCGCCGGGGCGATGATGCTGCGGTAAATGCCGTTTATGTCACCGCCTTCCAGTTCCGACACATTGGGAAATACAAAGGCATACCAAAAACGAAAAAAAGGATCAGAAACACTGTAGAGCCCCCGCTGCACATTAGTCTTGATTCCGCTTCCCTGTTCAAGAGAAAATTCCCGGCGCAGAATATCAAGGCTGATAAGATTTTTCAGATAAACCGACAGCTTGTTTTGATCGATCATGGTCTTGTCGTGTATTTCGCTGAACCGGGAAGCCCCTGCCGCTACCGCTGCAATGATAGTATTATAGATAGCGGTTTCCCGCATTTCCTGATGCATGAGAAATTCAACTTCGTTATAGAGCACGCTTCCCCGGGATAAAACTTTCTTTTTGATATTTTCGGCGAGGCTTTTCCCCGGTTCAAATTGCAGAAGATAGTGAGGAATACCGCCCAAAACAGCATAGGCCGTGATACGATCCGTGTCGGACCAGGAAGGGAAAAAGCGGATAACATCGTAAAAGCCCAGGGGCCTCATTTTAAGGATGCCCGTGGCCCTGCCGTAGAGCGGATTTTTTTCGGCGAGAATTTCCTTTTCGATAAAACTCATGGCGCTGCCGCAGAGGATGATCATGACGTTTTCTTTTTTCAAGCCCCGGTCCCACAATTCCTGGAGCATTGAGGGAATAGAAGGATTGCCCCTGACCATGTAGGGAAATTCGTCGATGATGAGGAGCTTCTTGCCTTTCCCCGGCAGATCCGCTACGCTGCCCAGAGCATCCCGCCAACCCGAAAAAACCGAGCTGTAACGGCCGCCGTTTTGGCCCAGCATACGCCCGCTATAGGCCTGAAGCTGTTCCGCATCGGAACACTCGGTACAGGTATAAAAAACGTGTTCCTTGCCCCTGGCAAATTCCTTTAGGGTCTCGGTTTTCCCCACCCTCCGGCGGCCGTAGACCACCAGCAGTTCTCCCCCGGAGCTTTGATAGCGTTCGTTAAAATAGTCCAGTTCGTCTTTTCGGCCGATAAACACCGCTTACTCCGTATTAGTCAAATCATGATTAGTCAAATCACGATTTGACTAATCATGATTCTATATTAGCCCGCTCGGGGCTTGCGGTCAAGCCCATTTATTGCCCTCAGGATGGGGGCAGAGGCCTTTAACCGGAAGGGCCCGGAATTGCACATAACAGCCGCAATGGACGCAGAGCACCCCCATCCGCACCGATTCACAGGCGGCGCAGATCCCAAGCCGCTCCTCATACACCTTTTCCTCCACCCGGAGCGAAGGCGGCGTGGGCATAACCAGAGCCATCTCCCTGGCCTTTTCGGGCGAAGGGAGAAAATCCTCATGTCCGCAGTGCGGGCAAAAAACCTTATCCGGCAATTTCCAGCGTCACCACCGATTTGGCCGGCAGCGTTACCGTGAGCTTTGAACCGGAAATCACCGCATCGTTGAATTTTGCTATACCCACCACATCCGGTTTATCAAAGGTATTGTGATCCTGCATGGCGGCGGAAGTAATGATGGATCCGGAAACCGATTTTGCCGATAAGCCCCGAATATCCAGACTTATCTTCTGATCATTCTTGAGATCGATGTTTGTCAATGACACATGGATCCTGTCATCATCATCAATTGAGGCGCTGGCGCTGATGGCCGGTAGTGTTCCAAAGCCCAGCCGCACATCATCGGATTCCACAAAAACCGGCAGCTTTACCGCATCCTGATGCACCTTGTACATATCAAACACATGATAGGTCGGTGTCAGAACCATCCGGCCTCCCTCGGTAAGGACAATTGACTGCAGCACATTTATGGTTTGGGCAATATTCGCCATAAAAACCCGTTCGGCATGGTTATTGAAAATGTTAAAATGAATGCCCGCCACCAGCGCATCCCGGAGACTATTCTGCTGATAGAGAAAACCGGGATTTGTTCCCGGCTCTACATCAAACCAGGTGCCCCATTCATCAACAACGATCCCCGCCTTCTTTTTCGGATCGTACTTGTCCATTATTTCACTGTGCTTGCGCAGAAGTTCGTCCATAAAGTAGGCCTTCCGCATGGTGATAAGCCATTCCCCTTCGCCAAACTCCGTGGCGGATCCTTTATGGCTCCACTCACCGGGAACCGTGTAGTAGTGCAGGGAAAGACCGTCGATCAAGTTGCCCCGCTCGCCGCAGGTTTTTTCCATCAACACCCTTGTCCATTCATAATTAGAATCATTGGGACCGCAGGCGATCTTAAAAACATTTGATTTACCGTAATTGCGGGCGTATGTAGCATAACGACGGTAGTTATCCGCATAAAATTCCGGCGTCATATTGCCGCCGCAGCCCCAGCTCTCGTTGCCTATTCCCCAGAAACGGACATCCCAGGGAGCGTCCCGGCCGTTCTTTTTGCGGAGATCCGCCATGGGGCTTATGCCGTCGAAGTTGCAGTACTCCACCCATTGCGAAAGTTCCTGCACCGTGCCGCTTCCCACATTGCCGCAGATGTAGGGTTCGCAGCGCGGAAGGCCCGGCTCGGAAAGCTGTTCGCAGAGATCCAAAAATTCGTGGGTGCCGAAACTGTTATCTTCGGTAACGCCGCCCCAATGGGTATTTACCATCTTGGGCCTTTCGGCGCGGGGGCCTATGCCGTCTTTCCAATGGTACTCATCGGCAAAACAGCCGCCGGGCCAGCGGAGGTTGGGAACCTTTATTTTTTTTAAGGCCGCCACCACATCTTTTCTGATGCCCCGCACGTTGGGGATAGGAGAATCCTCACCAACCCAAAACCCGCCGTAAATGCAGCGGCCCAGATGTTCGGAAAAATGCCCGTAGATATGACGGCTGATTTTTTTGTTTCCCCCATTGGGATTAATCACTACTCTGTTCATGTTTCGACCTTCCTTATTTATAGAGATAACATTTTACGGTTCGGCCTTCCGCCTCGACGTCCGGCGGATCCGCCTGACGGCAAATATCCATAACCTTTGGACAGCGGCTTGCAAACTTGCAGCCCGTCTGTCCGTATTCTTTTACTTCCTGGGTGGAAAGACCTATCCGCTGCGCCCAGGACTGCTTGTCAACAGGGTTCGGCGCCGGCACACTTTCTTTTAAAAGCTGTGTGTAAGGATGCAGAGGATTTCCCAGTACCGCCTCTACAGGCCCCATTTCTACTACATAACCCCGCAGCATTATGGCGATACGATCACTTATATAGTAAGCGGTTGCAAGATCGTGGGTGATATAGAGTACGCTTACCCCTTCTTCATCACGAAGTTTTTTGAAGAGGTTTACAATTGCCATGCGGAGAGAAGCGTCAACCATGGATACCGGTTCGTCGGCCAGTATCAAACTGGGACCCGAAATCAGGGCGCGGGCTACCGAGATACGTTGTATCTGTCCGCCTGAAAGTTCATGCGGGTAGCGGCGGGACAATTCTTCGAGGGAGAGACCGACAAGATGCAGCGCCTTATCCACCACCGGAACGGCCGACTTTCTGTCTTTGGCCGCGCCAAAGTTTATCGCGGTATCAAGTAAATATTCCTCAACCCGGCGGAGGGGATTGAATGTTTCAAAGGGATTTTGAAACACCGGCTGCACCTTTTTCATAAAGGCGGTAAACTCATGGCGTTTTCTGATTTCAGTAACATTACGGCCTTCAAACAGGACTTCCCCCGAAGTCGGTTCAAGATCACGGAGCAGCATACGCGACAAAGTTGTCTTGCCGCTGCCAGACTCACCGGCAATGGTAAAAATTTCAGCTTTGTTTTTTTCGATGGTAAAGGTTAAATTGTTTACCGCCGTCATTTTTGTACCGTTAAGCAAACCGCCGACCTGAAACACTTTGGTAACATGCCGGACATCAAGCAAGGATGTATCGTTACTCATTGCTGACCTCCCTGTGCTGACAAAAGATGACAAGCCGCCCGGTGACCGGCGCCAAAATTCTGCATTGCAGGCACTTGCGTCTTACAGATATCCATTGCCCTGGGACAACGCGGATGAAAGCGGCAGCCCTCGGGCGGATTTGCAAGATTGGGCGGCGTACCCTCAAGGCTCGACTTACCTGTCTTGTCGCCTATGACCGGCAGAGAGCTGATCAAATGCTGCGTGTATGGATGGGAAGGGTTTTGAAAAATAACTTCTGTCGACCCTTCTTCCACAAGGCGGCCCGCATACATGATACCGACACGGTCTGCAACATTGGCGTGCACCGCCATGTCGTGGGTTACAAGCAGCACCGTATTTTTTGAATCGGCCTGTATCTCTTTTAAAAGCTGCAGCACACCGCGCTGAACTACTACATCAAGGGCTGTCGTCGGCTCATCGGCGATGATAAGACTCGGCTTGAACACCGTGGCCATTGCAATGGCAACACGCTGCCTCATACCGCCTGAAAGTTCATGGGGATAAGACTTTAACACGTCAGGGGGCAGGCCCAGTTTCTTTACATGATCTTCTATGCGGACTTTAAAATCCGCTTTGTTCTTGATCCCTTCGTGGGTTGCAATGATGTCTTCAAAGGTTTTCATGATCTTGCGCACCGGATTCAGGACACTCATGGATCCCTGCATCACATAGGAAATTTCCTTCCAGCGGATATTGTCCCGCAGTTCATCTTCGCTTACCGTTGACATATCCGCAGGACCATACCTGAAATTGTACTTAACGCTGCCTTCCTCCACACGGAGAGGCGGCTTGATGGTGCCGGACAACACTTTAATAAGCGTTGTTTTACCGCAGCTTGATTCCCCCGCAACGCCATAAATTTCATTCGCCTCGAGGGTCATCGTAACATCATCGACAGCACGAACCTTACGCGAGATGCCGTACATCTCTGTCTTGTAATAGGCCTTTAGATTTTCTACCTGGAGTAATGACATCGTTAAGCCCCCATCCGGCGCAGCCGGGTCCGCGGATCGATATACTCGTTAACACTGGAGAACACCAGGTAGAGCCCCAGGAAGAGCACAACAGAAATAACAATCGGAGCGGCCAGCCACCACCATACACCGGCAATCATTGCCTGATGCGAGTTTGCCCAATAGATTGTTGAACCGATGGTCGGTGTTGTAATGCTTGAAAGACCAAGTACGCCGAGGGTTACTTCCATGCCGATTGACCAGATCATGTTGTTGATCGTTGTCGCAAAAACAACGGGGAGTACAAAGGGCAAATGCTCGGTCATCGTAATTTTGAACGATCCCGTACCCGAATACACGGCTGTCTTTGTAAAGGATCTTTCTTTTAAACTTAAAACCTGGGAACGGATAAGACGCGCATCCCACGACCAGCCGAAGATACCCAGAAATACGGCAAGGATAGTAATGTTCATGTTTTCACGAACCAGAAAACTTACCAGTATCAAAATAGGCAGAACCGGTATTACAACAAAGCTGTCATTGATTGACATAAGCGCCTTGTCTATAAGACCGCCGTTATAACCTGCGGTAAGTCCGACAATAATGGCAATCACCCGGGACACAAGGGCGGTAACAATACCAAGGTAGAGGGAATTGCGGACGGCAAAAGCCATCCAGTAAAAAATATCCTGCCCGCGGGTATTGGTTCCAAAAAGGAATTTAAGTGAAGGCGGTTTATCCGAGCCAACCTGGAAAGTCTTTCCCATGTCGTAAGGCGAAAACCATGACATTACAAGCATCACCAGGATGAGCAGGAGAAAAATAAATCCTGCCCGGAAGCGGCCGTCAAAGCGTAATAAGTCGCGGATTACTTTTATCATTTTCATGGCCCCCTATTGAATCCTGACCCGGGGATCAAAGAACGGATAAACTAAATCGAGGATAAGAGCCGCGGTTGCCACCCCTATAATCGAAAAGATCGTTATCCCCATGATCAAGGTATAGTCGGTGGAAAGTATCGCCTGATAGGCGAGCATACCAACGCCGGGATACGTAAAAATAACTTCGAGGATCATCGCGCCGTTAAAGATCATGCCCAGGTTTAAGGCAAGACCGGTGATCTGCGGCAGCATGGCGTTACGCATCACATAGCCGAAAAGAATTTTATTTTGCTTTAAACCGGCTGTTTCTGCGTAGACAACATAGTCTTCGCTGATGATGTTTGAAGTTAAAGACTTCATACCGATGAACCAGCCGCCGACACCGCCGACGATCAGGCTGAATGCGGGAAGTACCGAATGGTACAAAACCGTCGTAACAAACTTCCAGGTATAAGAAGGCTTCATTCCCATGGGATACGCGCCCCGTATAGGGAATATGGGCCAGATATATGCAAAGAAAATAACTAATAACAATGCCAATATATAGTAGGGAACGGGACGGATTGCCTGACTCAAAACATCAATACCGCCGAGCAGTTTGTTTTTTGGGTAATAACTGGCAAAGGCTCCCAAAAGATTTCCGACAATCCATGAGATAATTGTAGCCGTTAAAAGCAGCCCCAATGTCCAGGGCATCGAACGCGATATAAGTTCCGTTACCGGTGTCGGAAATGAGGAAAGAGACCGGCCCATGTCGCCTTTTAAAAGTCTGGCCCAAAAATCCCAGTACTGATCCCAGTTGCTTCCTTCAAGACCATAAAGCGAAGTCAAAGAAACTCTGAAATCGTCCAATGTGTCCTGTGAATAGTTAACGCCGGAGGTCATCAAACGGTTAATCTGGGCCTGTACAGGATCGCTGGGCGACAAACGGGGAATAATAAAAGTAACGGTTACACCGACAAAAACAACCATGATGTATTGCCCTATACGGGGCAGCACATAGTTCAACAAAAACTTTTTCAATTCTCACCCCCTGTTAAATGAAAAATGAGAAGGAGCCGGAGACCATGACATTCTGATCCCAGGCTCCTTTATTCCTCATTCCCAACTATTTGTTGGGCTTAAGTTTTGCGAACATGTAACGGGAATTCATCCAGTTCGGCACAGGGTCTGTATAGGGATCGTCTATACTGGGATAGCCTGTCCAATAGGTATCGTCCATTACGGTGAATACGTTATAGGAGCACACCGCAATTTCAAACATCTCGTCTACGGCAAGCTTTATCCATTCTTTACCATATTCGATAACCTGGGGATCATCCATGTCAAGGTTCTGACAGGCTTCGATGATCTGATCCATTCTCGCGTTCTTCCAGCGGCTGACGTTACGGCCAGCATTTTCACCAATGGGCCTGAACTGGTTGGAATGGAAAGCATCAAGGAAGTAAGACAGGTCAGGATGGCCGCCCCATGTTTCGATGTTCCAGTAGAACTCACCGTCAAAGTCACCGGTACCGGCGAGTGTACCAAAGTCACTGCGTACATCAAGGGAGACATCAACGCCGAATTCTTTCCAGCATTCAACAACCATCGCCGCAGCGCGGTTCTGACTCGGTTCGTTATCAGTCTGGCCCATGAACACTACCTTGAAAGGTTTGCCGTCATTGAATTCCCACACATTGCGAGAATTCTTGCGGAGCCCTGCTTTCTGCATAAGCTTTGCGGCGGCGTTAACATCATACTTCCACCAGCCTTCGCCCATGTAGCGTTTGATCGCCGCAGGATCGGTGGGAACTATGTCGCCCAAATCGTCCCGGGCTTTTGCCGCAATCTCAATGGCCGCATTCGGATTGTAAGGCTTGAATTTGGTACCGTCGCCGAGATCGAGCTCGTAATCGGTAAGCCACTTTTGCAGCGGAGTATGATAATACTCAGGATACATACCGGTGGGAGGGACAGGGATCGGAGAAATCGTCATGGCGCCGCGGTAGGAGGCGATCGCAAGCCGGTTGATATCGAGGGCAAGGGCAAGGGCCCAGCGGACATCTTTGTTGTCAAGACCGGGCTTCTCAAGATTGAGAATACAGGCAACAAGGGTGGGATCCGGATGGCCCCAGGGGAAGCCGGGGAACCAGGTCTTGGAAGATTTGTTTGCCTTCGTCAGCCTGATAACGCCTTCAACAGCCATGTCATGGATCACGTCGAGCTGATGACTCTGCTGACTCATAACTTTAACATCGCTGGTGCCGCCGTTGATATACATTGCATATTTCGGAGCGGAACCTACATCGCCCATGCGGGCAAGAGTTGTCCGCTGCCAGTCGGAGCGTTTTTCCCACAGATACCAGTTGCCCTGGGGATCAAAATCTTTAAGTGTATAGGGCCCTAATGTTACAGGGGGATTAAATTTAAATGTTGTAACATCATCGGCTTTTTCAAAGATATGCTTGGGCATAATAAGACAGGCTGCCCAGCGCACAAGGAAATTGGCATGGAAGCGTGAATTCGGCTGTTTAAGAACAAACTTTACTTCAAAATCACTAACCCTTACAACCTTATCCACATAAGCATTGAAAGCGCCCGTGTATGCCATACCGGGAGTCGCCATCTGAATTTCCACCGTATAGATAAGGTCATCGGCGGTAAACTGAACGCCGTCGCTCCAATAGATGCCTTCACGAAGTTTGACCGTCATTTCGGTAAAATCTTTGTTGTAGATAGGATGTTCCGATGCCAGGGCATTTTCCCATACGCCGTCAATACCGGCATCCGGGTCAATATACCAGAGGGCATCAAGACCGAGCTGCTGCAGACCACCCATGTAACTGGTGTTCCAGCCATTCCAGCGGTTGAAGTAATCCGGGGGATTTGCCCGTCCGCCGGGATTTTCCAGAATGATCGTCTCATTGCGCGGTACATTTGCGCCTTCGATCATACCGCCTGCAGGGGCTGCAGAAGCAGCACCGCCGGCTTCCTTTTTACCGCAGCCGGAAAGTGCCATTGTCAGTGCCAGGAGCACTACGAGTGCAACAATCCCGACATTGCGTTTTGTGTTTTTCATTTTCTTCCTCCTGTATGAAGATCATTATAATTCTCTCCGGCTTATTCCGGATATAAAACTATCTTACCCGCAAAAAATAGCCCTGTCAACAAAAACTTTGATAAATTTCAACTTTTTTGATATATCCGCATAAATCACCCCGAAAAAAGCCGGAGACGAATTATATATCAGAATTATTTGATACACTATCCGCCAATAAAGTACCCCAGACACAAAAACCATCTTCACTGGCGGCGCTAAAAGCCGTTACCCATGCATCGTGCTCCCAATCATACTGCTCAAGCCAAAGGCCATCGTAAATTTTACCTTCGATGTCAAATTTTACCCGGCGCTTATCATATATATGATAAGTTCCCGGAACCTCAAAACCGGAAATTGATCCCCCCTGTAATTTGATTATCCGGGACTGGTGCGCATAGCGGTTTGAATCCGATCCGTGTTCGATAAAAGCATACTCGCCTTCTATTGATACGGATGATACGGAACCGGCGGCCCCGGCTTTTTTTCCATAATACCGGTGGGGCATAACCACGGGCCATCCGAAACTATTTATAAAAAAAGATCTGACATTCATATAAAACCAGTAATCGGGAAGTCTGTAACTTCGCACATGATGAACCATAAAATATTCGCCGTCCTCCTGAAAGACACTGTTATGGCCCGGGGCTTTATAACCGCCCGCCGATGCGGAAATAGAAAAATCCCAGCCCCCCAAAAGCTTAACCCCGGTTTCCTCATCGCCGCGTTTGGGCAGCTCATTCATGTCGTGGCCCCGGGCATCAAGATACGGCCCGGTGATGTTTTTGGATCGGGCGACACGAACATTGTAATTGCTGGAAAGGGAGCCATAGGAAACAAAAAGATAATAATAATCCGTTTCTTTTACATAGATGATGGCGGCGCCTTCGACAGCGGAATGGGAACCTCCGGCAATTTTTACCGGCTTTTCGGAATTATTTTTTATAAACCCTGTTTTACGATCCAGTTCCGCAATATAAATTCCGCCAAAGAAGGAACCATAGGCCATGTAGAGTTTACCATCAGCGCCGGAAGTCAGGGCCGGATCAATGGTATTGGGACCGCCGTCCCCGCTCCGGCTTTTTACCACCATGCCCTTATAGGTGTAGGGACCCTCAATGTTTTTTGCCTCCGCGAGCCCTATGCAGGAATCAACAGAACCAAAACTGGAGGCGGAAAAATAAAGCCGGTAACGATTTCCTTCTTTAATAATGTCAGGCGCCCAGAGACCTTCTTTCTTTTTTGGATCAAGCCCCGACCAGGCAATCGGTTCGGCGCAGTCCTTTTCAAAATCTTTAAAAGCCGCGCCCCGGTATTCCCAGGTAACAAGATCTTTTGAACGGCGAATTTGTATTCCCAGGGGGTGCAAATTCCCCAAAGAGGCATCGGTGGAAAAAACATAGTACCACTGACCATCTTTGATGATCGCCGGATCATGGACATTCAGTTCACCCCAAAGCGAAGTATCCTGCATTACAGCATCATTACCCAGGGGCCTGAAACCGGCATAGGGCAAGGGTTTTTCCGCCTCTTTTCTGCAGGATAAAATCAAAGAGGTAAAAAGAAGAATCCAAGCCCATCTTTTCAACAGGAGCCCCCGATGTTCATTATTCAAGGCATCCATAGGCCGCGGCCCGGACACGGTGATGATGGTATTCTTCCATATTTGGCAGCATTTGATGCATATACACGCCGGAAAATCCTTCCGCCGGATCGATAAATGTCCAGGTACCGGCGTAACCGGTCCAACCGAATTCACCAACGGAGCCGTTACAGCCGCCTGCCGCAGGGTCCATCATAGTTCTGACCCCCAGTCCGTACCCGTAGCCCCCCTGATAGCTGCAGGCAAAATCCTTTAACTGTTCCTCATTGAGATGGTTGCGGCGCATGAGGTCAATAGTTTTTCTGCCGATTATTCTCTGTCCCTCGTACACGCCGCCTGCGGCCATCATTTGGGTAAATTTCAGATAGTCCCTGACCGTGGAAAAAATTCCCGTGCCGCCGGATTCATAAACAGCATCAGGTTCGTAGTCCTTATCCATAGAGCTGTCTTTTGTCATTGTGCCGTCCCCGTCACGGCGGTACAACACCGCCATACGGCTCTTGATGTTACCGAAGTACCGGTATCCCGTATCGCCCATACCCAGCGGATCAAACAGCTCATCTTTCAAAAATTGTCCAATAGTTTTTCCCGAAGTGGCTTCCACAAGACCTGCCACAAGATCGTGGCCATAACCGTAGAGAAAATGAGTTCCCGGCTCAAAGGCAAGGGGAACCGCCGCCATAGCTTTAATGTCAGTCTTCAAATCATACTTTCCATACTGATCTTCCAGTTTTTGCCGAACCTGTTTCACCGCTACCGCCGAAGGGGTTTCATCGTTAGGATAGGGTAATCCTACCGCCATGGTAAAGGCGTGTTTTATAAGTATGGGGTTTTTTGCCGCTGCCAGGGCCGGCCCGCCAAAGCCGTAGGGGCCATTCCTGATTACCAGGGGGTTGCGGTATTCGGGCAAGTATTCATAAAGCGGTTCATTCAGCAGAAATTTACCCCGTTCAAACTGAATTAACGCGGCGGTACAGACGAGTACCTTGGTCATGGAAAAGAGCCGGTATACGGTAGACTCATTTATGGGTGTCCCCGCTTCTTTGTCGGCATAACCGTAATAGCCTTCATAAAGAATTTTTCCATCCTTTGCCAAACCGCAGGCACATCCTGCGGGTCCGTTTTCAGAGAATTGCTTCAACAGCCTTGATAAATGATCGTACCGGGACATATTAAACTCCTTGCTTTTACCTGTATATCTGCTCTCAGCCCATGGTAAAACAGCTTTTTCAGTATGTCAACAAATTTTTTTGATATACTTATCCGATGTTTATGGCCCTTGAATAATATCAACATTATATGATATACTTATATGATGAACAAAAAAAATAACATCGTCATTATCAATCCGCTGAAGGACATTGATAAACTCAAGGCCTTGGCGTCGGAACAGCGGATCATGCTGCTGGATATATTGCGGAAGCAGACTTTGAACATAAACGAACTGGCCGAGACCCTTTCCCTGCCCCAATCCAATGTGGCTACTAATATAGGGATACTGGAGAAGGCGGGCCTTGTATCCTCGGAAAAGATCAACGCAAAAAAAGGTAATCAGAAACGGTGCGCCACTTCTTTTTCGGAGATCCTTATCGAATTTCCCGAAGAAAAAACAGATAAAAAAGAAACCATCGAAGTGGAAATGCCCATCGGAATTTTTACCAACTGTTCGGCAAATCCGCCCTGCGGGCTCTGTTCCACCGAAAACATTATCGGTTATCTTGATACCCCCGAATCGTTCCTTGAGCCGGACCGGATCAAGGCGGGGCTGCTCTGGATGGGAAGCGGCTTTGTGGAATACAAATTTCCCAACAATTCCAAATATGAAAGCCGGCAGATCCGGAAGATCGAAGTTTCCCTGGAACTGTCCTCCGAAACGCCGGGAACCAATAAAAACTGGCTCTCGGATATAACGATGTGGATCAACAATGTGGAACTGGGTTCCTGGACTTCCCCCGGAGACTTCGGCGACCGCCGCGGCGCCCTGACTCCCCCGTGGTGGAAACTTGAAGGCTCCCAATACGGTCTTTTAAAACACTGGATCGTTACCGCCGAGGGAAGTTTTGTAGACGGCGTTCAAATATCGGACATCACTTTGAAGGAACTCTCCATTGCCGATCATCATTCAATCAAAGTACAGATCGGCGTAAAAGAAGATGCAAAACACCTGGGGGGCATGAACATTTTTGGCCGGGGTTTCGGTAACTACGATCAGGGGATCGTTCTGCGGCTTTATTTTTGAAGCCGAAGTATACATGAGGGCATAATTGCGTATAAAATGAAGGAGGGAGAATTTATGATTGATTTAAGCGTTAATAAAGAAGCGTTGGAGCGGAATGTTAAAAAGGCAAAAGAAAAGGGGGTGATTATCCCCACGTTTGCCTGGATGAAGGAGCCTGAAAAGATTCCGGCGGCGGTGAAGGAACGGCTCAAAAAAACCGGCCTTTGGGATGTGGACCCGGTGAACCTTTTCCGGGTGACCTGGAAAAACGAGCCGAAGGAATCGGGGGGGCTTTTCGGCGGGCCCAATTTTATAGAACTGCCGAAAAAACTTACCGGGGTAAAGGCCCGGATCATCTGCCTGGCGGGGAAATTTTTCCCCACGGGCTGCCACAAGGTGGGGGCCTCCTTCGGGTGCCTCGCGCCCCGGCTGGTCACCGGGCAGTTTGATGCCCCGGCCATGAAGGCGGCCTGGCCTTCCACGGGGAACTACTGCCGGGGCGGGGCCTTTAACTCAAAGCTTCTGGCGGTGGATTCCGTGGCGATTCTCCCCGAGGGCATGAGCCGTGAACGTTTCGACTGGCTTAAAACCGTGGCCACGGAGATCATCGCCACGCCGGGGACCGAGTCCAACGTAAAAGAAATATTTGACAAGGTTCACGAGATCAGAACCACCCGTAAAGATGTGATGATCTTCAATCAGTTTGAGGAGATGGGAAATTATCTTTGGCACTACACGGTCACCGGCAGCGCTATTGCCGATGCGTTTGAAAGTATCCGCGGAAAAGATGGAAATTTCGCCGGTGTATGTTTTACTTCCGGCTCCGCGGGAACGCTGGCCTCGGGGGACTATCTTAAACAGCAGTATCCGTTGAGCAGAATCGCCGTGGGCGAGGCGCTGCAGTGCCCCACCATTCTGAATAACGGTTTCGGTGCACACCGGGTCGAGGGCATAGGCGACAAACATATTCCCTGGGTGCATAACGTAAAAAATACCGACATGGCCATCGCTATTGATGATAAGGACAGCATGGCTTTACTCAGGCTTTTTAACGAGGATGCGGGGAAGGAGTATCTTGTCAAAGAAGCGGGACTCAAACCGGAGGATGTTGACAAGCTCGCTCTCATGGGAATTTCCGGCATTGCGAATATGCTCTGCTGTATCAAGTTTGCCAAATACTATGAGCTTGGGGAAAACGATGTGGCAGCGACGGTGTTAACCGATTCGGTGGAAATGTACCGTTCACGGATAACGGAACTGCGGGATGAACAGGGCGAATACACAAGCCTTAACGCAGCGGCGGATTTTGCCCGGAGTCTCCAGGGCGAGGGAACGGACAATATGCTGGAATTGACCTACGCCGAACGGAAACGGATACACAACCTTAAATACTACACCTGGGTCGAGCAGCAGGGAAAGCGCACCGAAGAGCTTGACGATCAATGGTACCATCAGGAAAAGAATTTTCTGGCTGTGCAAAAACAGGCCGCCGAAGTGGATGCGCTCATCAACGAGTTTAACGAACGCACCGGATTGTTAAAGTGACGGAGACCCTGTGAAAAACGTAAAAGGGGCAATTTGCGTAAACTGCGGCGCGGAACACGAGGCGAACGACACCACGCTTACCTGTAAAAAATGCGGGGGCATTCTGGAAATTGTCTACGATTACGGGTATATCAAAAAACAATTTTCCCGGGAAAACCTAGCCGCCCGGAAGGATTTTTCCATGTGGCGTTATATGGATCTTCTCCCGGTTGAAGAAGGATCGACAATTCCGCCTCTCCGGGTAGGCTGGTCGCCGCTCTACAAAACAGATCGCCTTGCCGAAATGCTGGGACTCAAAACACTCTACATAAAAGACGACGGCCTTAACCCCACATCGAGCCTCAAGGACCGGGCCTCCGCCATCGCAATTACGCGGGCCGCTCATGCGGGCAAAGACACCGTAGCCTGTTCGTCCACGGGAAATGCCGCTTCTTCCCTGGCCGGAGGGGCGGCGGCCATGGGCTTAAAATCTTTTATCTTTGTGCCGGAGCGCGCCCCCAAAGCAAAGGTGACCCAGCTTCTCATATTCGGGGCGAACGTTATCAGCGTTCAGGGCAATTATGAAGACACCTTCAAACTTTCCGCCGGGGCCATCGAAAAATGGGGCTGGTACAACAGAAACGCCGCGGTGAATCCCTATCTTTCCGAGGGGAAAAAAACCGTATCTCTGGAAATTGCGGAACAGCTTGATTTCAAAGTTCCCGATTATGTGGCGATCTCCGTGGGAGACGGCTGCACCATCGCCGGAGTCTGGAAAGGCTTCAAAGATCTTTTCGCCCTTGGCTTTATCGACAGGCTTCCGAAACTAATCAGCGTTCAGGCGGAGGGCTGCTGCCCCGTGAACCGGGCCATTGAAACGGGCAGCCCCATAACGTGGATGGACGAGAACACCCTCGCCGACAGCATCGCCGTGGGCGCTCCCCGGAACGGAGACAAGGCCCTCGCGGCGATCCGTGAATCGGGGGGCATCACCGTCAACGTTTCCGATGACGAGATACTCGGCGCCATGACGCTGCTTGGAAAAACCTGTGGAATTTTTGGCGAACCCGCCGGTGTCACGGGAACTGCAGGACTCAAAAAGGCCATAGAAAAAAAACTTGTCCCCGCAGATGCCGTGGTAGTGTCGGTGGTAACCGGTAACGGCCTTAAAGACATTGTTTCCGCGCAGAAAGCCGCCGGAACGCCGCTGTCAGTTCCCCCGGATATGAAAGAACTGGAAAAGGCCTTTCTTAGCTGCACCCTGTAGTTCCACCGCAGGTGTCACATTTCATGCAGGTGCCGTTGCGGACCAGCGTGAAGGAACCGCAGGCCGGGCAGGGATCGCCTTCGTAGCCTTTGATCCGGGCTTCGGCAATTTGCCGCCCCGCCGTTTCAACCGGAAGGGCTTGGGCAGTTTTTTTTGCAGCGGCGTTATGGTGAGCGCTCGCACTCGGAATATTCTGTACCCCCTGTGTGCCGGTGGAAAGAAGATCTTCCGGTTTGATCTGCCCCAGATCACTGCGTTTAAGATAACTGATCGCCAGGTCGCGGAAAATATAATCTATAACACTGGTAGCTATCTTCACATAGTCGTGGCCCTGTACCATGCCGTTGGGCTCGAAGCGGTTAAACGTAAATGCATCTACATATTCTTCCAGCGGCACGCCGTACTGGAGGCCCAGTGAAACGGCGATGGCAAAACTGTTGAGGAGGCTCCTGAACGCGGCCCCTTCTTTATGCATATCCAAAAATATTTCCCCCAGCTTGCCGTCTTCATATTCGCCTGTGCGGATAAATATGGAATGGCCGCCGATTTTTGCTTTTTGTGTATAGCCCAGCCGGCGGTGGGGAAGATTTTTCCGGTGGCTCCGGCTGGCGCCTCTGGCGGAATTTTTTTCAGATGCTGATGATCGATCCGGCGCGGCCAGCGTCTCTTCAACCTTCAAAATTGTATCCGCCAAAGGATCGGCGCCGGGCGCAAAAGACGAAAGGGGCTGCGAAAGTTTTGATCCATCCCGGTAAAGGGCCACCGCTTTAAGGCCCGCTTTCCAGGCCATCATGTATGCGCCCTTCACATCTTCGTAATCCGCCTGATTGGGCATATTGATGGTTTTTGAAATGGCCCCGGTGATAAAGGGCTGCACCGCCGCCATCATGCCCACATGGGCCTTCCAGGGAATTGAACGGCGGCCGTTGACGCCGGAGGGAGTGGCGGTATCAAAAACGGCGTAGTGTTCTTTTTTAAGCCCCGGTGCGCCTTCAAGACCCATGGCGCCGCAGGCGTAACGTTCGGCCTTTTCAATCTCTTCTGGCGTAAATCCCAAATGTTTCAAAAGGCTGAAGCCCGGCAATGACCAGGTGGATTCCGGTACCGCAAGATTTTTTTCCACAAAATCTTTTCCCAAAATCCACGGATTAAAAACGCCCTCCAGATTGAGGCTCGACTTGACCGCTTCTTCTATGGCCGACAAAACTCCGGGCGTAAAACCTTTTCGCTCCAGCGCTTCGGGGTTGACGGCCGGGGCGCCTTTTAATGTTTTCCGGCCCGTGGCAAAGGCGACAATTTCTTCCGCATCTTTTTCGGAATAGCCCAAACGCTTTAACGCCGGCGGCACCGACTGATTGATGATCTTGAAATAACCGCCGCCGGCAAGTTTTTTAAATTTTACCAGTGCAAAATCCGGTTCAACGCCGGTGGTGTCACAGTCCATCAGGAGGCCTATGGTTCCCGTAGGAGCGATAGCGCTCACCTGAGCGTTCCTGAAACCATGGACGCTGCCCAGCTCCAGCGCTCGGTCCCAGGCCGAACGGGCCGCATCCAGCATATACTGCGGACAGCGGGCGGGGTTGAGGCCCCAGGGTATCGTGTGGAGATTTTCATATTCGGCGGCCGGGGCATTGTACGAAGATCGCCGGTGGTTACGGATCACCCGGAGCATCTGCTCTTTGTTTTCACCATATCGGGCAAAGGGGCCAAGGCTTGCGGCCATCCGGGCAGATTGGGCATAGGCCTCGCCCGTTAGTATCGCCGAAAGGGCCCCCGCCACGGCACGGCCTTCATCGGAATCGTAGGCCAGCCCCATGACCATGAGGAGGCTCCCGAGATTTGCAAAACCCAGGCCCAATGTACGGTACTGGTAGGAAAGCTCCGCAATTTTCGGCGCGGGGAATTGGGCCATCACCACGGAAATTTCCAGGATGGTCGTCCAGATGCGGATGGCGTGAAGATAGCCGTCAACATTAAATTCCCCATTCTCCGCATTGTACAATGCGGCTAAATTGATCGACGCCAAATTGCAGGCAGTATCATCCAGAAACATATATTCCGAACAGGGATTTGACGCACGAATCTCCCCGCCTGAGGGACAGGTATGCCAATCGTTAATTGTCGTGTGATACTGCAGCCCCGGATCGGCGCACTGCCATGAAGCCCTTGCAATTTGTTCCCAGAGATGGCGGGCTTTGATCGTCCGCCGGTACGGGCCGCCCTTTTCAACCGGTATGTCCACCCGGCCCTTGAGGGTCCAGTCATCGTTATTCTGCACCGCCTTCATAAAATCATCATCAAGGCGGAGACTGTTGTTGGAAGACTGGCCGGAAACTGTGTTGTAAGCCTCGTCATCCCAGGCTGTGGAGAACACTGCGGGGTTCACTTCATCATCACCCTGCTCAAGCCGCCGCAGTAATTGATACAGATAGGCCGGCGGAATTTTATCACTGATAGCGCTCCGAAGCGCCGCCGCCAATTCATGATTTTTTTCCGCATTGAATTTATCTTCCCCTGGCCCCCGGAAAGAAACCAGCGCTTTTTTTAACGCATCGAGGTTTTTTTTGACGATCACCGAACCGGTAACCAGGGATGCAACCTTGTGTTCCTCCCCGGCTTTCCACGCAATATATTTTTCCACATCGGGATGATCCGCATCCAGCGTTACCATTTTTGCGGCCCGCCGGGTCGTGCCCCCGGACTTGATCGCCGAAGCGGATCTATCGCCAATTTTTAAAAATGAAAGAAGCCCCGATGAAACGCCGCCCCCGGAAAGATTTTCGTTGGCCGCCCGGAGCCGGGAAAAATTCGACCCCGTGCCGGACCCGTATTTGAAAAGCCGGGCCTCCCGGGTTACCAGGTCCATAATGCCCCCATCGTTCACCAGGTCGTCTTCCACGGAGAGGATAAAGCACGCATGTGGCTGCGGCCGCTTGTAAGAGCTGTCGGATTTTTTCAGTTGATTATCGGCGGGATCAAAATAATAATGGCCCTGAGCCGGGCCGTCTATGCCGTAGACCGCATAGAGGCCGGTGTTAAACCACTGGGGGCTGTTGGGGGCCGCCATCTGACGGGCCAGCATATAAACCGTTTCGTCGTAAAAAGAACGGGCATCCTCGTCTGTGTCGAAGTAACCGTTCTGCCGGCCCCAGTCCATCCAGGTGTAGGCCAGCCGGTGAAATACCTGCCGGGAATCGTGTTCCGCCCCATCTTCCGGCAGGGGAAAATCTGCCGACGGCAAGGCCGCCCCGCCGTCCCTGTCCGGCAGCCCCCTCCCCGGCTCCGCCCAGCGCCGCCAGTCGTAGATCTTTTCCGCGGGAACCCCCGCCTTACGGAAATACTTCTGGGCGATAATATCCGCGGCGATCTGGCTCCAGAACGAGGGCACAATCACCGTATCCTCGGAAAAAATCGCCTTTCCGTCAAAATTCCGGATTTCGCTCTTCCGTTTTTCAAAAACCATATCTTTATAAGGCCCAAAGGCCGGATCCGTAAAGAGGCGGTCAATTTTCATCATTTTTCCTTCGATTACAACATATCACCACATATCTAGCGGCTTTCTTTTAAGCATACCCCATATAAAGGGGCATGGCAAGCCAGGGGCAAGGCCCCTCATCAATTCCGCCCAATCTGCCGATAATGGGGACAGGAGTCCGGTTTGAATTCAGCTGAATTAAAACATCTGCTGCTTCAGGTGATCACTTCCTGGCAGGTGATTTTCGTGACAGTGGCCTTAGTCCTTTACCTTTTCCTCGTTTTTTATGTGGCTAAGGTCCGCCGCCGAAAACGGCCCTCCGCCTATGCCATCACCGGGAATGCCGCTCCCAAGGCTTCCAAAACACCACCCACAGAAATGGCCGAGGGGGACGATCTGGGGCTGGAAGAACAGGCCTGACCTCTGTTCTGCTGATGGTTTCAACGGTACAGATAAACACGAAGCCCTGCAGTAGGGCAAATACGTTGTAATACGCGGCGATCCCGGGATAATATACTTTTAAGGGGAAAAGAACATGAACAAAGTGATTGATTTTTATAAGAACGCAGAATCCAATCCGGCGCTGAGAGCGGACCTGGAAGCGGCAAAGAAGCGGTATGAAGGGCAGATCCCCGGCAAGGAAACCATCGTTTCTGAAGGTATCGCCATAGCGGCAAAGTACGGAGTAATCCTGGAACCCGCCGACTTTGAGTCGGCATTTGCAAAGGGCGAACTGACCGAGGAGGAACTGGAGGCCGTGGCGGGAGGTTTTGTGGCGCCTCTTCTGATGCTTATCGCAAATATTTTTGCTGAAATCGTGGCTCCTGCCGTTGGAGCTACGGTAGCTGCGTGCTAAATCAGGAAAAATGAGGGGAAACGGTCCCCCCTTGTGTCTCAAATCACCAGCAGGCTATGTTGCTGTCGGTGCGGCTTTCCGTGGCCCCTATCAGTACGCCGTTTTCCTGCCGGAGGATGATCTGTCCCCGGCCAAAACTGCCGGCTTCCAGGGCGATACTCACCTCGTGGCCCCGGGCGGCAAGGGACCGGGCTATTTCGGCACTGAAACGGCTTTCCACGGTAAAGGCCTTGCCCTGCAGCCACTGCCAGCGGGGGGCGTCCAGGGCCTGTTGGGGGTTAAGGCCGAAGTCCAGCAGGTTGGTTATTACCTGGACATGGCCCTGGGGCTGCATATAGCCCCCCATAACTCCGAAGGGGCCCAGGGGCCGGCCCTCTTTGGTGAGAAAGCCGGGGATGATCGTATGGTAGCACTTTTTCCCCGGGCCCAGGGCGTTGGGAGCTTTGGGGTCAAGGGAAAAGTCGTAGCCCCGGTTTTGCAGGGCGATCCCCGTGTCCCGAACCACCACGCCGCTGCCGAAACCCATGTAGTTGCTCTGGATGTAGGACACCATGTTCCCCTCATCATCGGCGGTGCATAGGTACACGGTGCCGCTCCGGGGAGGCTTCTGTGCAACGGGCTGGGCCGCAGAAAAACCGATTTCCTTTGCCCGCCGCCTCCCGTATTCGGGGAGGAGCCATTGGTGAAAATCCTCCCGCATAAAGGCCGGGTCGGTAATGTGGGCCAGGGTGTCGCTAAAGGCCAGCTTCATGGCCTCCCACTGTTTGTGAAAAGTCTCCGCCGATTCCCGTTGGTAAAAATCAAATTCCTTGAGGATGTTGAGGGCCATAAGGGCGGTGATCCCCTGGCCGTTGGGGGGAATCTCCCAAACGTCGTAACCCCGGTAGTTCACCGAAACCGGTTCCACCCAATCGGGATGGTAGGAGGCGAAATCTTCTTTGCTGAAAAAACCGCCGAAATCATCGCTGTCTTTTACGATGCGCTCCGCCAGTTCCCCCCGGTAAAAGGCTTCGGCCCTGGTTTCGGCGATGGCTTCAAGGGTCGCGGCGTGATTTTTGAGGATCAGCATATCCCCGGCACGGGGGGCGCTGCCGCCGGGGAGGAAGGTCTTGAACCATTCCCCGAAGATGCTCTGGTTTCCTTCGGCCTTGTACCGGGCGGCCGTGCGGGCAAAATCCCCCGGCAGGTTGGGGGAAAGGGGATAACCTTCCCGGGCATAAGCGACGGCGGGGGCCATTACTTTGGTGAGGGGGAGACGGCCGAAACGCTCATTTAAGGCCGCCCAGGCCGAAGGAGCGCCGGGAACCATCACCGGCGCCCAGCCAAGCATGGGCATCCGCTTTAGATCGCCGTACCGGGAACGGAGCTTTTCGATGGAAATGGCCGCCGGGGCTCTGCCGCTGGCATTAAGGCCGTGAAGTTTCCCCCCGGCCCAGACAATGGCGAAGGCGTCGCTCCCGATGCCATTGGCGGTGGGTTCCGTCACGGTCAGGGTGGCGGCGGCGGCCACTGCCGCGTCTACGGCATTACCCCCGGCCCGCAGGGCTTCAAGGCCCGCGGCGGAAGCCTGGGGGGAGGAGGAGGCCGCCATCCCGCCCCGGGCATATACGGGAAACCGGGTAGAGGGATAAGGGAGATACAGGGGGTCAAAATTCATACCCATCACCATACCATATTTATTGATGCTCCGCCACAAGTTTGCTTTTCCAGAGAAAATTCTTAATCACCCTGAGGCGTTTGTTTTTGACCAGATACCGCATCGCCTCCCGGGCTTCTTCGGCGGACCATAGCCCCTGTTCGGTCAGCGGGGGCACGGCTTCGGAAAGGGTGTAGGTCAGGCGGTTCCTTTTGAAAAAATCCCGCAGGGGGATTTCCTCCCGGAGCGTTTCCAGAGCCCGGCCCTGGCACACATCGCAGCAATCCCCCTCGGGTTTGTCCCCGGCGCCTTCGTAATTCAAAAGAGAGAGAAGTTGTTCCCGGCGGCATTGTTGGGTGTTGCGGCCGTAGTGTAGAAGATCCTCCAGCCTCAGTCGATCGGCTTCGGTTTTTGCCCGTCCGAGGCTTTGTTCATCACCGGGGCCCCAGAGAAAAAACGCCCGGGAAGGTTTTCCGTCACGACCCGCCCGGCCCGATTCCTGGAGATAGGCCTCCACTGAAGGGGGGCAGTCCCGGTGAATCACCGTGCGGATGTCCGCCTTGTCCACCCCCATGCCGTAAGCGCAGGTGGCAATCAGCACCCCGCGGGCGCTGTCGAAGAACCATTTTTCCACGATGGTTTTTTCTTCCCGGGAAAGGCCTGCATGGTAGAAAAAAATTTCCTTATCATCCAGCTCGTTGCGGAGATACCGGGCCAGTTTTTCCGTCCCCGGCCGGGAAGAACAAAAGACAATGGCGGGCCTGGAATTTTGCAGAAGCAGGTCCCGAACCGCCAGATCCCGGAGGATGCATCCCCGGGCGGCGTAGCTGATATTGGCCCGATCCGGATTGCCGATAATGCGGTGAGCGCCGCCTGAGCCAAAAATATATTTTTCGATTTTTTCCAGCACCGGATCGCTGGCCGTGGCGGTAAAGGCCGTCACCAGGGCGGGGCCCGCTTTCCCTCCGATAGCGGTGATAATTTCCGGCAGCCGCAGATAATCGGGACGGAAACTTTCACCCCATTCGCTGACACAGTGGGCCTCGTCGATCACCACATGGACGATACCCAGCTCCCCCAGCTTTGCCTTTACGGCATCACTCAAAAGCACCTCCGGGTTGGCGATGATAAAGCGGCTTTCCCCGGATTTTAGCTTTTCCCAGATGCCCTCCCGTTCTTCTTTTGACTGGCCCCCCCGGAGAATCACCGGGGCAAAACCTTTTTCCCTGAGCCGCCGCTCCTGATCCGCCATCAACGACAGGATCGGGTAAATCACCAGAGTGGGTCCAGAAAAGATCATGGCGGGAAGCTGAAAACAGAGGGATTTCCCCGCCCCGGTGGGGAGGATCACAATCTGCCGCCCCAAGCTTTCCCGGTCCTGATCCAAGGGAGAGCAGCTCTCCCGGTCCTGATCCGGGCCGTCAGCATCGTCCGGGCTTGCCGGGGCTGCCTCGCCGGGCCACTGCAGCGCAATCCCCGCAGCCGCCGCGGCCTCCAGAATATTGGACACCACCAGCCGCTGATAGGGGAACAGATACGACAGACCAAAGAGCTTTTTCACCGCCTCGCCGATGGGGTCCGGCAGTTCCCGATTTTCTTCCATAGTTGCCTCCTGCCCTTAACAGGGCTCCGGGAGGCGTTTTGCTTTAACCGGCGGCTATAAAATACGGGCCTCAAGGATTTTATTTCTGATAGTATCCAGCAGCCCCTTCATCTCGTTGAAATCACTTTTCCGGGACACCGACTTTTTCAGCAGCCCCTCAATTTGAAACACCAGCAAAAGCATCTTTATCTTTCCCATGTTAAAACTCCTCTGTATGTTTTTTGAGTATAGCAGATTTTGAAAAAGATGTCAGCAGCCCTGTGGATGATAAACGGGCGCGTTGACAAAATACCGCCTATCACCAATGATGTTTACAAGGAGCCAATAATGGTAAATGAAAAACGTTTAGCGGGGAAAGTTGCGTTGATAACAGGCGGTGCTCAGGGGCTGGGGGCCGCCATTAGCCGCCGTTTTGCCGAAGAAGGGGCGGTGGTATTTTTGGGGGACCTTAACCCCGGGACAGGCAATAAAACTGCCGCAGAGATAACGGAAAAAGGCGGCCGGGCTTTTTTTATCAATCTGGATGTAACGAATGAAGATAGCTGGACAGCCGCCCTGGCGCTGGTGGAAAAAGAGGCGGGCCGTCTGGATGTTCTGGTGAACAATGCGGGGATCAATATCCGGGAACCCATCGAAATAATGAAGGCAGAAAATTTTGATACCATGCTGGCGGTCAATGTGAAGGGGCCTTTTCTGGGCACCAAACACGCCATCCCCCTGATGCGAAAAGGCGGGGGCGGTTCCATCATCAATATGTCGTCGGTCTGCGGCCTTATCGGCCACCGTTACACCACCGAGGCTTACACGGTAACCAAGGGCGCGGTAACTCTTTTGACAAAAACCATCGCGGTTCGTTATGCCAAAGACAACATACGTTGCAACAGCATTCACCCCAGTACGGTGGAAACGCCCCTGATGATGGAAGTCTTCAAGGACCCGGCAAAAAAACAGGAGCGTATCGGAGAAGTGCCGCTGGGAAGGCTGGCCACGGAAACCGATGTGGCCAATGCCGCCCTTTTTTTGGCCTCGGACGAAGCGGCTTTTATCAACGGTGTGGGCTTGCCGGTGGACGGCGGAACTACGGCGGATTAAACCAGTACCCTTTGCCCGCCGGCAAAGCTGCCATCCGGGCCTATGGCCGCCGCTACCCGCAGGTGTTCCGGCTGGAGAAGACCCGGATCGTTTTCCAGCATGGTGAATGCATCGGTGCGGGCCTGTTCCAAAACCTTTATGTCCCGCAGGGGATCGGCGATGCCCAATGACAGAAAACCGGATTGTTCGGTGCCGGCGATTTGGCCGGGCCCCCGGAGTTTCAGATCTTCTTCGGCGATGACAAAACCGTCGTTATTTTCCAGCATCACCTTGAGGCGGGTTTTACCGTCTTCCGAAAGGCCGCCGGAAAAAATATCCGCAGGGTCCGGGGGCGGCTCGGAATAAATCAGGAAGCAGTAAGATTGATCGGCGCCGCGGCCCACACGGCCCCGAAGCTGGTGCAGGGCGGAAAGGCCAAAACGTTCAGCGTGGCAGATCACCATGCAGGAAGCGTTCGGCACATCGACGCCCACTTCCACTACACTGGTAGCGGTCAAAATACGAATCCCGCCGGAACGGAAGGCCTCCATGGTTTGCCGTTTTTGTTCATCATCCAGCCGTGAATGGATCAGGGCAGTTTTGTATTGGGGAAAAATTTTCTTTCCCAAATTTTCCGCCATGGTTTCGGCGTCTTTAAGATACGAATCGCCAGCCTCGATCAATGGATATACAAAATAAGCCTGACGGCCGGCGGCCAATTCTTTACGGATAAAATCGTAAACTTTATTTTCGTTTGATTGTTTTGTCAGATGGGTCTTCACCGGTTTACGTCCCGGCGGCAGGTCACGGATCACCGACACATCAAGATCGCCAAAGACGGTGAATGCCAGCGTTCGGGGGATAGGGGTAGCGCTCATCATCAATAAATCCGGATGATCACCCTTCGCCGTGATGGCCTGCCGCTGGGTAACGCCGAAACGGTGCTGCTCGTCCACCACCACCAGGCGCAGATTTTTATACACCACATCTTTGGAAAAAAGCGCGTGGGTGCCGATGACCATATCAATATCGCCCGAGGCAAGCCTCTTGAGCAGTTGGCTGCGGCCAGCGGCCTTGATATTTCCCGTGAGAAAAGCGGGCCTGACACCGATTGGTTCCAAAAGCCGGGCGGCATTTTCCGCGTGCTGCCGGGCCAAAAGTTCCGTGGGCGCCATAATCGCCGCCTGTCCGCCCTGTTCGATAGACAGCAGCGCCGCCAAAAACGACACCAGCGTTTTTCCCGATCCCACATCGCCCTGGAGAAGGCGTGCCATGGGCCACTGTCCGTTCATATCACGGTTGATCTCAGCGGCCGCTTCTTTCTGCCCGGCGGTGAGGGAAAATGGCAGCCTTTCGATCAGGCGTTTTTGCAGCGGCGAAAAATCCGAATCGCCCATAACGGCGACAGGCAGTTGTCCGCCGGACAACTGTCCGCTCCTTCGTTCCAGGGCCCTTTTGCCAACCATCACTTCCAGAAAAAAAAGTTCTTCGTAGATTAAGGTTTTACGGGCCGCCTCGAGTTCCGTTTGTGAAGCGGGAAAGTGGATGGCATTGATGGCTTCCGACTTGGGCAGGAGTCCGTCCCGCTGAATAATCGCCTCGGGGATTTCACTTTCGATACCTGATGCATACTGATCCAAAACATGGCGAACAAAACGGCGAAGCAGTGATTGAGAGAGTCCGGCGCTTAAGGGATACACCGGGAGGATCTTTCCGAAAAAGCTGCCGGATGAATCGCAGGGTTCGACCTCAAATGCCGTCGCCTGAATTTCACCGTACTTGAAAGAAAAATTGCCCCAAAGGCGATACTGTTTTCCGGGGATGAGCTGCTTTTCCAAAAAAGGCCGCTGGAAACAAACCAGCACCGCCCGGCCGCTTTCATCTTCCACATGAACCTTGAGGGTTCTCATTCTGCCGAAACCAAACCAGTCGTGGGCCAAAACTTTTACCGTGGTGCAGACCTGTTGGCGGCTATAATCCCGTAGCGGAACAATGCGGCTGCGATCTTCCCAATCACGGGGATAGCGGCGGAGCAGCGCCTCCACCGTATGTATTCCGGCCTTCGTTAAAGCCCCAATCGAAGCGGAGCCTATACCTTTAATTTTTATTTTTTCCAGCGGTATGGCCAGTTCCCGAAGGTACATGATCTATTATACCGGAAGCCGTACCAAAAGGGGGACAGCCAGATTGACCAGGGCGCTCCCTAAAAAATAGATCGCCGCCAAAAAAACCAGAGCCATGATAATGGCCGTACGGTAATTAACAAGGCGGCGGCGAAAAAAGATCCGGGTGACACGGTAAAGCACCGGCCGTGAAATAGTATCAATGATATTTCTGAAAAAAGTTCCAAAGTTAAAAAAAGATGCGGCGAGGCGCAGGAGTAAGGCAAGAATAAAAAAGCCCAGCAGAAATGAAACGGCGGACCATGCCCCCGAAAGAATAACCGCCAGTATAGTGCCCAAGCTGATACGCCCTGTAATGCCTATGATATAAAAGATCCGGCCGGCCAGTGAGAGCGCCGCCAATGCAACGATGGGGGAAAAATCCAGCGTGGGTGTCCGGAGGGCGGGGAAACGCCGGAACCAGGCAAGATAGGGATCGGTGATGCGGACTAAAAATTCCTGGGGTCTGCCGTAATTACTCCGGCTGAACCAGGTAAGGATAATCCGTACCATGATAAGGAAACTATAAACGCTGATGAGGCCCGAAATAAGGCCCGGAATACGGCTCATAAACTAGACCCGCCACACTTCCGCCACGGCGTCGCAGCGGCCGAGGGCTTCTACCTGCGGTGTGTCAGCGGCGGCGCTCAGGGCAGTGGCGGTGCAGACAACCTTTTCCCCTTCACTAACCGGCACATGGATAAATACCGTGCAGGGACCGGGGTTGTCCACCAGACAATCCCGCAGGGGGCTGAGCCTGGCCTCGGTTTCGGCGGCGTTTTGCTGAAGCCGGATATGCAGTTCCCGAAATGTTTCGGCGCTTTTGTTTTGATTCGTCATAGTCTCCATCATCGCTTTGATTTTGCTGTCATCAATATCGGCATCTTTTGCGTATTTACTCTTTAACCTTTTAAGGCTGGGCATGGAGTCGGGATAAAAGGCCAGGCGGTTTTTGTAGGAATCTTTTTTTATTTTCCCCTTGAAAACCACCACGGTATTATCTTCCAGCTTATCCTTGACACCATTCCAGATTTTCGGGAAAAGGGTAACGCCGATTTCGCCCCGGTAATCCGAGAGGCTCGCATAGGCCATGTCGTTGCCTTTTTGGCTGTGATAGGGCTTGAGATCTTTCAATAGACCCACCAGAGTGTATTCTTGTTTTAGATCCGCATCTTCGGGCCTGGAAAGATTCAGATTCACTTCGTTTACCCAGACGGCGCGGTATTCATCCAGTTGTTTGGAAAGAAGATCTTCTTGTTCCGCCAGGGCTTCCATATCGGCCGGATCCATACAATCTTCCACAATAAAACCATAACGATCTTTTTCTTTGTCGTAATCGATCTTTCCCCGCAGAGCGGCGATGCCGTCTACTTTTATTTTATCCTGACACAGTTCCCAGGTCCGGGGAAAAAACGTTGTCTCAATTTCGCCGTTATAATCTTCCAGTGACGAAAAAGCCATTTTCCCGCCCTTGCTGGTGGTGTGGGGCTTGAGCGTTTTTATCATCCCCAAAAGGGTATAGTTTCCGGGACTGATGGTTTCAGGCTGTCCAAGGTTTACCTTTACCGTTTTTTTCCAGATTTCCTTGTAAACATCCATTGGGTGGCCGGAAAAATAAAAACCGATGAGCTGCTTTTCCTGCTGCAATTTTTCCATGCGGCCCATTTCCGGAAAAGGCTCAAAGACAAAATTCTGATATTCTTTTTCGCCTGCATCTTCAAAGAGACTGGACTGGCCGGATTCCTGATCGTTCTGTTTACTCATGGCGTATTCCACGGCTTTTTCAAAATTACCCGCCAGAGTTTCCCGGGTAATATCAAAACAATCGAATGCGCCGGTCTGAATCAGAATCTCGATATTTTTCTTCCCCACCACTTTAATGTCCACCCGGTCGAGAAAATCCATAAAACCTTTGTAGGGCCCGTCTTTGCGACATTCAATAATTTCGTCCGCCGAGGGGCCGCCCAGGCCTTTGATCCCCAAAAAGCCGTAGACGACGCGGCCGTCAACAACAGTGAAAAGCTTATCCGAACGGTTTATGTCCGGCGGATCGATAGAAAGGCCCATCTTGCGGGCTTCGTCTATGCACCGGGAAAGTTTATCCTTGTCGGCGCTGCGGATCTCGTTAGTCATGTTAGCGGCCATAAACTCCGCGGGGAAGTTGGCTTTAAGATAGGCGGTGTGATAGGCTACCACCGAATAGGCCGCCGCATGGCTCTTGTTAAAACCGTAACCTGCAAAGGGTTTAAGCAGCTCAAATATTTCATCGGCTTTTTTTTCGCTGTGGCCCCGTTTCACCGCGCCGGCGATGAACTCCACCTTTTCCTGAACCATCTTTTCCATGTCTTTTTTTCCCATGGCCCGGCGCAGCTTATCCGCATGGCCCAGGGTAAATCCGGCGATGATCCGGGCCACCTGCATAACCTGTTCCTGATAGGTGATAACTCCATGGGTTTCTTTGAGTACGTCTTCAAGACTGGGGTCAGGATATTTTATTTTTTTGGGATCCCATTTCGATTCAATGAACTGGGGAATATTGTCCATGGGCCCCGGCCGGTACAGGGAATTCAGGGCGGTAAGCTCTTCGATGGAATTTGGTTTGGCCTGTTTAAGGATGCCCTGCATTCCTTCGGATTCAAACTGGAAAACCTCAAAACTTTTTCCTTCGCCCAGCATTTTGAAAGCCGCCTCGTCATCCTCCGGAACATTTTCAATGCTGAAGCCCGCGTATTCCCCGCCGTGACTGCGGATAATTTCTTCGGTATGTTTGATCACATCCAGCGTTTTAAGCCCCAGAAAATCCATCTTCACAAGGCCGCAGCGTTCAAGAAAGTTCATGGTGTACTGGGTGGCGATGCCCCCCGGCTTGCCGGTTTTTGGATCGTCCCTTTCCTGATAGAGGGGCACAAATTCATCCAGGGCCGATTTGCCAATCACCACCCCGGCGGCGTGGATGCTGGAATGGCGGTTGAGCCCTTCCAGTTTTCGGGCCAGCGCAAAAAGCTCGGTATATTTGGGATTCTGTTCCAGCTCCCGCAGTTTCGGTTCAGTTTCAAAAGCTTTTTTCAGGGTACTCCCGGTATCAATAAGTTTGGTGATCATTTCCGATTCGGGGATGCCTATCTCCAAAGCCCGCGCCACGTCTTTGATCACCGCTTTCGCCGCCAGTGTTCCAAAGGTGATAATCTGCCCCACGTGATCCCGGCCATATTTTTCAGTAACATAATTGATCACATCTTCACGGCCTTCATTGGCAAAGTCCACGTCAAAGTCGGGCATGGAGATCCGTTCCGGGTTGAGAAAGCGCTCAAAAAGAAGGCCGTATTTCAGCGGGTCGATGTCGGTGATGCGCAGGGAGTATGCCACAATGGACCCCGCCCCCGAACCGCGTCCCGGCCCCACGGGAATGTTATGTTCTTTTGCCCAGTTGATAAAATCCGCCACGATAAGGAAGTAGCCGGTAAATCCCATACTGATGATGACATCCAGCTCGTACTCCGCCCGCTTTTGTATTTCGTTCCATTGCCCGCTCCCCGCCGCCTGTTCTTTGGCGTAGCGTTTGGCAAGGCCCTCTGCGGTAAGATGGCGGAGGTATTCATCGGCATTTTTAAAATCCGCGGGAATGGGAAAATCCGGCAGATATTTTGACAGCTCTGTAACATTGATTTTTGGCACATCGGCATTGCAGCGTTCGGCGATGCGAATAGTGTTGGTAATTGCCTCGGGGTAATCGGGGAAAAGGGCCGCCATTTCATCACCGGTTTTAAAATAAAACTGATCACCGTAATATCTTTTTCGTTTTTCTTCAGCCCGTGTTTTTCCGGTGCCTATACACAGAAGTATATCATGGGCCGCCGAATCATCCCGGTTAAGGTAATGTACATCGTTGGTGGCCACCAGCGGAATGCCGGTCTTGCGGGAAATTTCCGCGATAGCTTTGTTGATGTCCCGCTGGGAAAGCGATCCCTTTAACACATCCGCAGGGATGCCGTGATCCTGAATCTCCAGATAAAAATTATCATCGCCAAAAATATCCCGGTAAAAACGGGCCTTGGTTTCCGCCTCATCAATTTTTCCATTTTGAATGAGCCGGGGAATTTCCCCCGAGACACAGGCCGAAAGGGCGATAAGGCCCCCGTGATATTTTTTTAGCGCTTCATCATCCACCCGGGGCCGGTAGTAAAAGCCTTCGGTATAGGCCAGGGAACAAAGTTTTACCAGATTAAAATAGCCTTCGCGGCTGGAAGCCAGCAAAACCAGGTGATAGTATTTATTGTCTTTTTCATTTCCCTTTTTTTCCAGGCGGGAACCGGGGGAAACATAGACTTCGCAGCCTATGATCGGCTTGACGGACTTTCCACAGGCCGCAATAAAATCCATGGCGCCGAACATATTGCCGTGATCCGTCAAGGCCAGGTACTTCATCCCCAGCTCTTCGGCCCGGTTCGCCAGGCTCGTCACCGAAACGGCGGCGTCTTGCAGGGAAAAATCGGAATGGACATGGAGGTGCGCAAATGGAGTCATACCCCATTATACCCGGGCAAGGGCAGGCGGGGCAAGATCCGCTTGCATGGCCCACCGGAAGGGGATATAATCAGTCCATGACTTTACAGACGGAAAAATTGGGACCTTCCTCAATAGCGCTGTTTGTCGAGGGGCGGCTGGACACGGGGACGGCGCCGCTCCTGGAACGGAAACTCAAGCAGTTTGAGGACACTGTCACCGATTTAACCCTCGATTTTTCAAAACTTGTCTTTATTTCCAGCATGGGTTTACGGGTGCTTTTGCAGTACCAAAAGGCCATGAGCGAGCAGGGCAAAAAATTCTCCATCCGGAATCTGACCAAAAATATCCGGGAAGTTTTTGAGATGACCGGCTTTATCACCCTGATGGTTCAGGAAGAAAAATTCGTGGTTATCCGGAAAGACGAGGACGGTCATGTTATTTTTTCCCTTATCGGCGATCTTGATGCAGACAGTTTTTCTCCCCTGGAAGAAGAGCTCCTCCAACTGAAAAAACAGAACCAGCTGAGCGATGCGCCGGTCACCGTTATCCTTGATATGGAAAAACTCCTGTCTCTGCCCGCGGATGTCTCCGGCGCATTGAAGCAGCTTGTCCGGAAAAGCGACTGGGACCGCCGTGAATTATTTTTC
>BNUV01000020.1 GCA_025997615.1 Spirochaetia bacterium
CCGGCTCAAGATCATGGGGGTGGAGGCCTTCGGCATTTATGGATCGCCCAATTCAATTTCGGTGTTGATGGATATTCTCCGTTTCGCCGATCCCCCGCCCTACCTTCTGGACGAGGTGGTTCTGGCCATGGCCAGTATTCTGGATATACAAAATAAATTTTACCCCCTCTTGGTGCGTTTTTTAACAGACACTTCCCTGGGGGCGACTCTGGCCATGGACGAAGCGGAATCGGCGTATGAATATTACAACTCGGCCCACGGCGGCTGGAAGGGAAGATCCCACAAAAATATTTTAGCGGCCAGCGCAAAACAGGCGAAGGCTTTTCAGGGGGCGGTTTCTTCTTATGTGAACGGGCACAACGGGGCCTCTCTTTCCCGGTGGATTCTGGAGCTGCCGAATGATTCTATTCACACCGTAGTCCAGATGGTTCTTTCGGAGGCGCTGCTGGATGACGAACTTATGGCCTTTGACCGCCTCAAACTGCTTATCGTACATTGGGCCGCCCATGAGCTGCGGCTCTGGACCAACAGGCTCAAGGTATAGCAGACCTCCGGTCTGTTACAGTACCGGCATCATTTGTTTTTGGTTTTTTTCTGCCGGTATGCGCCGGGGGAGCCGCCGGTTACCTCTTTGAAGCTCTTAATAAAATATTTTACATCACTATAACCTGAATGCAGGGCGGCTTCGTAAACCCGGAAGTTTCCTGTCTCCAGGAGCCGCATCGCCGCGCCGATTCGCAAACGCTTTACATATTCGTTGAAGTTGATCCCTGTGTGTTCTTTGAACTTTTCCGAAAAATAAGTATAGTTCACCGAAACCTGATTGGCGGCCATAGCCATGTTGATATCTTCGGTAAAATGATCGCCGATCCATACCAGCGCCTGATCGATAAAGGCATAACGGGAACGGCCTTTTTTAAGGAGGAAGTTGAGGTAGAGGACAAAATCGCTGAAATTCCTTTTCCATTCGTCCAGAGAAGAGAGCAGATAGACATTTTCGAGAATACGGAGTTTACGGGCTAGGTACATATCACCGGCGATGTAATCTCTATAATAACCGGCGATCCGTACGGTGTGCCATTCGTGGAGACTGTAGAGATATTCGGCCCGGTGGGGAGCGGGAATATCCTCCAGCGAAAAAAGAGCTTCCACCTGTTTTTTGATCGGCCCCGTTCCCAAAATGCCCAGACTTCCGGTGAGTTTCCGCATCTCCGTTTCTGCGCTGCGAACAAAAGGGGAGCCCGGCTCACGGTATTGCAGCAGCGTCTCCCCCGAAAGAAAGCGGCTGAAACAGGCGATACGGAGCTGTTTCCACCCGGTGACAAGGCCCGCCAGGCTCTGACAGGGGCCGCTTAAAGCCCTGTATCCGGCGGAGGGGGACCGGGAAAGAATGTGGTTTTTCTCTGTTTCTCCGGCCAGGATCACCCGGCAGCGCGGTTGTTGTTCAATAACATAGAGGCCGGGACCGGACAGATCTTCCGGCGCGGAGCTCAGGATAAAATACCGGGGAGAAGCGGGGGAAATTTCCAGCGGAATACCCCCGGCGGGGATGTTTCCGGTTTCAACAATTTTCCGAAGGCTTCTTTCCAGGCTCTGCTGTTTTCGCCCCTCAATTTCGCCCAGGGTTTTGAGCACTATCGAAACCAGATCTCTCTTATCCACCGGCTTAACTATGTAGGAAGATGCCCTGAAGGTGATGGCCTCCTGGGCGTAGGAAAAATCGTCGTAACCGCTGAGAACGATGATCTCCATATCGTCGTTTTTAAGCTCCGTCCGGATCTTCCGCATCAGCTCAATGCCGTCCATTTTTGGCATCCTGATATCGGTGATCAGAATGTCGGCTCCCCCGGTTCCGGCCAGGTCCAGAGCTTCCTCGCCGTTCTTTGCCTCCTGATACACCACATCACCGGGGAGGGATTCTGTCAGAATCTTGCGGATGCCGGCGCGGATGTTTTTTTCATCATCGGCGATGAGTATTACGGGCATGGCGCCGGCCTGAGGGGAATGGGGATGAGAACTTCCGTACCCTTCCCTTCCCCGCTCTTAATGCGGATTTTCCAGGCGGGGCCATAAAAAGCGGTGAGCCGTTCCTGTATATTGATAAGCCCTATGCCGCCGGAACTCTGCTGCGGGGAATTTGCCGGCGGAGGGGATGCAAGCAGGGCCTCGATCTCCTTCCGTTTTTCCGGATTGATGCCGCTGCCGAAATCCTGCACGGAGATCCAGATTACACCTGCCTCCCTGTCAGCGGCAGCGCTTATCCCGATCCAGGCATCTTCACCCCTGGGTTCTATGGCATGGTGGAATGCATTCTCCACCAGCGGCTGGATAAGCATCTTGGGTATTTCGTGTTCAAGCAGGGGTTCTTCAATATGCACACGGGTCTGTATCGTATAGTCGTGGCGTATATTGAGGAGGGCGATATAGGCGCGGATATATTCAAGCTCTTCGCCGAGGCTTACCCGGGGCGACCTCCACCGCAGACAGTAGCGGAGCATTTTCCCCAGCAGGGTTATGCTCTGGACAATATCATCCTGGCTGCGCAGCTCCGCCTGCATCTTGATGGTTTCCAGGGCGTTATACAAAAAGTGCGCATTTATCTGGTTCTGCATGGCCCGGATTTCCGTATCCGTTACAAGCCGCTGTTCCCTTTCTATTTCGGCGATCAGTGTTTTTATACGATCCACCATGCCGGTAAAAATTTGCCCCATACCGGTAATTTCATCACTGCCCCCGACGGAAAGACTGATGTCAAGGTTGCCTTCCCGGACTTCCTTCATCCCGTCCATGATAATGTAAAGCCGCTTCATCATCTGCTGCGTGGCAAAGCGGATGATCAAAAAAAGTAAAATTGTCGAGGCTGCTATACCGGCTCCTGCGATAATCCTCGAAACCGTAATGCTCCTCCGCATTCCCCCTGTCGGGCAGTCCCGAACCAGAAGCAGCTCCGTACCGGGAACGGCGCGCCATACAAAAAGGCGTTTTGTGCCATTGACACGAAGGACGCCCGCAGGATTTTCCGCCGCAGCTTTCAAAACAGATTCAGCCAGAAGGGGAGAAAGTTCATCCTGCCCGCCGGGACCCGGCACCGCCTTATTCCGGTGGAACACAAAGTCCCGGGAATCGGATCTATCCGTATACAGAAAGGGGAAAAAGTTATCGGCGCGCATCAGGATCTGTAAAGAGCCGATACGACGTCTGCTGAAGGCAAGTTCGTTGGAAAAAGAAACCAGCGGCGGCCCTGCGGCGCTCATAAGGTCCATGTTAAAGGCGGTATAGTAGTGGTACTGCCAGGTTTCTTCCGGCGGCAGGGAAAGCCGGTCTTCGTGGAAAAATATGGGCCACCGTTCGGGGATCCGCTGATCGGAAAGAAAAATCCGGATGCCGTAAATCTGGGGCAGAGAATCCTGGAGCCGTTCCAGCTCGTCGGTAATGGCCCTGGTCCCGGTCACCACCGGCAGGGTATCTTCTTTATTGGTAAAAAAAATCAGATCGGTGATGCTGTGATTGCTCCCGATAATACTCTCTATGCGGTAAAAAACATTAACGCTATCGGTGATATGCCTTGCATTATCGTCCAGACTGGTTCCGGCGCTCTCGATGAGTTTACGGTATTCCCCGGCAAGCAGATATTCGGTGGCTGTGATGATAAACACCGTCACAGGGATCATCACAATGATCGTGTACACCCATACCAGCCGCCGGGAAAATACCGTCCCCTTCATACACTGAATTGAAACCGGCTCACTTGATGCCGAGTTTCACCTTGTTCGCTTTCATAAGTTCCGTCTGCTGAGCCTGTACTTTGGCAAAACCGCGGTCGCTTTTGAATTTCTGGAAATCGTTCCATATAGAATCAAACTCCGCTTCGGTCTTCGCTAAAATAAGCCGGGGAAGATCTCGCCCCCAGCGGCGCTGAACCTCGTCGTAGATCAGGTGTTCGTCTGTTCCCGGCGTCATGTCCAGGCTGTCGTACTGGGCGTAGGATGTCACATATTCCCGGGTCCAGTTTTGGGCCTGTTCCATGGAGGGGGCAAGTTCTGATGGGTACTGCTGCCGCCACATATTGTCCATCAACATCCAGTAGGTAGCGTCAAAACCGTATTCGATTTCCTGCTTGTTCTTATCGGTGGTGTTGAGGCTCTGCATCTCCGGTTTCAGGGTGGGGACGTTGTTCACCATGGTGTAGGTCTCGTTGGGCACGCCGTACCAGAGGGCCCGCTGGCCTTCTTCGCTGAGCCAGTAGGTAAGGAACTGTATAGCCCGGGCCTTATCCTTGCAGTTTTTGGAGATCAGGGTAAGAGTCCAGCCGGAGATACCCGCTCCCCCGGAAAGCTTGGGCGGATCCTTCCGGGCATTCCGCAGGCCATCCACAGAAATATAGATCGTGTTAGGATCTTTAGCATAGAGGGCGTGCTGGGGGGCCTGCATATCCGACACCTGGTACATCATGGCGAAGTACCGGCCCTGGGCGACCTTTTCCTCGATCTGGGCCCGCTTATCCACGAAGACATCCATGGAGATAAGCCCTTCCTGGGCGGCCTGACGGAATACCTTGAGCCAGCGGACCAGCTCGGGGTTATTGGGTCCCAGATTGGGGTCCTCGTATTTTCCGTTTTGCTCATGAGGCTGGGCCAGATGGTTTATCAGGTAGCTCTGAAAAGAGGCGTTCCCGGTGTCAGTAAATTCCTGAAAAGTCAGGGGGATAAGGGGCTGCCCGTTTACCGTGGGGAAACGCTGTTTTGCCAGCCGCAGGGCTCCCAGAAATCCTTCGGGGGTGGTCATATCCGGTTTCCCTAAGGCCTCATACATATCCTTTCGTACCAGAAAAGTCTGGTTTGAAGTCAACAATCCCTTGTACTTGTCGTAATCCGCCGGTGTGGTGGAAGCGTTGGGATAGCCGTATACATTCCCGTCGCTCCGGGTATACCAGCCGAGGATCTGGGGTTTTGCCACCTTGAAGAAGTAGGGATCGTACTGCTCCGCCAGCTTGTTCAGGGGCTCCAAAAGGCCCGCATCAACCATCATGCCGATCTGGCCTTCCCACCAACCCAGGGTGATAAGGTCCGGCAGGGTATTGCCGGCGATCATGGCGTTCAGCCGCTCCGCCTCGTTTCCCGCGGGGACGATGAAACGCACGTCGACCCCCGTATTTTTGGTGACATATTTGGACACCAGGGATTGCCCCCATTCCCGGGAAAACCAGCTAAAGTTGACATACCAGTCCAGCGTTACCGGTGTTGAGGCGTTAGCCTTCCACCCCGGCGAATCCGCCGTTCCGGCCGCTGCAGTGGAATCGCCCTTGGTGTTCCGGCCTCCGCCGGCAAAGACAAAAGATCCCGCCAACATCATCACCATTACCAAAACAAGTGATTTCTTCATAAACAAGCCTCCTGAAAAAATATTGCAAAGGAGCGCCGGCGACAAGACCGGGCCCCGTAATGCCTAACCCTTGATGGAACCAATCATGATTCCCTTGACAAAATACTTCTGTAAAAAAGGATAGATACAGATAATCGGCGCGGTAGTTACCACCATGGTGGCCAGCTTTACCGACTGGGAAGTTACCTGGGAACCGCTTATGTTGCCGGGCATCCCCACTATGGATTTAGTCATGGATACACTGGCGATGATCCGGTAAAGAAAAGTCTGTATGGGCTGCAGGTCGGGGTTGTTTATATACATGACCCCTGCAAAGTAATCGTTCCAGTGGTACACGCCGTTAAAGAGGGCGATGGTCGCCAGCACCGCCGTGGACAGGGGAATGACTATCCGTATAAAGATGACAAAATCATTGGCCCCGTCGATCTTTGCCGACTCCTCCAGGCCCGGCGGAATTTCCCGGAAGAAAGACATGAAGATGATCAGATTGTAAAAGTTGAACAAGGCGGGAATTATGTAGACAAGGAAAGTGTCGTAAAGCCCTATGCTCCGCAGCAGAATAAAATAGGGGATAAGACCGCCGCCGAAAAACATGGTGACCGTTCCTATTATCAGATAAACCCGGTTGCCCATGATATGTTTTTTTGAAAACGCATAGGCCACCATGGAGGTGAAGAATACGCTGGTTACGGTGGCGATCAGGGTGCGCCAGATCGTTACGTTAAAAGCCTTGAGGATAGACTTATCCAGAAATACGGTGCGGTAACTTTGGAGGGAAAATTTCCGGGGCCACCAATAAATACCGCCGAACATGGCATCCTGCGAATCGTTGAAAGACAGAATCAGCGTATACCAGATGGGATAGACAGTGAGAAAACAGATACCGAGCATAATGACAATAATCACCCCGTCGCCGATGTGCCTTCCGAGCCGCCCCCGGGCAAAAAACCTTTTAGAAAAGCGATACATCGTTGATCCTCCTGGTTACATTATTTGCGATAAAAAGGAGAATAAAGGCAATGACGGATTTGAAGAGGCCGATGGCGGTGGCGTAGGAAAACCTCATGCTCCGCATGGCCACGGTGTACACATAAATATCGATCACCGTACTGCGGGGAGCGTTCAGGGTATTCCACAATACAAAGATCTGATCAAAGTTTGAATTGAGCAGCCCCCCCACGGCGAGGATAAAAAGCACCGTGATAGTCCCCTTGATACAGGGCAGGGTGATGGACCACATCCGCCTGAGCCTCCCCGCGCCGTCTATCTCGGCGGCCTCGTACAACTCCTGATCGATGCCGGAAATAGCCGCCAGGTAGATAATCGCCGACCAGCCCAGCTCTTTCCATACATCGGAAATGACGATGACAGGCCAAAAATATTGGGGATACGCCAGATAGGTAATCCCCTCCCGGATTAGTCCCATGGCTATGAAAAGCTGGTTAAGGAAACCCGAATCGGAAAGCCAGGTGGTGAGTATTCCCCCCAGCACCACCCAGGAAAGGAAGTGGGGCAGGTACGAAATAGTTTGCACCACCCGCTTGAAGCGCTGCAGCCGGAGCTCGTTCAACAGCAGGGCAAAGATAATCGGCAGGGGAAAACCGATGGCGAGTTTCAGGAGGCTTATCCCCAAGGTATTCACCATGATGTCGGCAAATTCGGGGTCCCGGAAAAAGGTGAGAAAATGCTGAAACCCGAAGTGGTCCCCCCAGGGGGATCGAAGGAAATTTAAACTAAAAAGGGATTCGGTGATCCGGTAGTTTCGCTTAAACCCGGCGATAATGCCGTACATGGGGGCATAGTTGAAGATTAACATCCAGAGGAGACCCGCCAGGGCCATGATCTGCAGGTATTTTTCTTCCCGAAGCCGCGTCAAAAAGTCTTTTTTCCTCATTCCCCCAGTATAAAATCAAATTCCAAAAAAATGATAGCTGGACGGATTTCGGAAAGGTGTCTTTTTTTCTGTTTTTTCGCCAAAGCCTCTGGAATCAATCAATCAAAAAATGCTTCAATAAAATTTGGAGGGATAATAATGCTGGAAAAACTGGATCGTAAACGGGTTAAGGGATTTTTGAAGGCCCGGGGGCAAAGGATCGTCAACGGTGATGGGGAAGAAATTCTCCTTAACGGCTGGGGGCTGGGAAACTGGCTCCTCTGCGAAGGCTATATGTGGCTGTCCCATGACCGCCAATTCGACAGGCCCCGGATCATCGAGGAAACACTGCGGGATCTGACGGGCTCCTCCTATGCGGAGTCTTTTTGGAAACAGTTCAGGGAAAACTATATCACCAAAAAAGATATAGAGCGGATGGCGGAGCTGGGCTATAACTCCGTGCGGATACCCTTCAACTGGCGGCTTTTCATGGAAGACGAGCCTGGGGAAATTATCTTTAAGGAAGAAGGTTTTTCCCTGCTGGACAATTGCCTTGCCTGGTGCGAGGAGTACGGCATCTACGCTTTTCTGGATCTCCACGGTGCGCCGGGGGGACAGACCGGGGATAACATCGACGATTCACGGGACAATATGCCCCGGCTTTTTATGGACAAAGATTATTGGGATAAGGGGATTGCCCTTTGGGAGGAGCTGGCCGGCCGCTATAAGGATCGGTGGATTGTGGGGGGCTACGACATCCTCAACGAGCCCCTGCGCACTGTCCGTTTCGACTATCCCAATGTGGATCACCTGCTGCTCAAGCTGGCCCAATTTTACGAAGAATCCATCGCCGCTATCCGAAAAATCGATTCCCGTCATCTCCTTTCGATAGAAGGGCACCACTGGTCTACGGATCCGGCAGTGTTCTGGAAAAAGTACGACGACAACATGGTGATTCACTTTCACCGTTATGCCTGCGCCCCCGATATGGCGGCCTACAAAACCTTTACGGATCTGCGGGAGAAGCTCGACATTCCCCTCTGGCTGGGTGAAACCGGGGAAAACAACAACGAATGGTACGCCGCCCTCTATACCCTGGCCTTCAAACTTGACATCGGCATAAATGTCTGGCCCTGGAAAAAAATGGAGTGTCTCAATTCACCCTATTCGGTAAAAAAGCCCGAACGCTGGGACGCTCTGCTCGGTTACACCCGGGGCGGGCCAAAGCCTTCCAAAAAAGAAGCCATCGCCCTGCTGGATGAATACCTTTCCAACATGAAGATAGAAAACTGCCGGGAAAATCCGGAGGTAAGCGCCGCCCTGTTCCGCCGGGCGCCGGTAACTCTGCGGGGCGCCGATTTCGATCCGCTGCCGGGAAAGGGCAAAAGCTACAGCGGCCTTAGGGACGAAGCTTCTTTCTTTTATCAGCATGGAACCGGCATGGCTATCCGGGTGGAGGAAGGGCACGACTTCATGGAGAACACCGGCTGGGCCCGCTGGGGCATCTTCAGCGTGGAGCTTGGGGCCGGGGAATTCGCCGTCTACTCGATCCATCAGGTGAAGGAGGGTGCCCGGCTGACGCTTTCCCTGACGGTAAAGGAGGCCGGCCTTATCACCGCCGAACAGGATGATAAACTTCTGGCAAGAACGCCTGTGAATACCGGCGAGGAAGTAAATTTTACGCTTAGCGCCGCCGCCGAAAGCAGGATCACCATAGGGGTTGAAAAGGGGAAATTCGTACTTAACGCCCTTAAGTTTACCTGATTACAGGGGCAATGCAGGGCCTGGGCCGTGGCCCATGGCCTATCTAGTTTTTCGTGCTTTTTTCCGGTACACTCTATTCAGCATGATGCCGGTGTTCCGGAAAAAAGCCCCGCTGGGCTTGGGCCGAGGCCTGGGGCCTTTCCTTTCCGCCATAATTTTGATGCTTCTCCTCGGGTCCTGCTCCCGGCTTTTGGGCTGGGGGATTTTGCTCTGGTCCTCGGAAGACCCGCCCATACCCTCGGGGACCGTGCTGCCGGTATACATACGGTCCAACATCGACAAGGTGTGGGTGGTGGGGATCCCGGAAAACTACCGGACGGCGGAATCCGAGATAGACAAAATTGAAATCCCCCTTTCACAATTGGAATTTTCCGGCAGCAAAAAAAAGGCCCAAACTCAGGCAGAGGAATTTGCCCCCCTGGCGTTAAGTTACGCCGAAACTTTGCAGGACGGCCTCCCCATCCGCTTCGATCCCGATAACAGTTCCCGCCGGGTTTACCGGCTCAGGCAGGGGGAAATTGTCAAACTTCTGGCCAAGGCCCAGGGAAACCCCGCCATCAGTACCACCGGGGCGCCGTTGCCCGGAGACTGGTACCGGGTTCTCACCGAAGACGGCAGCACCGGTTATTGTTTTTCGTACCGGCTTAATATTTTTGACTATTCAGGCGGGCCCCTGGCGGCAGCTCAAATGGCGCCGGAGGAAGAGGAAGATCCAGATTTGGAAAAAGTGTTATCAAGAAAATGGTCTCCGGAATCTTACGGCATTATGGTGGCGGCTCGGAAAATCGATCTGGAGGATCTTTCCCGGGCGTGGTTTTTCAATCCGGGGATCGACACCGGGCTGGCCCATATTTACCTTCCTTCCCTGGATCGTACCTTCTCCTATACCGCTATCCGCGCTGCGGGAAAACAGGCCTGGCGTTTTGAAGGCACATCCCTGCAGATGAGCCTCCGATCCGACACTACACTGGCGGTGCAGTACACCGAAGAAAACGGCATTCTGCGGACGCTGCTTTTTGTGGCGCTGCCCTCCGGCGTGGACGACCTTATCATTCAGGAAACAGCCCGGCGGGATGAGCGCTATAACGTTATCTACGCTCAGGGGCCCGATTACATCAGCAACAATTACGGCGCTTTGTCGTTCAAACAAAACAGCCGCTTCAACTGGACCGGTTACGATCTTTTGGTTCCCCGGATCATTCCCGTTACGGCCGGCGGCGGCGGCAGGGTTTCCATGGATCTTTTTCTGGACGAATCTCTCACAGATCGTTACAACGGAGCTTTTTCATTGATCTTCGATGGGCTTGGCAGCGCCGGGACGAAACTGCATTTCATGTACAGCCTGGACGCCCAGGGTTTCCGGCTGGAATATGTGCCGGATACAAGCTTAAACGGAAGCACCGTTCTTTACCGGGCGTCTTCTCCCACGGTGCTTTATTTTTTTCGCTCTGAACAAAACCGTTTCGTTCCCGGGACGCCGGAAGAAAATTCCCCGCCGCTGCCGGAAATATACGAACCGGAAATTATTTTGGATTTCTGATGGCCTTTGTTCAATTTACCCGTGTTTCCCTGGCCTTTGGCGACCGGGATTTGCTTAACGGCGTAAGCCTTTTCCTGGCCGCCGGAACCAGGGCCGCCCTGACCGGCGCTAACGGTTCCGGCAAATCCACCCTGATGAAAGTTATAGCGGGCAAACTCGAAGCCGATTCCGGCGACCGGGCCGTACAAAAAGGCAGCCGCGTTTCTTATCTGCCCCAATCGGGCCTTGTCCACCGGGGGAAAAGCCTCCGGGAAGAGGCGGAAACCGCCTACGAACCAATTCTCAACATGATTTCCGCCATGGAAGAATGCGGCCGCGCGCTGGAAGAATCAAAAAGTGATGGAGGGAAAACCGCCGTTCTGTTGGAGGAGTATCACCGTTTGCAGGAGGCCGTAGAAGATTCCGGCTATTACCAGAGGGAAGCGGAGATCGCCGCGGTTCTCGGCGGCCTTGGTTTTGCGCCGGAAGACCTGCACCGGGATGCGGGGGAATTTTCAGGCGGATGGCAGATGCGGATCGCCCTGGCAAAAGTTCTTTTGGAGCGGCCGGGCATTCTCCTTTTGGACGAGCCCACCAATTATCTGGACATTGAAGCCCGCTCCTGGCTGGAAGGCTGGCTCCAATCCTTTTCCGGCGGCTATCTGCTGGTTTCCCACGACCGCTATTTTCTGGACGCCACTGTGAATGAAGTTTACGAGCTTTTTCAGGGCGATTTGAAACGGTATATGGGCAACTACAGCGCCTACGAAAAAATCCGGGCGGTGGAAATGGAAAGTCTTTTGAAACGCTACGCCGCCCAGCAGGAAGAAATCGCCAAAACCGAATCGCTGATCCGCCGCTTCCGCTACAAGGCCAGCAAAGCCGCCTTTGCCCAGGAGCTGATCAAACGGCTGGAAAAAATAGAGCGCATAGAAATTCCCGAATCGCTGAAAAAAATAAACATCGCCCTCCCTCCCCCGCCCCATTCCGGAAAAATCGCCCTTACGCTGGAAGGCATAGGAAAATGCTACGGTACCAGGCGGGTCTTGGGGGGGCTGGCCGGAGGTCTGGACCTTCTCGTTGAATCGAAGGAGAGGCTCCTGGTGGTAGGGCGGAACGGCGCAGGAAAAAGCACGCTTCTGCGAATTATCGCCGGGGAAGATACAAATTTTGAGGGAACTGTTCGTTATGGCGCGGGGATCAGTCCGGGGTATTTTTCCCAGGATGCCGCCGAAACGCTCACCGGAGGGGAAACCGTGCTGGAATTTATGGAAGCCCAGGCCCCCACCGCCCTGATCCCCCGGCTCCGGGATATGCTCGGCGCGTTTCTTTTCCGGGGGGACGATGTGTACAAATCCGTGTCCGTTCTTTCGGGGGGTGAAAAAAGCCGCCTCGCCCTGCTCAGGATGCTCCTCAAGCCCATGAACCTCCTCATCCTCGACGAGCCCACCAACCATCTGGACCTCCATTCAAAAGATATTTTGCTGAATACCCTCAAAGCCTATGAAGGCACGGTGATTTTCGTTTCCCACGACCGTTCATTTATGGAGGCCCTGTCCACCAAAACCCTGGAGCTTTCCGCCATGGGGCCCGCTGGCGGGTCTCCCCGGCTTTTCTACGGCGATTACGCCTATTATCTGGACCGCCTGAACCGCGACGCCGCCGGTATGCAGCAACAGCAGCAGCCCCCCGCGGAGACCCGCCCGGAACCCACGGCAGATCATCCTATAGATATAACACCGGAGCAGGAACCCATGGCTCCCATCATTTTGCTAAAGGCAAATCGCACAAGCGGGCTTCCCCGCGACAACGCCGCAGAATACCGGGAAGCCGCCAAACAAAGGCAAACGCTTATCCGCCGCCTGGAACGGCAGGAGGCGGAGATCCTCAAGGCGCTGGAAGAGATGGAAACCGAAAAAGCCGCGCTGGAAAAAGAACTGGCCCGTCCCGAGGTCTACTCCAACGGAGAAAAGGCCCGGACCGTACAGGCAAAACTGCGGGGCATCGCCGCCGTCATCGACGCAAAAACCGCCGAATGGGAACAGAAAGCGGCGGAGCTGGAGGAAGCGGCCGGCGATACTCCGGGCTAACTCCTGTTTCCCCTTATTTCTCCAGCAAATACAAATATTCTTTTACATGAATTTCACGGCTGTTTAAATTCCTGCTGCCCCTAAAGGTGTTGTATTTCATTTCCAGCACTTCAAAATTGCCTATTTTTTCCAGCGTCTTTTTCATTTGATCAGGGCTGATAAAGCCTTCGGAATTATATGATATTATCACCTGTTTTGCCTTTATATTTTGAACGAGCTCCGTTAATGTAACCAGGGCGGAATTTTCTTTGTTATAATTTGAACGGTTCCAGTTTTCCGGGATTCCCGATATTTTACTGGTATTTTTTGGATATTGATAATCCAAAATTACATTAAGCATAAAGTAATTTGAGCCGTAGGGGTGCTGGTTATAAGGCGGATCCAAATAGGCAATATCAACTTCCGGCATGGTTTTTATTATTTCGTTGGAGTCTCCGTTGCATATTATAGTTTCGCAGTTGAAATTACTGAACACCGGGAACGGCAGGTTTATATCGCCGGTGATCCTGAATAACGATTCCTGATTTATACCGCCAAACTGCCCGATTCCGGTTTCCCTGTTTTTGTAAAAGCCCTTAAAAACACCCGAGGTATTGGCGTGTATCGACGCTTCCGACAACAAGGGGGCCAAAAAATATTTCCGCTGGTTCTCCGGTATTTTTTCTATCAACTGTCTGGCGGTATCAATATACATGGCGTTTCTTGCGGTATAAAAAACGCGGTCGTTTGATAAAATATTATCATCATCTTTGGGGGCGTATAATTCGGATATGATGCCTTTTGTCAGGCTCCTGCCCGTTTCATCGATAATTTCCCGGTAATAATTTTGCAATAGATGAACATCGATCTCATCCTGATTGGATAAATAACATTCGTTTATCAGCGTTGAATATCTTTCCAAATCATTGACAATGAGTAAATCAGCATACTGCTTGAAATACCTGGCGACAACTCCCGAACCGCTGAATACATCAAACATCCGCAATTTATTTTTACACAATCTTTTTTGTATTTTTTTTATTCCCTCTCCTATAAAATCCAGCAAGGCGCGTTTATTGCCTATATAGGTGATAAGCTGTTGGGTAAGGAATTCCCGCTTTTCACGGAGAGGCTTTTCTGTTTCAGTATCCGGCAAGACCAGTGGTTTGCTCCTGTACTAATCCTTCCAGGGGAAGATAAAATTCCTGAGGGACCGGGTGCCGGTTTTTTCCCGTTCGTCGATTAAGAGGGCGTCCCAGGGAATTTTACGGCGGTCTGCGTCGGGGTTTGCCTCGAGCCAGTCGTATTTGAGGAGCCTGAGCCGCAGGGCTTCGTCGAGGTAGAGCAGGATGCCCGCAGGACCGGGAAAGAGAAAGGCCAGGAGGACGGAAAAAACCAGCTGCACCAGACAATAGATCATCGAGAAAATACAAAGGCCCGGATTATCAAAAAAGATAAGAAAACATTTTTTGAGGATCTTACCCAGTTTTACATCCAGCCGTGAGCGGATGGCAAAAAAGAACTGAAACGACAGGGCAAAAACCACGAGGGTCCAAAAAACCACCGCCGCCAGCAGCAGGCCGAAAAGGCTCTGCATGGAAAGATAAAAAGGAAGAACATAGGTAACAAGGATCACCGCTACGAAAATAATGACCCCCGAGGCAATGCCCGCAGGCCAAAACTCTTTAAGGTTCCTGAAAAAATCGGCAAAGCCAAAGGAGCTGTAGTCCGATACGGCCTTGAGACTCCCCGCCGCGGTGGAAAGATACACGCAGCCCCACAGTATGCCCACCGCCAAAACCACCAGGGAAACAACCGGGGACAATTCCGCCGACACCGAATAGAGAAAAACAAAGGCCCCCATGGAAAGGATAAACCCGAGGTTTACCAGGGCGACCCTGAACAAATTATCCCAGACATCAAAAAAAGTCTTCTTTATAAGAAATCCAATCATGGGAATAGTATAGCTTATAAAAATAGTCCCGTCCATGACTTAGACAGGGTACAGTTTTACAATATGGTCAGTCTGAGGCTGCCGCTGAAACGCCAGCCTTCGATGGGGGGGAGGTCCTCGGCGGTCCAGAGTTTATACAGGGGAAACCAGAGGCGGAGATCAAAGCCCAGGGCCAATTTTTCGCTGATCCTGAAGTCCATCCCTGCGCCGAGCACCGGAAGAAGCCACCGGGTATCGCCCCAGAAATAGTCCGCCACGGCGCCGGTCTGCCGGGAGGCCTCGTCCTGCTCGTCATCGTTCAGGTCCTCGGCGATAAGGCAGAGCCGGAGATCCGCCACGGGGCCGCCATAAACACGGAGCGCGGTTGTTTCGGAGAGGCCGGAACGGAACAGCAGCTGGGGGCCCAGCATAAAACCAATGACCGTGGTCCAGCGGTTTTCCACCGCCGCAGGGACGGGCCTTTGCAAATTATCAGAAAAACGGTAATGGGTGCCGTAAATATCCAGGGACAGTTCCACCCAAAGGGGGCCTCCCAGAGCAACAGCCAGGGCGGCGCCGGCGGAAGGAAGCACCGGCATGGGGTCCGATTCAAGGCCGTTATCCTCGGGAATAACCAAAACTGAGCCCCGAAATGACAGCAAAAGGGATTCCGCCCCCAAAGGAAGGGCAAAAAGCACAAAAAACAGGACTGCAAAACCTATCCGCATGGTGTGATTATACTATATAAAGCCCCTGTCAACCAACATCTGGACAGGCCTTAAAGACAGAACCCGCAACCTCTTTTTTGTCAAAGGGTCTAATAAATATCTTGACATTCTCAAGAAATTCAGTATATTTTTATTATGACAAAAACACGTTTTTTGTCATGGAAAGGACATGGTATGGCATTTGAAATTATAGCTACCGGAAAAGCCGTTCCCCCTCACCGGGTGACTAACGATGATATGGCGGCAAAGGTTGATACCAACGATGAGTGGATCCGGTCCCACACGGGGATAGGGGCCCGTCATTTTGCCGATGCTGACACGGCCTGCAGCGATTTGGCCCTGGAAGCGGCAAAACAGGCGTTGATTATGATGACGGGGGATGACCGTGAGGAAGCCCTTAAAGAGGCTGCCCTCTCGCTGGATATGATAGTCCTCGCCAGCGCCACGACGGATTATTACGGCTGCCCCTCTACGGCCTGCCTTATTCAGGACCGGCTGGGGGCCAAAAACGCCGCCGCCATGGATATTACCGCCGGATGTACCGGGTTTATTTACGGCCTGGAGACTGCGGCGGGCCTTTTGGGGATCAACCCGGGGCGGAAACGGGCTCTGGTTATCGGGTCGGAGATTCTGTCCCGGGTTATCGATTGGAGCGACCGGGGAAGCTGCGTTCTTTTTGGGGACGGCTCCGGGGCGGTCATTCTGGAAAAAACCGATGCCCCTTCACAGGGGCCGGATCGCCGGGGACTGGTGCGGTCGATCCTGGGCGCCGACGGTTCCGGAGCGCAGCACCTGGTTATCCACCGGGGCGGTTCCCGGGATCCCTACAAAACGGACGAGGTGGTGGCCGTTTCCCCTCACCTCGCGATGAATGGCCGGGCGGTGTACACCTTTGCCGTCAAGGCGGTGGCCGACACCATTACGGCGCTGCTGGAAGCCGAGGGAATCGGCATTGACAGCGTGGCCCGGATCGTGCCCCATCAGGCCAATGCCCGGATCGTGCAGGCCGCGGGAAAACGGCTGGGCATTCCGGACGAAAAGTTTTTCCTTAATATAGAAGAATACGCCAACACTTCGGCGGCTTCAATTCCCATAGCCCTGGATGAATTAAACCGGAGCGGCGGGTTGAAAAAAGGCGATCTGGTTATGACGATTGGTTTCGGCGGCGGTTTAACCTACGGCGGAAATATTATCATTTGGTAGGAGTTACAGGAATGGCGGTATTGAACGGCAAAAAAACTGTTTTTTTGTTTCCCGGACAGGGGGCCCAGTATCCGGGCATGGCTCTGGACCTTTGGGAAGTTTCGGCGGGGGTGAAAAAACTTTTCGCCCAGCTTTCGGAAATATACGGCAAAGATATGAAAACTTTTATTGCCGGTGCAGATGCGGAAACTTTGAAACGGACCGATGTTTCCCAACCGGCGATCACCCTGGCGAATCTTTCCGCCGCCGCTTATCTGGCGGAACAGGGCGTGGAGCCCGTAGCCGTGGCGGGTTTCAGTTTAGGTGAATACGCCGCCCTAACCACGGCGGGGCTTATCAGCGCCGAAGACTGCTTCCGGTTGGTAAAGGCCCGGGGAGAAGCGATGCAGGCTTCGGCGGACAGGCTTAAGCAAGCCGGAGGAGAGGCTCCGGGGATGGCGGCGGTGGTGGGACTGGCCCCGGCAGCGGTGGAAGCCCTTATTGCCGAATGGACCGGAAACGGTTTGAAGGATCTTTACGCGGCCAACATCAATTCGCCCCGGCAGGTGGTGGTTTCGGGAAGCGCCGCCGCGCTGGCAGAAGCGGAAAAACGTTTTAAAGAAGCGGGGGCCCGGCGGGTGATACGGCTTCAGGTGGCAGGTCCTTTTCATTCACCCCTGATTGCCGATGCGGCGGAAAAATTTCAGCCGGTGCTGGAGGCGGTTTCCTTCAGTGCGCCGCAGATTCCGCTTTATTCAAATGTTACGGGTAAAGAAATAAGCTCCGGGGACGAGGCGAAAAAACTGGCCCTTCAGCAGATCACCTGCCCGGTGCGCTGGACCGATGTTGAGGCGGCTGTTGTTGCTGCGGGGAAAATAGACACGGCGCTGGAAACCGGCCCGGGAAAAGTGCTTCAGGGTTTGTGGAAAGATTCGGGCAGTGAAATTCCCTGTCTGGCCGCCGGAACTTTAGAGGATATTAAATCATGAGTTTGTGTTTGAATGGAAAAAAAGCTTTGATCACCGGGGCGTCCCGGGGCATAGGTCGGGCCATTACGGAAAAGTTTCTCGCCGAAGGGGCGGAGGTTTGGGGCCTGGGCACCAAAGAGCCTGGGGATCTGTCCGGCCGGATCGACAACGCCGGGGGACGTTTCCACTGGATAAGCTGCGACATCGGCGTTCTGCCGGAGCTGGAAGGCCGCATTGACACGATTCTGAAAGAAGCCGGCAGTTTTGATATCCTCGTAAATAATGCGGGGATCACCCGGGACAATCTTTCGCTGCGGATGACCCTGGAAGATTTTCAGAAAGTTATTGAGGTGAATTTAACGGCGGCTTTTTTGATCGCCCGTGTCATAGGCCGGGACATGATCCGTCAAAGAACCGGCTCCATCATCAATATGTCCAGCGTGGTGGGAATTCACGGCAACGGCGGACAGGCAAATTATGCGGCGAGCAAGGCGGGCCTCATCGGCCTTTCAAAAAGTTTAGCCCAGGAATATTCGGGCCGGGGGGTGCGCGTTAACGCTGTAGCGCCGGGCTTTATCAGCTCCGACATGACAAACGCCATGCCGGAAGCGGCAAAAGAAAAAATGCTGGAACACATTCCCCTGAAACGGGCGGGAATGCCCGAAGATGTGGCGGAGGCTGTTTTATTTTTGGCTTCCGGCAGCTCATCGTATATTACCGGACAGGTGCTCGCCGTGGATGGCGGGATGTTTATATAGGAGGATCACATAATGAAAAAAGTTGTGGTAACCGGGATGGGGGTTATTTCTCCCATCGGCAAATCGGTGGCTGAATTCAGCCAGGCCTTAAAAGACGGAAAGAGCGGCGTTGGTAAAATCACCGCCTTTGACACCACGGGTTTTGATGTAAACATCGCCGGGGAAGTGAAGGATTTTGACCCGTCTTTGTGGATCGATAAAAAAGATGCCCGCAAAATGGCGCGTTTTACCCAATTCGCTGCCGCTGCCGCTGCCCAGGCCTTGGATCAGGCGAAGCTTGTAAAAACGCTGGAAGACGGCCGGAAACAGATCCAGAGTGATCCCGAATTGACCGGCGTTGTGCTGGGCAACGGCATAGGCGGTTTTGAAATTGTATCCGAATCGTTCAGGAAACTTTTTGATGCAGGCCCCCGGCGGATGCCCCCCCTGACGGTGCCCATGATGATAGGCAACGAAGCGGCGGGAAATATTTCCATCATTTATGGGATTCAGGGGCCGGCGTATACGCAGGTTACCGCCTGCGCTTCCGGTACCGATGCCCTGGGTCAGGCGCTGGACCTTATCCGTTCGGGCCGCTGCGATGTAGTGGTAACGGGCGGCACGGAATCCTGTATCACCGCTTTTTCGGTGGGCGGTTTCCAGATGCTCAAGGCCCTGTCTACCAAACGGGTGGATACGCCGGAAAAAGCTTCACGGCCCTTTGACGCGGATCGGGACGGTTTTGTTCTGGGAGAAGGAGCCGGTGTTCTGGTGCTGGAAAGCGAGGACCACGCGAAAAAACGGGGAGCGGAAATTCTGGCGGAACTGGCCGGTTACGGCGCAAGTACCGACGCGTATCACATCACCTCCCCGGAGCCTTCCGGCGCAGGCGGCGGCCGGGCGATTAAACTGGCATTAGAGGACGCGGAAATAAAACCCGAAGATGTGCAGTACTACAATGCCCACGGAACTTCCACGGAGATCAACGATCCCACGGAAACAAAAATGATAAAATACGCCTTTGGGGATCACGCATACAAAATGAAAGTGTCCAGCACCAAAAGCATGACCGGCCACTGCATCGCGGGGTCAGGCGCGCTGGAGGCCATTGTCTGTATACTGGCTATCAGGGAAGGTTTTTATCCTCCCACCATCAATCTGGATAATCCCGATCCCGACTGTGATTTGGATTATGTGCCCAAAAAAGTCCAGTACGGGACCATTAACGCGGCGGCCTCGGGCTCCCTGGGTTTCGGCGGCCACAACGGCGTGGTGGTATTAAGGAAATATTCATGAGCAACCCTGAAATAGAAGCACTGCTCCCCCACCGCAGCCCTTTTCTTTTTGTCGATGAAATTTTGCAGGCGGATGATAAAAAAATTATCGCCCGCCATGTTTTCACCGAGGAAGAATTTTTTTTCAAAGGCCATTTCCCGGAATATCCGGTGGTGCCCGGGGTTATACTGATCGAAACCATGGCCCAATCCGGCGGCGCGGGTTTACGGAAACAGGGGGTTCTCGGCGGGGACGCGCTCTTTTTTCTGGCCTCGGTGGACAAGGTAAAATTCCGCCGCCAGGTGCGGCCCGGCGAAGAAGTCCGCTCGGAGATCGAAAATTTGCGGGTATCAGCCAAAATGATTAAACAGGCCGGGAAGGCATACGTGGGGGACGAGCTGGCCGCCGAGGCGGAATGGCTCTGTCTTGTTGGCAGTAAAGATTCATTATAGAGGAAGTAAAAGAATGATTATCAAACCGATGATTCGAAATAACATTTGTCTTAACAGTCATCCCACCGGATGTTTTGCGGTGGTGAAACGGCAGATCGAACTGGCAAAAAAAGAACTTCGCCCGGTTGAGGGAACGCCGAAGCTCGTTTTGGTGGTGGGCTGTTCCACGGGCTACGGTTTGGCGAGCCGCATCGCCGCGGGTTTCGGTTACGGCGCCGCCACGGTGGGCATTTCTCTGGAAAAGCCCGCCTCGGAAACAAAGCCGGGGACGCCGGGCTACTACAACAACAGCGCCTTTGACCGGGAAGCCGCCGCGGCGGGGCTTCAATCCGTCAGTCTGGACGGGGACGCCTTCTCCAACGAAATGAAGGACCGCACTGTGGAGGCGATCAAAAAAGTTGCCGCCGCCGCAAAAATTGAAGCGAAGATCGATCTTGTAATTTATTCCCTGGCCTCGCCGGTGCGAACCGATCCTAAAACCGGCATAATGCACCGGTCGGTGATCAAGCCTATCGGGAAAAGTTATTCGGGAAAAACTATCGACATGATGACCGGTACTATCAGCACGGCCTCTGCGGAGAGCGCTACCGATGAAGAGATCGCCAACACGGTAAAAGTTATGGGCGGCGAAGATTGGGAACTTTGGATCGAAGCCTTATCAAAGGCCGGAGTGTTATCATCAAAAGTAAAAACGGCGGCGTACACCTATTTGGGGCCGGAACTTTCCTGGCCGATTTACAAAAACGGCACTATAGGCCGGGCCAAGGAAGATCTGGAGCGGGCGGGCAAGGCCATCAACGCAAAACTATCAGCAAGCGGAGGCGCTGCCTGGGTGTCGGTAAACAAGGCTCTGGTAACCAGGGCCAGTGCGGTGATCCCCATCATCCCCTTTTATGTGTCCTGCCTTTTCAAAGAGATGAAGGAAAAAGGAATCCACGAAGGCTGCATCGAACAGATCATCCGGCTCTACAGGGATCGCCTATATGCCGCTGCTACAACAAGCGATCCGAAAAAAGTGCCCGTTGACAGTGAAGGCCGTATCCGCATTGACGATTGGGAAATGCGGGAAGATGTGCAGAAGGATACGCTGGCCCGGATGGGAAAAGTGACGGAAGAAAATATTTTCGAGCTTTCGGACATCGCCGGTTTCAAACACGATTTCCTTGAAGCCCACGGTTTCGATGTGCCCGGTGTGGACTACGATGCCGATGTAAGGAGTTTGTGATAATATGCCCGGTAAAACAAAAGACGCCGGTTGCCCCGGCTGCGGAATTCCCGAAGACCGGGATGCCATCAAGGCGGCCCTGAAAACCTGCCCGGCCTGCGGCTATCATTACCGCATGGAACCTAGGGAACGTATATCTTATTTGGCGGACGAGGGAAGTTTTGAGGAATTTTCCGAAAACCTCCGGTCCCTCAATCCCATAGACCTTGTGGGTTACGAAGAAAAACTTTCCGAGGCGGAAGCAAAGGCCCAAATGAAAGACGCGGTTCTCACCGGAACCTGCCGCATCGACGGGAAGCCCGTGGTGCTGGGCCTCATGTCCTTTAATTTTATGGGTGGTTCCATGGGTTCCGTGGTGGGGGAAAAAGTCAGCCGGGCCATGTTGAAAGGGGCGGCGGAAAAACTACCCGTGGTGATCTACACCACCTCCGGCGGCGCCCGTATGCAGGAGGGAATTTTTTCCCTGATGCAGATGGCAAAAACTTCCGGCGCCGCAGCGGAGCTTGACAAGGCCGGCGTTCCTTTTTTCATCGTCCTCTGCGATCCTACCACCGGCGGCGTTACCGCTTCTTTTGCCATGTTGGCGGATATCACCATTGCCGAACCGGGGGCCCTTATCGGTTTTGCCGGTCCCCGCGTCATCGAAGGCACCATCCGCCAGACATTACCCAAGGGATTTCAGCGGGCCGAGTTCCAGCAGGAAAAAGGTTTTGTTGATATTATCGCATCCCGGCAGAATCAACGGGGGCTCCTTTCCACCCTAATTGATCTTCACAAAGTTCCGGCAAAAGCGGAGGCCAAATAATGAGTACCGAAGAAATCAAAAAGAAACTTGATGAATTAAAAACCCTAGCCCGCGCCGCGGAGATCAATGTTTCCGAAGAGCTGGAACGGCTTGAGGCAAAGGTAGAATCGCGGACCGAGGCGGAATTGGCCTGGAAACACGTGGAGCTGGCCCGTCACCCCCAGCGGCCCTATTCTCTGGATTATATCAACCGTATCTTTGAAGGTTTTATTGAGCTCCACGGGGACAGGTTTTTTGGTGATGATCCTGCCATCGTCGGCGGTATAGGTTTTCTTGAAGGCCGTCCGGTAACAATTTTGGCAAATCAAAAAGGCCGTTCCGTCGATGAAAATACCCATCGCAATTTCGGCATGGCCAGTCCCGAAGGTTACCGCAAGGCCCTGCGTCTTGCCCGGGAGGCTGAAAAATTCCACCGGCCCATTATCACCTTTGTGGATACCACCGGCGCTTACCCCGGCCTCGGCGCTGAAGAACGGGGAATTGGTGAAGCCATAGCCCGGAACCTTATGTGTTTCAGCCAGCTCAAGACCCCTATCATCTGCATCATCATCGGCGAAGGCGGTTCCGGCGGCGCTCTGGGCCTCTGCATAGGCGACAAAATCTATATGCTGGAAAACGCCATCTATTCGGTGATCAGCCCCGAAGGCTGCGCCTCCATTCTTTTGCGGGACGCCACCAAAGCCAAAGATGCGGCGGCCATGCTGCGAATCACCAGCTCTGATCTTTTGGAGTTTAAGGTGATCAACGGCATCATTTCAGAGCCCTCCGGCGGGGCTCACACCGATCCGGATGCAGCGGCGGCGCTTATCAAAAAAACCCTGGTAAAAGAACTGGACGATCTTTGCCGCCGCAACCCCTCGGTATTGGCCCGTTACCGCAGCCAGAAGATTCTCAAGATAGGCCACTGGAACGAAGGCGGGGAATCGGCATAACCGGTTCCCCCGGCCCTCTATTTCCTTTTTAACTGGAAGTGCATATAGTCCTTTGAAGACTTCCATTCGCCTCCCCACTCAAAATACTTCATCATATTATCAACGAAGACCTTTTCCAAAGTGAAAGTGAGGGCCGGAAGTGACTTGGGATTCTGCCGCAGATATGTCAGGGCGTCGGAGTATTGTTTTATTTCGGTTGGTTTCGAATCGCCGCTGTACCATGACGGTCCTATCTTTGTTTCAAGATATTGTTTATAAGTATCGTTAAACCTGGCAAAATTCAGATTATCATCATAGCTCTTTAGTTCCGACTGGTTTTTCCCCATCTTCTCAAATATATATTTGTTGAAACCAGGATCTTTAAGGGCATAATCAGACAGGATATACATCCCGTTGGTTTTAGCGGCAAAATCGATAGCGGTGCCCAGAGAATGTTCGCTCAAAGCAAAATCTCCCTTGTATAGGCCATCCTGAAACCTTATTAAAAAGCCCCCATCTGTCCGCGGCAGGGTGCCGCCCATATCCAGGGTTTCCTTAAATGCCGCGTTAAGGCCCGCTTCCATATTTTTATTTATCCACACCTTTCCTTCCCATCCGGGATAGGTATATTCCATCATGTTATCTGCAAGGTGGCTAAGCGGATCAGCATTAGGACCGGTGAGCCCCAGTTCTTTTACCAGATAGGGATAGAGGATCGCATAATATTCAAGATCGTTACCGGCTGTTACATCATATCCCTGGTTCGCCGCCTTCAACAAAGCCGGATTACCTCTGGCTTCAATTTGCGAATGGGCCTTAAAGAAAGCCGCATTTTTTGTATACGTATCATATATCAACTTCCAGTTCTTTTCGAGAACAAAATTCTCATAGCCGATGTTTAATGTTTTTTTGTCAGGGGCCATAAACTTATTGATTAGTGCGGCGCCAAGAGTGTTATCACTGTCCTCATCGGTAAAGTTAATTCCATTTTGCTTCATGAAGGCTTTGGCTTTATCAGCTCCTCCCAGAAGCTGCACCAGACTTTCTTCCTTGCTTGCTCCAGCCGCTGCCGTTACCAAGGTTTTATAAACCGGATCATCATCCGTTCCACCCTTCCTTACTGCCTCCCAATGCAGATCAGCAGAACCGTCATCCTCCAAAGTACCGTCTTTTTTGAGAAGCCAAAAATCACCGCTATTATCATACCTGTTAAGCAGAGCTGCCACTAAATCGTCGTCTCCATTTTTCGTTGCCGCTGCAAATAAACCTGCTTCTACTGCCATCTCCCGGCTTATACTTCCAAGGCCGTAAGTATTCATTAATGCACCCGCTGTGGCGGTATGGCCGACAAAAGCCTCATTCAGTTCAATCTGCTGCCGGGAACCAGAGTCTTTTCCGTCACGGTAGGCTTCATGGGAAAACACCACGTTAAGGCCGTATTTACTTCCATCCTCCAAGGCATCACTACCCAGGTAAATGGTTTTTATCCCGGTTGTTTCATCCAATATGCTTTCCGTTCCGGCATACGCCCTTACTTCCTTAATAATAGTTTTCCCATTTCGAATTGATTCGTACTGCTCTCTGTCTTTTCCGCCCCGGGCGTAAAGGGTTCTCATTTGGCTGGCATAAGTCCGGGAATTTGCATTTTCCGCCAACAAAATATCCAGGTTTACCTTCCATGTTTCCAGGCCTTTGTATGCGCTCATTAAAGTATCGGGGCTGGCATTCAGTCCGCCGGTACCCAGGTTCATGCCCACACCATCCCTATTCAGATGCATTTCCAAAAGTCCCGACTTTATATCGCCCTGGGTAAAAAAAGAAGTGTTCAGCAAATTCACGGAAGCATCTCCGCCCAAGGCATAGGTAAGCGCCTGGCCTGCAAGACCGCCTGTCAAATTTGCCAGAACAGAACCGTTTGCATAAAGATTTTTACCCGGTTCATTGGTAAAGCCTTCGTTTGACAGGCCAAGCAGCCCCCCGGTAAATGTTGCAGTCGTAGTACCTGCGGCCCCTATCATTCCCTGTCCAAAACTTTTATTAAAGGCATCATTTGAAAAAGACCAGCCGTCATGGGAATTATAGTTGACTGCTCCAATAATGCTGTTCACCGCAGCAGTAGTAGTAGCCTGAACACCGGACAAGATAGTTTTGTTAAGCACAAGGGCAGACCCGCTGGAATTTTTTGCCGCTATACCCATAATTCCACCATCGCCAAAGAATGTATTCCCTGCCGCCCCCTCAACACCATTAAAGACAGCGCCAAGGGAAGTGCTTACCGCAGACATCACCGTCTTCTTTCCAAATTCAAAACCGGCTTCGTCCCAGGTCTTATACCCGCCGGCGGCATCCATTGTACCAAAAAGAAAATCGTCCGTCAGATTAAGCGCCGCTCCAACGATAAGGCTGAGGCCGCCCGTAACGGGCGACAAAGCTCCAACTACAATTTGTGTGCCTATATCGGCGACAGAACGAATAGTAGGCGCCTGGAAGAAACTGTCGCGGGAATCCCATAGGGGCTTATCCCAGGGGGCGGCTGACATTGCGCCTATACCGCCGCTTTCCTGAAGCATCCAGTAATAGTATTCCCCAATAAGACGGCCTAATTCCCCGGTTCCTTTATCCTGAAAAATTTTTCTTTTGCTTTCTCCGGGTTTAGCATCTGATTTAAGAACCGGGGCCTGCCCGATATGAAGACCGAATTTTCCCTTATCCTGCTCATCCTCATTCGATCCAAAAATCTCTTCGGTGATCTTTTTTATTTCTTCGTGCATATCATTTATCAATATCTGAATTGCCATTGAATTCAAATTATTAAACTGATATTCATCCAATTTGATATTCAGATTGATGTTTCCCATCAGGTAATTTTCATAGCCCTCCACTGATGCAGTATCGGTGATCACCGGATCAAAAAGAGTCGAATGAACAACAACTTCCTTTACATATTTTCTTCCGCTTCTTCGCCATTGACCGTCCATAATGAAAGTTTCATCGATGTTTTCCCTGAGACCCTCGTTGGCTTTATCAACACTCTGGCTTAGATTTTGGATCGTTTCATCCATAAGCATCTGTGTATTGATAGCCATTCTCTTTGCTTCCCGGTCGGCCAGCTCCGCATTGGTTTCCCGGGCAAGTTTAGAGGCCTCCATCTGAATGGCTCCCGCATTCAAGATCCCAAGGCCGGAAAGCCCCCGGCGGACTTGGGTGGAAATCGTTCCGGCGGAACCTGCCAAAGACTGAAAGGCCGTCTCCATATTCTCCATGCCGGTGCTTTTCAAAAGATCCGTCAAAAGAGACTCTGCGTCATCATAACCGGATGAAACCATCATGCCCAGGGGATCACGGGTATCCATGGCCCGTGCCATAGTTTCGGCATTAAGCCCTACTAATGCAAGGAGCGCTCCCTGCGATGCTTGATCAGCGGCATCCCCGGCCCTCGCTGTCCATTCTTCTTTGTCTTCCAATCCCGCAAGATAAGCCGCAGTCCATGCATCGCTGGTCAGAATATATTCATCCTGATATTTTTTGACCCAATTATTGTAGCCCAAATTAAATTTTTCCGCTCCTTCCTTCCAACTCGTTCGTCCCTGATTCAGAATAAGAGCCGTAGTTTCCTGCCAAATTTTGTATTTCTCTCCTATATCCCGCCGCTGCTGTTCAAATTCCGCCTCCCGGGCCGCAAATTCGGCATTGCAGCGCAGGGCATAAAGCCGCGTTGCAAGACTCGCATACTCCTCTGTCAAAGTAATAAATTCCGCAGTAAAGCCCGTGCCGTTTTCCATAATACCGCCCAAATCAGTAATTATAACCCGGCCAAGGTTTTCAATGTGATTCTTCCAGGCCGCAGCTTCATCGCCGTAAGTTTTGCTTATCGCTTCATCCAGCTCATCCCGGGCGGCCCTTCCGTTTACAAACAATTCAAAAACCTGGCTGTACTTCCTTTCTTCCACTTTTCGCTGCTGTTCGTTGGCGGAATACCTATTCTCAAGATCCCGTTTAACGTCATCCCTTTCGCATCTTGCCCACTGGGCCAATTTCCTTAAGGCATCGGTATTGTCGGCAAATTCACTGCCTGTGTCGGCGGTCATTTCATTCCAATGACTCTCCATCAATTCCAGCTCATCATCCGATAATCCGCCGGCTGTTGTTAACGCCGATAAAATTGCATCCCAGGTAATTTCTGACAAGCCATCCGATTCGCCACGAAGAGTAATAAGGTGTTCGGAAGATTTTTTGTATTTCGAAAGCGAATTCTTTATGTTTTTTATCCCCCCGGTTAATCCCGTTAATCCCCTGCTAACTTTATTTTTAAGTTCATTATAGGGAGATTCCACGGAATTTTTGGAAGCCTTCATCTTGGCCTTTTCACCGCGAAACGCTAAACCGATTATGGGTATACTTGCCTTATCAGCCCAAAAATCATAGCTTCTCTTTACCTGGGCATAAACATTACTGTACTCTTCACGTTCCGACACACGGGAAAATCCCTCGACGCCCGATCCGCCTCCACCGGTCAAAGTTAAAATTATATAGAACTCAAGGTCCGCCCGTTCGGCGGCAGACAGCTTGTTCCATGCATTAAGCTGCATTGAAAGAAGAGAACCGTTAAATACTGAAGCGTAGTCCCGGATCGGTATATCCCGCATAATACCCCAAAGGGAAGCCCTTATCGGCATATTAGCCAAGTTACCCGTTTTTAACGCATCTGCCTGGTGATACAATCCCTTTAGAGCGGCAATATCAGAATTTGCATTTTGAAGCTGGCTTAATAAAAAATCCCGCGCCAGACCGAACTGCCGGTATTTTTCGCTGTTCATTTTGTAACTTTCCAGCCGCGCAGAAAGATTACGCAAAGACAATTCATACTCCGTCATTTCGTGGAGCTCACCGGATACCGTATTGGCCGTATTAAAAAAACCGGTCAGATCGGATGCTTTTTGTTCATCTATGCCTTCGAGTCTGAAATTATTGCCGTAGGAAAAAGCAAGCTTTCCGTCTTTAAGTACGATAAGATCGTTAATTCCCCAGAGTTTTCTGTCTTCCGGTGAAAGGTAAGACAAATTGAAATCCAATGGCTTTCCGAAAATATCAATGTTTTCCATTAATTCACGGTGATACGAATTATTTGTTTCGGTTTCTGCTTTGATTGCCCTGTCCAATAAATCAAGGGACTTGATAGTCAAGAGCATCTTCCTGAAACTTTCTTCGTATTTCCGATAGAGATCCTCATATTCGGAATTCTCGTAGGGGCGGCGGGTTTCGTCATTCTGATATAGATTGACTAATGCGGCCAGCGCAATATTTGCCCTTTCAAGCCGGCCCCGGCTATAGGCGAGTTCATCAGCGGGACTCTGCCAGGGGATCTCGGAATTTAGAGGATTGTTTCCTGCTTCGAGATATGCGGTACCGGCCCATCTTCTGATCGCATCTTCTTTCTCATAACCAAAACGGGCATCTTCAAGCAGGGAATAGAGATTTTTCATCTCTCCGTATACTTTATTATAAACACTTCCTGCCTCCTGAAATATTAACAAACTTCGTGAATAAGCCTCCTCCGCCTCCGCATAACTATGTTCTTCCTGCCTGATTCTTTCCAGCTGCAAATCCATTTCATTTTTAATTGCATCTTTGCCCTTGGTGGCAAATTCATAGCTCCGCCCCAGCTGCTCAATTTCTTTCTGCAAATATTCTTCGAGGGTTTTATGTTTTTGTATTTCTCCCAATTCATAATTGCAATTATCGTAAACAAGATAAGGAGTCAGATTCTCAAATTCTTCATCCCAGAGAGCGGCAGGATCGTCCAGATAAAACTGTATATTCTCACCAATGGCTCCTGTAACAGCGGCGGCATCAATTTCTGTAAAAAGTGCCAAAACCGCATTTAGTTTTGCCGTTTCCGCCTCAGCCCGGTCAAAAAATCCGGCCAGAACTCCTTCGTTCCATTCATCAGCAGCTTTTAGTATACGATAGTCACCTTCCGGATCCCCTGAAATTCCAGGGGACAGCTTATCTTTATATGTACCGAGATATTCCTCCGAAATAAATTGCCGCCAATGCGTCTTTCCCTCCTGCATTGCTTTTTCCGAATCGGCTTTCAACACGGTGTAAATGGCATTAAAATAATTTCCGTACTCCAACTCGCCTTCTTCCCAAAATGTTTGATTGTAGGGTTCACCGGTATAGACGATCCGGGCGGCCATATATACAAGCAGCGATTCTTTCCACGAATCAAAATCCGCAATAAGCCACCGGGGCAGCCGTTCAAACAAATCATCAATTTTCACCAAAAAAGAAATCGTACTTTTCCCCGGATTATCCTCTCCGGCGAAAAGCGCATCTCCTACAATACGCATACCCGGTAAATATTCATCGGTATTATCAAATGTAATACCATAATCGGTAAAAAGATTCCTCATGTCCGCCAAAGCTTTTTCTCCCAATTCCTTTTTCCCCGCCGCAGTACGGGGAAAGACAGAGCGATAAATGTCCAATAATGCTTCGCTCCATTCTTTGGCGGCCAACCGGGGGCCCAGAAAATATTCGCCGGCCGATGATCCGGAAGAATCGATAAAATAACTTTTACCATGAATAAAAGCCAGCATAATCTTGTTTCCCCCGGCCATATCTTCCAGTTTTTTTATATATTCGGCGGGATCTTCGGGATCTATGACGGCGCAAAATCCCAAAAGATATTCCAGCATTACCAGGGTTTCCTGGGTAATTTCCGGGTCCGGAACAAAAAATGCGGACAGGGCTTTTGCGTTTTCTCCGGCAGGATTTCCGTTAATGCAATAACGCAGGGCTTCGAGTTCCAGATTAAGCTTGTCTCTGAATAATAAAAAATTGCTTGAATCGGCATCATACCGGAGCTGTTCTTCAATTCCTTTTTGTTCCAGTGATTCTTTTATTTCTTCGTCTTCTTCATGCAGTGAAAGATACCAGGCCGAAGAAGAGTTTTCCGAAAGGAGCTTTAACGCTGCTTTTCGCACGGCCAAATCCCTTTCGGCCTTTTCTTTATCTGCCCTTGCCTGATAATCAGAAATTTCATCAGCTTCATCAACATTCATAATCGCGGAAGCTGCGGCAAAAAGCTCCGCCAGCGATTTTTGCGTATCGTTATCACCCATTATCAACTGCATCAATAATGATCCCGATTGTTCCTTGTCCTGTGCAAAAGCCAATTCGGCAAGCCGTTCCAGGTACCGCCCGTAGACCGGTTCACCGGCGGCACCGCTCAAAAGATCGTGTTCCTGTATCAAATCAGTATATCTTGACGATATATTATCAAGGATAAGTTCATGATTGCCCGAAAGCAAAGCCGTCATCAACGCTGCATAACCCCGATTCAGATCTTCAAGGTTTCTGTTAGCCTCTGCCAGTTTCCCCGCCGCTTCGTTAAGAACATTCTGCGCAGATCCCAATTCCGTACCGGCTTCACCGAGCCTGAGTCCGGCAGCTTCATAATCAGAAAGCGCATTGTCATAGAACTGCCTGGCATCTTCCCAGGCCTTTATCCCTTCACCATCGGTCATACGTCCGGCGCTTATTTCTTTGGCATAATGGGAAACAGCCTCCGCAATGAACATTCTTTTTTCCCAATAACCTGCCACGGCTTTGGCCCGGATTAGTTCTATCTGATATTCATCAAGGGTAAAATCCTCACTGGAAACTCCTTCGGCCAATATATCCGTTAATCCGCCGCCGCCCATTGCCACTGTAAAGTCATTGACCAATGCATCCCGCGCCTCAATAGCTTTTTCAAGATAAACATGATAAAGATCCGACCACTTTTTTATTTCTTGAATCATATCAAAACGATCTGAAAAAGTTATTCCTTCGGCCTTGAGGCTCAGAACAAGTTCGGCCTTCTGGTAATCCTCTAACTCCCCCTTAATTGCCTCTTCAATTTTTTGATAGGCAGGAAAGAGACTCCAAAAGAAATACTTTTTTTCATATTGTTCTTTGGCTTTCTTCCAATAATCTGCTATTTCTTCCCCTAACCACCGCGAAAATTCCACAGTCCCGAATGAAGGAACAGCTCCGGCATTGTAAAGGCCCAGCCAAATTTCAATATTTTCCCGGGCGCTGGAGACAACATTACCGCAGGTAATATACATATCTACCCAGGCCTTCGCCCTGTCTGTTCCTGCGCTTATCCTCAACTGGGCATCGCGGGCAAGTTCCTGCCGGGCTTCGGCAATAGTCCTCTCCAGTGTTTCCGAAGCGTTTCTGAACATTTGTTCGCCCGAATCAAATAACTCTTTTGCCTTGAGTTCCCACTTCTGTCTTTCTTCCCCGAATTTATTGAATGCATCAATCCATGCTTCTTCGCCCTGAAAAAAATTTCTTCCCGCCTCTTGTTCCCATTCAAGCCGCCTCGTAAAAAATCTTTCCTCCGCCGCCTCCCAAGCCTTGAGCCCCCGTTCAAATTGATCGCGATACGCCTCCAGCCATGCTGCCCCGGCCAAAACCAGATCACCCTCCCCTGTTTCGGCAGATTCAATTCTGGTGGTAAGACTTGCGATTCCTTCGTCGCAGATCATTTCAGCTTCCTGAATAATCCGGGCGCTTATCACTTCTGCACTTTCGTTTTCACTTTTTTTTCGCAGGCTGAAAACATCACCCATACGCCGGGAAGTAAAAAGCCGTTCCTCCCGCCGAATCATTTCCTCAAATTCCCGCCGTAACCTTGCTGCGGCTGAAACGGAATTTGCCTCTAAACTTTTCTCGAATTGCCCACGATTTTCTTCAGGAATAAAGCGCAGAAGCTCCGGAAATAATGATGATAATTTTGATTGATAGGCCTCTGCCTCCCGGTGGGCTGATAAAGAAATTTGCCGCTGCCAGGCCTCCCTGTCCGCGGAAAAATCACTATCCGTTTCTCCGGGCCGAATCAGTTCCGGATCTCCGGATTCATCGTTATAGATGATATTCCCGTCCTCATCCAAATGATAGGTATATAGCAGATTTGCTTTTTTTATTTCTGATGAAATATTTCCGGTAAATTGTTCCACTCCGTTTCCAAAAAAGCGTTTCACAAGCCATTGACTGAACCGTTCTTCCAGTTCGGTTTCGCTCCACTCTACTATCTCTTTTTTAACTTCTTCCCGAAGAACGGGGTCTGTGTAAATATCCACGGCGATCCGTTCCCAGGCGCTGCGGGCCAGACTTATGCCCCGCCGGGCTTCGTTCATCCAAAGCTCGGGGCTTAACTCCCTATCCGCCTTTTCAAAGTGATAATCAAAAACATTCAGGTCGAAACCCCGAAGATCCGGTTTTGTTTCGGAAAAAATTCCCGCCGGAATAAAGAGCGCCAATACCAGCACCGCCAGCATTAATTTGTGGGAAAAGTAGTTTTTAGCCATTTCAGGGCTCCAGGGATTTTTATGTGTCCCGCTCAGGCGGAACATAATAGTAAAAAAGTTTTCTATAATACTTATGGTTCCGGCATGGAAAATGCTTTATATGTTTCAAAAAATTTTAAATATTTTTTTGCCATGGCGGGCACCACTATCAGGGAACAGATACAGGAAGCCGTTACCCCAAGGGCGGTAACCAGGGCCAGCGTACGGACCACCTGGTTTGAATTTTCCCGCAAAAAGAGAAAAGGGACGGCCCCGGCGATAGTGGTGCCGCCTGTGGCCAGCAGCGCCGGGATTCGGCGTCTGAGGACCCGGTAGAGGTCAAAGGCGCCGGTTTTAATTTCCGCGCCGGGATCGTGGCGAAATTCATCGGCTGTTAAGACCGCCGCATTGACCGCCATGCCGCTGACCGCTACAAACGCACAGGCGGCGGCAGCGTTAAAGGGCACACCCCGGAGAACCAGAAAAAGCGCCGGAACCGCCAGCGAAGGGGGAACCGCCGAAAGTATCGCCAGGGGGATACCGAAAGATTCATTGGCGGCGGCGATAATCATATAACAGAAAATCAGGGCCAGCAAAAAATAAAATGTTGTTCCCGAAAGATTCTCCGCAGCCTCAATCGCCTCCCGGTCAAATTCAAGACTATAGCCGGGGGGCAGTTCCATCATTTTAAGTTGAGCCATTATCTCCTTCTTTACCCGCCGGGGATCCATGGTTTTTGTCCTTACGGAAATTGACGCTGCCCTCAGGCGATCTTCCCGTCTGATGCCGGAAGGTTCCCGGTCTTCCTTAAAATCCATGAGAGTATCAATTCGCAAAATATTTCCGGAAGGACCTGCGAGGGGAAAATTTTTAATGTCACTGCCTGAAGGGTCAATAATATCAAAACCCCGGACCCGCACATCGATCTCCTGGGAATTCGCTATCCGTTTATAGGCCACCGGCCCGTGTATGCCCCGCCTGATCATCTCCGCTGTTTCCGAAAAATAAATACCTGCTTCCAAAAAACGTTCGTGCCGGGGAATGAGTCTGATCCGTTTGCTTCCTTCCTTAAAATTCAAAACGGTTTCTTTTATCAATGCCGATCCCCGGCAAAGCCGCCCCGCTTCTTCCGCCAGCTCCCGGCATTGCAGATCATCATCACCCCTTACAGTGATTTCCCAGATACGCTCCCCGGCGCTTGTTTCGGGAATATAAACAAACCCGCCCGGCAGGGGAACAAGTCTGATCAATTCCCTCACTTTTTCCGTGGATATTTTTTCGGGATAAAAAGAAACAAGGGCCGATCCTGATGATGTTCTGGCGCTTGTCTGCACACTTTTAATTCCCTCCTTTGTGTTAAGCTCCTCCGCCCACCGGACAAGCAGAATATCGGCCATGGCAGCGCGAAAGCCTCCCTCGAATTCGATCTGCGCATAAACAGAATCCTCCGAAGCTTCGTTCCCCACATCCGCCCCCGCCATAACAACGGCAAAAATCCCCGCAAGGGAAAGCAGCAAGGCGGTAACGAGAACCGCACCTGTTTGTTTGGCCGCAAGCCCGCTGAAAAGAGCCAGGAGCCGGAAGACAATTCTTTGCAGCGGATGAATTAATCGTGAGATAATATTTTTAAAAAAATCTAACCGGTAACGGAATTTATTTCCGATGATTTTTTGTCCGGCGGAATTTTTCCTTTCCGATAAAAAGATAGGCGGCAGAATAAAAAGGGCGGCAAGCAGGGAGACCAGCGTAACCGCCGCCACTGCCCAGGCTATGGTGTTGATCCCGGCGGCGGTGGTATTGATTCCGGCGGCGGAAGATTTCATAATTCCCAGGGGCAAAAGAGCGGCGATGGTGGTCAATGACCCGGAGATGAGGGGCGACCTTAATTTATTAAGGGCTGAACGGCCATCTTGTAGTGAAGCTGCTTTTCCCAAGCGGTCAGCGCTCAGGATCACCGCATCAACCGCTGCCCCTATGCCCACGGAAAGGCCGGTCAAAAGAGAGCGATCCGGAAGAATACCAAAAACCGTCAACAGCGCCGCGGCGGCAAGTCCTGACAAAGGAACCATCAGGGCGCAGATCAGAATGTTTTTGCCTTTCCCCAGAAGTAATATCATCAAGGCCACCGCCAGGGCGCTCTGGAGGGCTGCGGCAAAAACAGAACGATACGCCGCCGTTTCTTCGGATCCGCGATCGGAAAGAATTCTGAATTCCAGGGGAAGGTCCGAAAAATTTTTCAGCTCCGCCGCAAGCTGCCGGGAAAGTCTTCCGGGATCGGCCCGGGAACTTCCCATGACGGAGATGAGGGCTATCTTTTTTCCGTCCAACCGGGAAAAAGTATCCGGTTCACGGGTCTGTTCACGAATTTCCGCCGCATCTTCAAGGGGTATAACAGTCCCGTTGTCCAGCGGAATTAAAAGTTTTGAAAGGGCTGCCGCATCGGAATAACGGCCGTCAACGGTGATAAGAATATCCCGCTCCCCTTCTTCTATAATTCCCCCCGGCAGGGCCAGGTCATTGGCCGCGAGAGTTTCGGCAATACGGGAAGACTTAAGGGAACGGGCGGCGGCTTCTTCCGGTTTAAGGATAACAATAATTTCCGGAAGTCCGGCGCCTGAAATTTCCACTTCCCCCGCCCCTTCCAATCCTTCCAATGCGGGCTTGACAATTTTTTCCAGCAGGGTCCCCAGGGACGGAGTCTCCAAAGACGGAGTCCCCAGGGAGGGAACATTTTTGCCGGATAATTCTGAGGGCCGCGGAAAAACAGCGGCGGTCCAGAGCGGGATCCGGGAATTATTGGATGAAACAATTTCAGGCCGCTGGGCCGAAGACGGCAGTGTTTCATAAACTGCCTGCGCCGCCGCGCTCACCGCCTCATACCTGCCCTTGCCGGAACCATTAAAACGGACAAAGGCTCTTGTCCTGCCGTATTCGCTGGAACTTAAAATATTTTTTACACCGCCGATGGCAGAGAGGGCATCTTCCAGCGGAATCGCCACGGTTCGTTCCATCTCCCGCAAATCAATTCCGTGGTGACGAATGGTAACGGTATAGGAAATATCTCCTTTATCACTTTGCAGCATATCTGCAGAAGACCGGAGAATAAAAACCGAAAGAACGGCGCCTCCCAAAAGGATGCATAATGAAGTTACCGGACGTTTGAGCCAATCTTTTTTATCGTACATTTTTGTTCCCCCTGTTTTTGTTTCCCAAAAAACGGATGAAAACCGGCGGTAACACAAAAAGACTTAACAGTGTGGAGGCGATAATACCCCCCAGCATGGCGGCCGCCATGGATTGCTGTGAAGATCCGAAGGGTGAAACAGCCAGGGGTAAAAGGGCGAAAATCGTTGTTAATGTAGTGATAAGGATGGGCTTAAAACGTTCCCGGGATCCGCAATAAACGGCCTTTACCACGGAGGATCCGGAAAAAAGTTTCTCTTCACTCACTTCGTAAAGGACGATACCGTTATTAACCACAAGGCCAAAGAGAACCACAAGCCCCAGAACCGATCCTGAATCCAGACCGGAACCGGAGATAAAAAGCGCCGGGCCGGAACCGGCCAGTGAAAAAGGAATACTCAACATGAGGATAGGCGGCAGAGAAAAAGATTCAAACTGGGCGGCCATGGTCATATACAAGAGCATCAGCACCAGCAGCACCGTAAGCAAGAGCGAAGTCTTATACCGGACAAAAACCGATTCATCGGCCCGGGAAATTCCCGGTGAAGTGTTTATCAATTCATCAATAGTTTTTGAAGATTGTATATCAAGATAGGCCGCATCGGATCGATCCAGCCGGGCAAGAGCCGCCTCGGATTCATGCCGCTCGATCTTACCCAGAGTCCCCATAAAAACCGGGCCGCCTTTTGGCAGAGCCATGGGCAAATTTTCCAAAGCCGCCTCCGGTCCGTTAGTTGAGGAAATTTTTCCCGAAAGACGTATATCCAAAGGACGGCCTCCAATTTCGAGGCTTCCGGCGTTCATGCCCTCCGTGGCGGCGTAAAGATTTTCTGCGATTTTTACGGAAGAAATTCCCAAAAGGGCGGCAATCTCCCGCCGGGGAATAACGCGCAGCTCAGGCCGTTTCCCCGAGGGCCGTATCTGTATTTCGCCGGATGAAAAATCACCGGTAAAATTTTTCTTTATCTGTAAAATTCTTTCATCAAGTTCTTCCCGGTCCGAAGCCTTGACCACGAGTGTTCGGGAAGATGAAAGACCCAAAAGCCGTTCCGTTCTGTCCATCGGAAATGCCACGGTTATTTCCGTTCCCGAAAAATCACCCTTTGCCAAACGGTTTTGAATATCTTCCATTACTTTTTTGCTGTTTATTCCCTCCTGTAAGATACAGCGGAAAAAAAGCCGTTCTTTTTGATAATCAGGATCCGATCGGCGGCCCGTATCTTCATCCTCGGTGCCCGCTCTTCCAAAAAACGCGGAGATTCCGGTAACATTCGATAAAGCTTCTGAAACTTTTATGCCCTGGGGCAGCATGGCTTCCAGCCTTGTTCCCGGAGAAAAAAGCAGCGACACTTCAATTTCCCTGACAGCGCCGGGGGCGATAAAAACAGCGGGCCTGCTCAAAAGAAGCGCCATTCCTGCAATACTAACAAGAACGGCGGCAGAGAATATTTTTGGGAAATTGCGCAGGGATTTTTTTAAAAAACGCCCGTATATCCCTTCCATTTTTTCCGATCTTTTCTGTTTCATTACCGGTTTATAAAATATGCTATACAACACCGGGAGGCCGCACTGCGCATAAAGCCATCCTGCGGTAATTGAAGAAACCAGGGCCAGAGAACATTCGGAAAAGAGGGCGCCCAAAGGACCGGGAAGAAATATTATGGGGATAAAAACCACCGCCGTGGTGAGTGTTCCGGCAAAACTTGAAACGGCAATGGAACCTACACAGAGGCCAAGCTCTTCCGGCCGCGGCCGTTGGCGGCGTTCTTCAAAAGTACGGTGAAGCAGATCCAGGGTGATTACCGCCGTATCGGACACCAGCCCTATTCCCAATGCGAGGCCGCCGAAACTCATCCCATTCAGGGATTTTCCGCCTATCGCAAGAACAATAAGGGCCGCCGCCGCAGAAAGGGGAATGGCAATGGCGGCAAGAAAACTGTAACGCAGACGGCGTATAAAAAACACCAGTGTCAGTATCACTGCCAAAGCACCAAGACCGGCGGAAAAAAGCAGTTCCTGTAATCCACGGATAATAGATGGGGAAGAATCGTACACCAGGGAAATTTCAACGTCCCTCCCGAACAGGGGGATGGCCTCCTCCAAAGCTTTTTTTATATTTCGGGAAAGCCGCGCCGGATCCGTACCGGGACGGCGGTATATCTCCAGCGCCGTTTGTTCTGTGTTATTATAAATGAAAAGACTTTTTCTGCGCGCCCCTTCTCTTTTCAATTCGCCAAGATCGGAAAGCTGCAGACCCGATCCGGAAGGTAAAAGAAACCGGGAAAATTCTTCCAGCGATTCCGGCCTTGCGGAATTAATCACCACCAATTCAATATCACCTTCCCGGCCGCTGCCGGCGGGGATCTCCGCAGTTTCCACCGCCAATAAACGGGAAAGACCGGCCGCATCCATGCCCAGGGAAATCAACCGGGGCAGATCCAGCCGTATCCTCGCTTCCGAATTTTCACCCCCCGTCAGTACCACCGCTCCCGCTCCGTCAATTCTTCTGAATCTGCTCCGCAATTCATATTCCGCCAGATTCCGGGCAAAAATTTGGTCCCCTGAGCGGGAACGGATCGCCACCACCGCATGGGGTTCATCATCAGGATCGCCGGGCAGCACCAGCGGTTTTTGAACGCCCTGGGGCAGCGAGGGATAAACCGCGTCAATTGCCTCCCGGACCAGCACCGAAGCGCCATTGGGATCAATGCCCCAGCGGAAATCAAGAACGGTCACCGAAGTCCCGTCACGGGAAACACTGCGGATCCGCTCCAGCCCCTTCACCGGAGAAAGGGCGTCTTCCAGGGGAACGGTTACCAGTGAACGCAGATCCTCCGCGCCCATGCCGGGATACCGCGCTTCCACCGTTACCCGGGGAGAAGAAATCTCCGGAAGCCGGTCCAGCGGTAATACCGAAAGAGAAAAACCGGCGGCGATTACCAGAGCCGTCATAACCATGATCACCGTTACCGGCCGGCGGGCGCAAAGACAAATCAAATCTTTCATCTCTACCCTACTTCAAAAAAGAAATGCGGAATTCTTTTTCATTCCGGCTGCCAAAATTATCAACAAGGCCGGAACCAAGACGAAAAGTCACCACACCGGAATTTGTTTTATTGGTCATGGTTCCCCGGATCTCAAGCCGGTAACAGGATTCCCACGCCGCCTCTTTTTCATCCACGGTAAAATTTTCGCTATGAATGCTTCGGGGAATAAATGACAGGGCGTTATTGGTAGCATCCACGCGGAAAAGATTCATCAGCGAAAAAGCGTCAATGGCCGCTCCGGGGGCGGTATCAAAATAGAGCTCGATCCAAAAGGGAACGGCCATTTCATAGGGGAATTCATCCTTGGTAATATCAAGGTCCTGAAAAATATCTTCTGTTGAAAAAGATTTAAGCGCCGCATTTAATGAAAGACGAGCCCCCCGTAAAGAGGGCGGCATGGAATTTTCGCCGTATACCGTGGTATGGAAAACAGTGGAATAACGGCTTTCGTTTCCCGCCGCATCGGGAACACCCCTGTTAAGCCTGATAATAAAACGGCTTCCATAAGGAGGCGCTTCACTAAAACGAAAAATCACCTCGTCCGCAAATCCCGGCGCTGTTTCCATGATGAGTGTTGATGAAGGCTCCAGGGAAAGACGGCTCTGCAGCACCGTTGTATCAACGGGTTTGGAAAAATCAAGCTTAAGGCGGGTTTTCGATTCCCACCAGATATTTTCCGTCACCGGCGCCGGTAAATTTTCAGGAATCAATTCGATCATACTTCCATCTTCCTGAATTCCCCAGGCGTGAAGCAGTAATGGTGATACATCATCAAGGGTGGTTAGAAACCGGGAAGAAAATTCTTTTTCCAGGGGCAAATTATCCGCTCCGTTAAACCCTGACGATACGGTTATCCGGTACTGCGCCCCCATTTTCCAGGGCTCCGCCGGGGTAAACACCGCGGTTTTATCAGCATCCTCAAGGCGCCAAAGACCTGTGACGGAGGGATTAAAAGAAATATTATTGACGCAGGCCTCCGCCGTCACCGGGGCGGAAAAATAAATCTTTATCTCCCGACGGAATTCAACAAGGCCGTCAAATTCGGGGTCTATGGATAAAACCACGGGGCGAAATTTTCCGGCGCGGGTGGTAAAGACCGCCTCAAATGTTTTATCCAGCGAAAGACCTGTTTCGTCCCGGGCATCGGTGGAAACGGTGACAAGGTAATCACGATTTTTTTCCAGCGGAAAAGAAGGGTAAAAAATAAGCCGTTTGCCTTCCCATTGAAAATAACCGTTCCGGCGGGTCCCGTCTTCGGTCAAAGAAAAAGCCCGTTCGGCACTGACCTTGTCGGGGGTATGGGAAAATAATATCGACAGGCGAAGGCTTGCAGCCTCGGAATGATAGCCGTTTCCCGGCGACCATGTTTCCACTTCAAAGGGCGAATCCCTGAGCAGATCGCAGGAAAGAAAAAACGGCGCCGGAAAAATGCCGGCGATAATTAGTATAAAAATATTCCACTTTTTCATCAATTTTTTCATCAATCAACCGCCTCCAGATAAAGTGAAAAATCTTCTTCGAGAAAAGATCCCTTTCCCGTTCCAATCCCGTTTTTCCCGCCGGGAATAGTTAAACGATAATAATGATTTTCTCCCCCGGTTCCCGCATCCAATCCTTCCCATTCAAGCCTGAGGGTGTCGTCGTAAAGCCAGTCCGCGAAACGGAGGCTTACGGGCGGAAGTATCGCCGGAAAAAAACAATCCAGGGCAATTCTGAAAGCCGTATCAACCCTGGCCTCCGTGGTAAAAGGAAGTGAAAATCGCAGAGTAAGGCGCAGAACTTTACCGCCGGGTATATCAATGGGAACGGGATAGGCTTCTCCCGGGATAATTTTTTCACCACTGATAGCCGGAGCATCATCCGCCTTCAAACTGATAATTTTTAAAAGGGGAATATCCGCCATAAAACGGACCAAATATTCACGGCCCATCTTCAGACCGTTTTTATCCCTGGCATCGGCGGATATGCGGAGGGTATATAGCGTTTCAGGGAGCGGATCACGCTCGGGAATGAATACGATGAATGAAGGAGAAACCTGTTCAACCCGGCCTGAAAGAGAAGGCTCAAAACGGAAAGCGCGTAACACACTTTCACTGTCCATGGCCTTATTAAACTCTACCCCTATGCTTTCACCCCAGCCGGGGCCTGTCTGGAGATCATCACCTCTCCTCTGCCAGATCCCCCCGCTCAATTTTACCGGCATTGTTTTTACCACTTCGGGAATAAGCCTGTCTTCCCCGGTGATAAACTGCGCCGTATAACTTTTCGCCAGGGGAATCCCCTCTTTGTTTTGGGCCTTATCACTTAAATTCCAGCGATACACAGTCCAGGGTAAAAGCTGTTCATCCGTAATAATCCGGAGAATACAATCATCATCAAACCATTCAAATTTTTTCGCGGAGAGGTTTCCCAGAGTAAAAGCATCTTCAGTACTGCGCCTGTCCATGGAAGAAGAAAAATGAAACTCCAGAATTTTTTCTCCGATGGAATACACTCCGGTCACCCCATCATTGGCAGGGCTGAATGATTCCAAAAGGGGGGCATAAGATGCGGAAACAGCGAAAAATGGAACATATTTTGCCAGCCGGAGTTCCCGGCCGTCGGCGGCATAGATAACCCCGGAGAGGGTCAGGGTGTACCGTATCCCCGGCGTCCACCCGCCTATGGGAATAAAATACAGATCATTTCCCTGCCACCGGAGAGCCCCCTCGGCATATCCACGACTTGAAGTGATCTGTAAAATAGCCTCCGTGGTTATTTTTTCCATCTCCGTATCAAACGAAAGAATTACCGGACTGTATAGATCCGGAAGAATAGCGCCGCTCTCTGCGGGAAATGTATCAAATGTTATTGGACGAAGATCCATAAATCCGCAGGAGGAAAAAATTAAACACAAAAGCATTGATACAATCAATATAAATAAATTATTCCGATACCGATACATAGTGCCCCTCCCTCAGGGCCGAATCGGGCCGCAGCACCACCACTTCTCCGGGGGCAAGGCCGGAAATAATTTCCCGGTCTTCTCCAAAAGATCCGCCTATAACTATCTTCCGTTCCGTTAAAACATTTCCGCTGATCGTAAACACCCGCGCTTCGTTATTCTGTTTATCCATCAGGGAATTTTCACTTACCACCGGCGCTGTCCGGGAAGGCCCTGCGGTAACAGAGATGCGGGCAAACATTCCCGGTTTCACTCCCATCGATCCGTTCAGGGCTTCCGGGGGCAGTAAAACCCGGACGGGAAATGTAAAAGACTGACTGTCCGCCTGAGGGGAAACCAGATCGATAGTTCCTTCAAAGGAACCGTCAACACTATCCAGGGTGACTTCTGCCGGCATTCCCCTGGCAAGCCGGCGAGCCTCGGCTTCCCGGACAGAAAACATGGCGTAAAGAGATTCCGTATCAATGAGGGTAAGTATTTTATCTTCTTTTTTTAATCGTTCCCCTTCTTCAAAATAGCGGGCGCCCACAATACCCGCCGCAGGGCTTCGCACCGTCAGTTCTGATTTCATCAGCCTGGCGGAGGTCAATTCTTTTTCCGATGCTTCAAGCCGGGCCTCGGCGGCCTGAAGTTCCGCCCGCAGGGTGGCGGTGGACAGAAGAATCAAGGACCGCAGATGTTCTTCCCTGTCTTCCGATGGCTCTAAACCGGCGGCCGTAAGATCCTGATTACGGCTTCCTATTTTTTTTATCTCCATATCTTTTTCCATAAGCTGGATCTGCACCATCGCCGATTCCAAAGTGAAGCGGCCGCTTCTGATAACCTCTTCGCTTAAAGCCCCGGCTTCAAAAAGAATTTCCTGATCCGCCTGTTTCCGTTCCTGTTCCTGTAAAGCCCTTCTGCCTTCTTCCAGTTCGGCCTCGGCCTTTTCAATACTTTTGATCCGGGCCTCGCTTTGAAATTCCGCTTCCAGAAGCCGTGAACGGGCCAGATTCACCGCGGCAACAGATTGGGTATAGGCATTCTCCGCCCGGCCCAGGGCCAAAGTTATCTGGGGGTTTTCCAGTTCCGCCGTCACCGCTCCCCGGCGGATTGTATCGCCCTCCCGGTAATGCAAAACTCCGAGAACCGCATCCTCGGGGGCGCCTATATCAATTTTTTTCAAAAAAGACAGTGCTCCGAATCCGTTAATTTCATCGGGAATTTCACGGGTCTTTACCACGGCGGCCCTCACCAGAGGCCTTGTTTCCCGGTTCTGTTTGTCGGCGCCGCCATTACAGGATAATAAAAATAAAAATAGTATGCATAAAACAAAACTAAAAAATATTTTATTCATGGGTTAATCCTCCGCCTATTTCCGATAATTCTCCGGGCCTCAGATCAAGAAACCGTTCCAGTTCACGCCGGTTTTCCAGGAGAGCCGAAGCGGCCTCCACAGCGGCAATTTCCCGCTGGGTATATGCCATCCGTTCTTCCATTAACTCAAGCCGGGTAATCTGCCCCAGCTCCATCCTCAGGTTTGCGAAACGGAACCGTTCTGCGGCCAAATCAAGATATTCCGCCGCCAGTGTTCTTTTTTTGTCCGCCAGAAAACATTTTTCCGTCAGCATCAGCGCTGTACGGCCCAGCCGCTCAAAACCTTCATTGTATTTTGTTTTCTCCAAAGCCAGGGCCAGTTCTGCCGAACGGATATTCAGGGCCGAACCAGGATCGGGGAGAGGGCTTAAACTATTCTGAAGCCGGGCGCTCCTGTCGTAAGGAGGTTCCCAACCTGCCTGAGCGCCGACACTGCCTGAAAAATATGGGGAAGAAAAATCAAGGCTGATTCCCACAGACCAGTTATACCTGGAGAGAGGATATTCCTGCCCGCTCAAACTAAAGGTTCCGTTAAAACGCACATTGGGCATCCAAGATCGGGAAGCAAATTTTAATTCTTCCTGTTTCTGTTGAATTGCATAACGGGCCGCCAGTAAATCGGGGTTTCTTCCTTCCGCCAGAGAACGGATCATTTCCGGAGATGGAATAACCATTTTTGCCCGGATATCCACCTGTTCCGATAAAAGAGGGATTTTTTCCAGCCCCAGCGCTTCTGCAAGCTGCCGTTCCGCCTCGGTAAGATCCAATTGCAGAGAAATAATTTCCAGCCGGGCTTCGGCGACGGAGATTCCTGCGGCGATTAAATCCATTTCCAGAACCATTCCCAGCTCTGCTTCACGGGCCATGATACGCCGCTGTTCCTCCAGCGATTCCCAGGCGGCTTCACGGATTTCCAAAACCGCCCGGGAAAAAAGCAGACTCCGGTAGGCCGATACCGCTCCTTCGGCAATCTCCCGGGCCATCCGTTCAAGCTGTGTTCCCATAAGATTCAGCCCCGCTTTTTCGATCCGCCGCCCCATGGCAGTCCGGCCGCCATCCCAAAGAAGCTGATCGATATTGACCGAATAATTTTTTAAAAAAGAATCGGCACTTATTTCGGAAAGCCGGTCATCTTCGGAGATAGAAAAATTCATGCGGGGAAAATAGGCCCGCCGCCCCCAAACCCAGGCCCCTTCCCGAATAGCCCTTTGCGCATATTCATTCCGCAGATCTTTCGAGGCGCCTAGTGCCAGACGGGCCGCATCCGCAAAAGTGATGGACAGAGGAGGCTCGGCCCCCAGCGAAGGCGCCATCAGCATGAATAATATCGAATGAAAAATGATGTGTGATAAAAATCCCAAAAAATTATTTTTCATTTTTCTTTTTTTCCAGTATTCTTTTCCAGTATATCGATGGTTTTTTTCACCGCTTTTCGCAGCATACGGTTCAACTGCTTTGATGATGAAAAACTGTCATTCCCCGTGGAAAGAATTTGCGCCGCCGCCAGAGGCGTACCCCGGTAATTTTCTTCATTGTCACCCCCATCGGGCCAAAGACGGATCTCCAGCGAGAGGGATATTTTTGTCTCCCAGCCCTTGGTGTATTCCCGTTCCCGGGCCCGCACATCCACCGCATAATCGGCGCCCGAAGTTCCGGGCAAAAAAGCATAACCGGATTCCCCGAAGATCAATGGGATCATTCCGCCGATCTCCTCCTCCAGCGAAATCCATCCGCCGGTTTTTTCCACCTCTATATTGATGAGCCTGACCGTTGCACCCGTTTCCATTACCTTGCCCGCGGGCCACGATCGTTCCCCGGGAAAAGACTGGCAGGAAGAAAAACCTGCAATGAAAACCAAAAATAAAAGCAAACTCCAAACTGACTTTGAAAAAAATTTCATGGCGTGTATCCTTTTATTATGGACTCCAGATTTTCAACAGCTTTGGCAAGAGGCCCACTGCCGGAAATCAAAACTTTTACTTTTTGCAGATCCTCCAGGGCCCCCTGCCCGTTGCCGGCGATCCAGCGCAGCCGGGCGCGATCAAGAAACACCAGGGCGGCTTCGGAAGAAGCTTCGGCGGCGCGGTCAAGAAGGGCCAACGCTTCGGCATTTCCCGCAGGACCTTTATCCAGGGCCGTTTCCGCCCTGAGCCGCAGGGCACGGATATCCGAAGGATCATCGCCAAGAATTTCTTCGAGGATTTTATTCGCCTCGCCTGGTTTTTCCTGCTCCCGCAAAATCCGGGCGAGATACAATGAAGCTTCCGCGGCGGAGGGTCTTTTTTTCAGAACTTTTCTAAACAAAAGCTCGGCGGAATTGTCATTGCCGGAAAAAAATTCCGCCTTGCCCCGCAGCATAAGGGCGGGGGTAAAAGAATTTGATTTTTCCAGCATTACCGCCGTTTCAGAAAAACGGCCCTCGGAATAAAGACCCGCCGCCCGGGTGTAAATTTCCAGCGTATCATTGGACTCAAGACTATCGCCGCAGGAAAAAATCAGGAGTACTGAAAAAAACCAAAGATGTTTCATACACCACCCCTGGCGGCATACGAAAGCCGCTCCGCCAAACGGCCCGATGAACGGCCTTCCTGTTCGTAAAAAAAGTCACGGAACAGCGCTTCTGCCGCCAACGCCCGCAGAGCGCCGAGGGCGTACATGGTGTAAGCATTATCCGGCAGTGAAATCAGCGGAAAAAGTTCCATCAGCATTTCCGGGTTTTGGGAAGAGGAGGATTGTGAAATGATATTTTCTATCTCCGCCCTGGATTTAATGGCCGCCCCCTCAAGCGAAGAAAGCCCCATATCAAGGGCAATAATGGACCGGCACTCCGGTGCAAAGGGCCCCGCCGGGCTCAGGTTGATGCACCGTTCGGCGTATTGCAGACTTATCTGCCCCGAATAAAAGCGGGCGCCCCGGTACCAATATTCGGGAAATTTTTCGTACCGCGCCCGGATAGCCCCATAGGCGGATCGTGTTTTCCGGGTATTATCCCCTTTTTCCAGGGCACAAACCAAAAGCATCCATTTGGAAAAACCATCCGGATCTTCCTCCGACGCCCCGGCCTGTTCCAGCAATTTCTCCGCTTCCGCCCAGCGTCCCGCCAAATAAGCCAGGGTTCCCCGGGCGGCGGCATCGGTATCCCGCTGTTTTTGGCTGTTTTCCCCCTGGCGAGCCTGGACTGTCCCCAAACCGGCCTCGAGGTCTGCCAGGGAAAGGCCGCCGTAACCGTAGCCCCAGGCCAATTCCTTGTATGCGGCGATCACTGCCCCGGCATAATCCCCCGATTCCTCCTTCAAAGCCGATTCCATCAGGGCCATTCCCTGTAAAAAACCGCCGCTTCGCTCGATTTCTGCCACTTTTTCCAGCTCCTCGCCGGTTTTTCTCACCGGAGCCGCCTCCAAAACACCGGGAATTCCCGGTTTTGCGGCTATTTCCCCGCAAGAAAGAAAGATCAACGCCAATAGCGAGGCCCCAATCCGCCGCCCCGTTCCGCCCATTCCCGATACTCCCGTTCTCATATCAACCTCCAGGAAAAATAATTTCAGAAATGCAATTTCAGAGATGCAATTTCAGAAATGCAATTGCATCATGAATAGGGAACTGAAATGCAGGGCGCTTTAATCAAAAGGGAAAATCGTTAAAAAAATTGCGAATTTCTGAAAAAAAACAGTATAATAGAAGTGATAGCTATACAGACATTATAAATTCCGCTATTTTGATTTTATGGGGGTCTTATTATGAAACAAAAGTTATTTCTTTTTCTTATCACCGCAGCGATGCTGGTTTCCTCCTGCGTATCAAATGCCCCCCCGGCGTCAACTGCGGCGCCTGAGTCGGCCGCAGCGCCCGGGCCAACCGTGCCCCCGCCGGAGAACCAGACGGGATTTTCCGCCAGGGCCGTCAGTCTGTCGGAATCCGCTGTTTTTGAGGTCGTTCTGGAAAAGCCCATCAACGACAACCTGGTTTATGAAAGAGAATTAAATTGGGAAAAAATTCCCTTCGCCATAAGGACCGATAAATACGTTCCCATAGGGACCGCGTTTGCCATCTCCGATACGGAACTGGTAACGGCCTTTCATGTGATCAACCTCGGGCAGGTCAGCATGACCTACGGAAAATATTTTATCCGCGATTCCAAAGGAAATGTTTACGAAGTGGATCGCATTACCAGCGGTTCCAACGAACAGGATTTTCTCACCTTCACCGTTAAGGGCCGCAGCTTTACCGATTTTTTTGAATTTGAAACAAATTATAAAACAGGCGATCCGGTGTATAGCATCGGTAACGCTCTGGGCGAAGGGATCGTTGTAAGAAACGGCCTTGTTTTGGGAACGGTGCCCGAGGAAGAATCGGGCCGCTGGAATTTGTTAAAATCTTCCGCCGATGGAAACCCCGGAAATTCCGGAGGGCCGCTGGTAAGTCCCAACGGAAAAGTAATCGCCCTGGTGTCCGCCCTGCGGCAAAATATTCTCTATTCCGTTCCCGCCGAGCTCATTATCAACCGGAACCAAAAAACTCTTTCCTACCGGATCAAACCTACTTATGGTCATTTTATTCTGGCAAACAACTTAAACCGTACTTTTGAATCCACGGTAAACCTGCCGGATAATTACCGGACCCTGCAGGAAAAAATAACCGATGCTTACAAAAAAGATTATGCCCTCGGCATGGAGACTCTTTTTAAGGAAGCGCCGGAGTATCTAACAGGCCCCAACAATTACTATATGCTGCAAGCTTCCCTTTCGTCTTCCTTCCCCGAAATTGATTTTGTCGATCAGGATGATGATCAGTGGACTTTGTCAAAACTGAATACCAAAGCCTACAACCTGGTGGACGACGGCCGGCTTTTACACGCCGATCTCCGATCATGGGGCCTTTATAAAATCAACAAACCAAAATCGGTAAGCCTGGAAAAAATTTATTCCGATCCCCGTTACTGCATGGATCTGATTTTGCAAAATATCCGGCAGGACAGGACTCTGGCGGGAACTGACAAATACCGTATCCTTTCCTACGGTGATCCGATAGACGTTTCATCTTACACCGATACGCTGGGACGAAAATGGATCTCCGCCCGATGGCTTATCACCTATGAAGATAGAATTTTCATCATGTATATTCTTCCCCTGCCCAACGGCCCGGCCCTTATCACCACCAGTCAGAGCAGTTACCTCCGCTACGCCTATGAATGGGATATACAAAAATTTTGCGATCATCTCTGGGCCGCTTATACCGCTTCCTTTGAAAACTGGGATGAATTTATCAATTTAAAATCGTCGAACCTTAAACTGCAGCTTCCGCCCTTCCTTGAAAATATCAACTTCAAATGGCGGCAGAATGATGCGGCGATCTCTTTTACCGCCGGATCGGTTTCTTTTGATATAGGCAAGACGGTATTTGACTGGAATAATGCATCGGAGCTTTTTCTGGCCCCTTCGCATTATATGGAAAATGACTCGCTTAATTTTTCCGTCCGCAAGATCATTTTGAACCGCGATCCCCGGGGCAGGGAATTTATTACGATGTACAAAAACATCAAGCCGGACCCGCGGCTGGGCACCAATGCGGAAGAAAACTGGCAGGACATCGTGCAGGAAAAATTTCCCTTTAACGAAAGACCGGCAATTTCAGCCCAGGACAACAAGGGTTTTTTGGGGACCGTCATTAAGCCCCCTTCCGCTTCCCCCGAGGTACGGTACAGCCTGTATCTTTCCATGGAGGATCCCCGGAGCGAAGATGACCTGAGCCGCCGCCTGGAGTCGCTTAAGCAAGGGGTACAGGTTGAGAACTGAACGTTAGCCCATTGTTAGTACCGGACTGGTCCGCGGAAGATACATCCGCGGTTATGGATTCACCTTCGCCGATCTTCCCCGCGATAATTTCTTTAGCCAGGGGATTTTCCAGCTCCGCCTGTATGGTCCGTTTCAGGGGCCGGGCGCCGAAAAGCGGATCGTAGCCCCGCTCAATCAAGAGCTCTTTTGCCTTTTCCGTAAGTTCCAGGGTGATTTTTCGATCCGCCAGCCGCGCCTTGAGCCGGGCGAGCTGTATGTCCACAATCTTGCCGATTTCATTTTTCCCCAAACGATTAAAGATCACCGTTTCGTCGATGCGGTTAAGAAACTCCGGCCTGAAACTCTGTTTAAGAAGCTCTGTTAAGGGGGCTTTTATATCACCGCTGTTTTTAGCGGCGAGGATCAAATCGGAACCCAGGTTGCTGGTCATAACGATGATCACGTTTTTAAAATCCACCACCCGGCCCTGTCCGTCGGTGAGTCTGCCGTCGTCGAGGATCTGGAGAAACACATTGAAAACTTCCGCATGGGCTTTTTCGATTTCATCAAAAAGGATCACGCTGTAGGGCCGCCGGCGCACCGCCTCGGTGAGCTGCCCCCCCTGTTCATATCCCACATAGCCCGGAGGAGCGCCGATGAGGCGGCTTACCGAATGTTTTTCGCCGTATTCGCTCATGTCGATCCTGGTCAAAGCTTTTTCATCGTTGAATAAAAAGTCCGCCAGTGTTTTGGCCAGCTCCGTTTTACCCACGCCGGTGGGGCCCAAAAATAAAAACGATCCCAGCGGACGGCCCGTGTCGGAAAGGCCCGCCTTGTTTCGCCTTATGGCATCGGCCACCGCCCGAACCGCCGCATCCTGCCCCACCACCCGGCGCTCCAAAACTTTTTCCAGCTCCAGATACTTCTGCATCTCGCCCCGGAGCATCTTTGACACGGGAATTCCCGTCCACACGGAAACCACGGCGGCAATATCTTCCTCGCTCACTTCTTCCCGCAGCAAAGACGGAGCGCCCCTGCCGGCAGCGTTCTCCCGCTTCTGTTCCATTTGATCCGTTGTTTCTTTCAGCGTCCGCTCTGCCTCGGGGATTCTGCCATGTTTTATCTCCGCCGCTTTATTCAAATTACCTTCACGCTCGTAACGGGTTTCTTCGATCTTTAATTCTTCGATCTGCTGTTTTATCTTTCTGATCTTTTCAATATCTTTTTTCTCTCCCTCCCAGCGGGCCTTCATAGCATCCCGTTCGGCGGAAAGGTCGGCGATTTCTTTTTCCAGTTTTTCCAATCGATCTTTAGATGAGGTATCTTCTTCCCGGGATAATGCCTGCCGTTCAATGGAAAGCTGCAAAAGTTTTCGTTCGAGTTTGTCCAGCTCCGTGGGCCGTGAATCCAGCTCCATTTTAAGGCGGCTCGCCGCCTCGTCCACCAGGTCTATGGCTTTATCCGGCAGGAAACGGCTGGTAATGTAGCGATCCGAAAGAACCGCCGCCGCTACCAGGGCTTCATCTTTTATCCGCACCCCGTGATGCACTTCGTAGCGTTCCTGCAGCCCCCGCAGTATCGCCACGGTATCCTCCACCGAAGGCTCCGGCGTATACACCTGTTGAAACCGCCGTTCCAGCGCCGCATCTTTTTCGATATGCTTGCGGTATTCATCCAACGTAGTAGCGCCGATGCAGCGGAGTTCCCCCCGGGCCAGGGCGGGCTTCAACAGATTTGACGCATCGGTGGCCCCCTCTGCAGCGCCGGCGCCCACCAACGTGTGGACCTCATCAATAAAAAGAATGATTCCGCC
>BNUV01000021.1 GCA_025997615.1 Spirochaetia bacterium
CACCCAAATGAAGAACATCATGATAAGCCTCGCCGAGGGTCCATCGGGTTTCTATCCGCAGTAAGCAATGTAAGGCCCTTACGGAACAGCTTTTTTGTGGTATAATCAATCCATGAAAGAATTGAAGGGCTCTTTTACGGCCTTGATTACCCCCATGAGGGAATCGGGGGACGTGGATTATGACGGATTTCGCCGTCTTATCAATTTGCAGATTTCAGGCGGCATTAACGGGCTGGTGCCTCTGGGGACCACGGGGGAAACGCCGACTCTGGAAGAGACTGAGGAAGAAAAAATCATCCGCATTGCGGTGGAGGAAGTCCGGGGCCGCGTGCCGGTGATCGTCGGAGCCGGGTCCAACGACACGAAATACGCGGTGAAGTATGTCCAGCGGGCCAAAGATCTGGGGGCCGATGCGGCTTTGGTGGTGACGCCCTACTACAACAAGCCCAACGACTCGGGGCTGTTGAAACATTTTGAGGCGGCGGCGGAACCGGGGCTTCCCATTGTCGTGTACAATATAGCTTCCCGCACGGGCAGGAACATTCCCGCTGTTACGCTGGAAAAAATTTCACGGATTAAGGGTATTGTGGGGGTCAAGGAATCTTCCGGGGACATCGTTCAGGCTGCTGACATTATCCGGGACATCAAGGCCCGCCGGAAAGCCGAGGGCCGGGACTTTTGGGTGCTTTCGGGCGATGATGGTTTTACCCTGCCCCTTTTGGCTTTGGGCGGGGACGGCCTTATATCGGTAATCTCCAATTTGGTTCCAGAGAAAGTGGCGGCCCTGGTCCGCGCCTGCCTGGCAGGGGATTTCGCGGAGGGGCGGAAACTGCACTACGAGCTTGTGCCCTTTACCAAAGCCGCTTTTGTTGAGACGAATCCTGTGCCCATCAAGGCCGCCATGACCTGGGCCGGGCTGCCGGGCGGTCCGGTGCGGCTGCCCCTGGGGCCTCTGGCGGAATCCAGCGTAAAGATTTTGCAAACTGCGATGGTGGAGCTGGGGTTTAAGGTCTCATAATTCAGGCGGAGTCATGGACACTGGACGAACAGCGCCGCCTGATTGTTTAAAGTGCGTTTATTTCAAGATCACCTGGGAACCGGCGTTCCCCCGATCATGCACGATCTTTGGGATCAAATGCCGGAACCTGCCATCGGCGGAAGTTTTTCGATCCACCGGGGCGCATTGCCCGGTGTTTAGACTCAAGGAAAATTTCAAGTGAAAAAAGTGAGTATTTACCTTGTCCAGCCGCCGCTGACGCAGCTCAACGGCCCCTATCCTTCGCTGTATTATTTAAAACCGTTTCTGGAAAAATTGAATTACGCCGTGGAAGTGCGGGATCATTCCATAGGCCTTTTTGAAAAAATATTTTGTAAGGCGGGTCTGGAGAAAATTTTTTCAGATGCGGCGAAAAATGCAGATTTCCAAAAAAAGCAAAACAAAAAAACACGTTATTATCTTGACAGGTTTTTTTCCGAAAAGCATCTTTGGTTTTCGGTTATTGATCACTTGATTGATTTTTTACGGGGCCGTGATCGTGAGTGGGGGCATTTGCTCAGTCTTTCCAATGGCACGGTTCCCGGCGGTCCCCGTTTCGACGATTTTCTCAAGCTCGCTTCCGGGCAGACATCTCCCGAAGTCGCTCCGCTTATGGCGTCGAAACTGCTGGCGGATCTGGCGGATTTTATCACCGTGAGCCTCGACCCGTCGTTTGCCCTGGTGCGTTACATCCCGAACCTGGCCGAATCTGTGGGGGGCGGCGATTTCAAAAAACTACAGGCAGGTCTTAACGGTTACATCATGCAAAATTTTTACCGTCCTTTTTTGGATGATGAATGGGCTGATATGAGCGGCGATTCCGGGCAACCATTTATTTTGGGCATTACCATTCCGTTTCCCGGGTGCCTTGCCGGGGCCTTGGTCTGCGCTGAATCGGCAAAAAAACAGTTCAGGGAAAAGGTATCGGTGATTGCCGGCGGCGGTTATGTAAACACCGAACTCCGTTTTATGGAGTGCCCGGAATTTTTTGACTATGTTGATTATCTATCGTTTGACCGGGGCTACGGTTCCTGGACGGCGATTCTGGAACACTTAGGCGGGAAAGATAAGGGCGAAAACTTCGGCGAAAAACCGCTTTACAAAACGATATACCGTTCCGCAAAAACCGGGCGTATCGTGAGTGGTACGGAAATTGCCGATGAAATATATAGCAAAATCGACAAAGATGCGGTGAAAACTATTTTTCCCGATTACGCCGGTGTTGATTTTTCCCGTTATATTTGTCCGGTGGATGATACAAACCCCATGCACCGCCTCTGGTCAGACGGCCACTGGCTCAAGGCCTGTCTGGCGCAGGGCTGTTACTGGCATCGCTGTGTTTTTTGCGATACCACACTGGATTACATACATACTTTCCAGAGCGTTGAGGTGAAGGCTCTTTATGCTCACCTATTAAAGCAGGTGAACGTTACCGGCGTTCGGGGGCTGCATCTGGTGGACGAAGCCGCGCCGCCTTCTTCGCTGTTACGATTGGCGGAACTGAACCGCGAAGCCTCTTTGCCGGTGGTATTTTGGGGTAATATCCGCTTTGACGAGGCTTTTAGCCCCGATGTTGCGGCGTTTTTGGCCGCCGGAGCTTTGGTAGGCGTTTCCGCCGGTATTGAAATAGCAACCGAAACGGGACTCAAAAAACTTGACAAGGGTATCAACCTTGAAACATTAGTCCGGGTCTGCGCTGCATTCAAGGAAGCCGGTGTTCTGGTTCACGGATACCTTATTTACGGCTATTGGGACGAGGACGATCAGGAGATAATCGACTCGGCGGAAATTGTCCGGCAGTTTTTTGAAGCGGGGCTTTTGGATTCCGCCTTTTGGCATAAATTTGTTTTGACCCGGCACTCGCGGCTTTACGGCGAATGGCAAAAGGGATTGCATCAGGGACTGGTCCCCCGCGGTGATCATTCCGCTTTTGCACTAAACGATCTCCGGTTCTACGGTGAAGAAAAATCCGATAAATTTACCGAAGGACTGGATAGGCTTTTGGCGGCATGGATGGCGGGGGATACAGCAGCAGCGGTAGGGGCGGCCTTCCCCTTCAAAACGCCCTACCCATCGGTGGAGCCGGATATGGTCTCGCACTTGCTTGATTCCTACGCCCGCCGCCGTGACAAAGACAGGGCGGCGATACCGGTGGTAGAGGCGGCGGACCGGGTGATCTTTCTCGGTTCACGGCCTATAATACAAAAAGCCGGGGAGAAAACGGCGCTGTTTTGGCGCTGGCGGCTGGAAGATATTTTACTTAAGATCAGTTCCGGTGAAACGAAACAGGCGGAGAAAATGGCGGATCTGTTGGTTGATACATCCCGGTCTCCGGGTATGAAGGCCGGAAAATTTTATCAGCAGTTGGAAGAAATTTTTGGCGATGACGATGGTGATGCGAAAAAGATATGGAAAAATTTACGAAATGGCGGGCTGGTAAAACTGCCTGAAACCAAAGGAGAAAAATAATGCTGTATCCAAAAAGAAACGAACCGCTTAAGGCGGAGGATTTCAAAAATCCCGGAAGCGAATACCGGGCGACGCCTTTCTGGGCCTGGAACAATAAGCTGGACAGGGACGAACTGCTGCGGCAGATCGATATTTTTATAAAAATGGGCTACGGCGGTTTCCACATGCACGTGCGGACCGGTTTGGCCACGCCCTATTTAAGCGATGAATATATGGAAAATATCAGGGCCTGTGTGGAGAAGGCCCGCCAAACGGGGATGCTGGCATGGCTCTACGACGAGGACCGCTGGCCTTCGGGGGCCGCCGGGGGGCTGGTCACCAAAGACCCGCAGTACAGGCAGCGTTTTTTGCGGCTGACCCGTGTTCCCAAGCGGCCGGAAGGCGGCGCAGCGGAGAGCGGCGCCATAAAAGTTTTCGATGTGGAGCTGGATGCTAACGGCGCCCTTGCCGGGTACCGTTCCATCAACGAGAATGATCCGGCAAGGGGTATTAAACTTTTTGCCTATCCGGAAAGTCCCCGGGAGGATCCCTGGTACAACAATCAGACTTATGTAGATACCCTGAACAACGCCGCCATAAAAGAATTTATCCGGGTTACCTATGAACGTTACGGGGATTATTTTGCGAAAGATTTCGGCAATGTGGTGCCGGCGATTTTTACCGATGAGCCCCAGTTTTCAAAAAAGGAAACGTTGAATTTTGCCGCGGAAGAAAAAGATGTAACGCTGCCCTGGACCGATGACCTTGAGGAAACATACCGCTCTGCCTACCACGGCGAAAGTCTGACGGAGGGAATTCCCGAGCTGCTCTGGAATTTAAGCGGCGGGAGAATTTCCCCTATACGCTACCACTACCACGATCATATCGCCGAACGATTCGCCGCTTCTTTTGCGGATCAATGCGGCGCCTGGTGTAATGCCCACGGTCTTATGCTCACGGGGCACATGATGGAAGAGCCCACGCTGGAAAGCCAAACCCATTCCCTGGGCGAGGCCATGAGGTCCTACCGCTCGTTTCAGCTTCCGGGGATCGATATGCTCTGCGACCGCCGGGAATTTACCACCGCCAAGCAGGCCCAGTCGGCGGCCCGGCAGTACGGCAGACCCGGCGTTCTTTCGGAGATTTACGGTGTTACTAACTGGGATTTTGATTTCCGGGGCCACAAGCTTCAGGGTGACTGGCAGGCGGCCCTGGGCGTTACCGTGCGGGTGCCTCATCTTTCGTGGGTCTCCATGAACGGCGAAGCCAAACGGGATTATCCGGCAACTTTTAATTATCAATCGCCCTGGTACGAAGAATATTCTTACGTGGAAAATCATTTTGCCCGTATCGCTCAGGCGCTTACCCGCGGCAAGGCGGTGGCCCGGGTGGCGGTGATTCATCCGGTGGAAAGTTACTGGCTCCATTGGGGTGACAAAGAAAACACCAGCGCCATCCGCGAACAGATGGAACAAAACTTTCTGCAGCTCTGCGATTGGCTTTTACGGGGCTTTATCGACTTTGACTATATCTCGGAATCCCTTTTGCCGGAGCTCTGTGCTATCGATGCAATTACCGGTGATGAATTTCCCGTGGGCGAAATGCGCTACTCTTGTATAATCGTTCCCGCCCTTGTTACGATCCGGCAATCAACCATGGAAAGGCTGGAAGCCTTCCGTAACGCCGGGGGCAGAGTTATTTTTCTGGGCGATCCGCCTGAATACCGCGACGCCTATCCCAACGACGGCCCCTTAAAACTTTTCCAGCGGAGCGAACACACAGGTTTTGAACGGTTGAAAATACTCAACGTCCTGGAAAATGTGCGGGAAGTACGGGCCCGTGATGATTCCGGCGCGGAAGTGCAAAATCTTTTGTACCAGCTCCGTGAGGAAGGCGACAGCCGCTGGTTCTTTGCGGCACAGGCGGATACGCCGGTCAATCCCGATATTCCCGCGGGCAGGATCATCCATCTGCGCTTTCGGGGCCAGTGGAATGTAACGCATTACAACACGCTGGACGGAAGTATCAGCGCGGCGGCGGCGTCTGTCCAAAATGGCTGGACAAGCATCAGCCATATTTTTTATGATCACGACAGCCTTTTGCTAAAGCTCGACAGGATTACTGCATCTGCGGAAAAAAACAGCGGCACTGCCCCGGGTCTTTCAGACCTTGCGCTTATGCGAAAAAATCTTTTGGCGGATGAAAAACCCGTGCATCGTTTTACCGATCCTGTGCCGGTAACGCTCCACGAGCCCAATGTTTTGCTTTTGGATATGGCCGAATATGCCCTTGATGATGAGAATTACCGGGGCGCGGGAGATGAAGAGATCCTCAGGATCGATAATATTTTGCGGGAAGAACTTGACTGGCCCCTGCGCCGCAAGGCAGTAGCCCAGCCATGGACGGAACAGGATGCCGCCGCTCCCCACCGGCTCCGCCTGCGTTATACCTTTGAAAGCGAAATGGATTTCACCGGCGCGGAACTGGCCATGGAGAACGCTGACCGTGCAACAGTGCAACTGAACGGAAAAAGCGCCGCCGCTCCTGCGGGCTGGTATGTGGATAAGTGCATAGACAAAATGAAACTCCCTGAGATACAAAAGGGCCGTAATGTGCTGGAGCTAACGATTCCCTATGGCCGCAAAGTTGATCCCGAGGCGGTCTATCTTTTGGGGGACTTCGGGGTGAAGGTTTCCGGGAGACGTTGCACGCTTACGATGCCGGTTCGTACGCTGGCCTTTGGTGATATTTGCCCCCAGGGGCTGCCCTTTTACGGCGGCAATATCACCTATCATCTGGAAACGGAAAATGGGGGCAGCGTTTTTGCCGCCGGCATTCTTGCCGCCACCTGTTACCGGGGGCATTTGCTCAAGGTCAAAGTTGAGGGCGTTGATCAGGGGATCATCGCATACTCGCCCTATTGCCTGAAGTTAAATCCTTCTAAGCCGGGACCGCAGAAAATCGACCTTGTCTATTACGGCAGCCGGATTAACACCTTCGGGCAGCTCCACTGTGTTGATCGCCAGAGCGGTTACTGGTGGGGCCCCGATTCCTGGCGTACCATTGGGGCCAACTGGACCTACGAGTATAAATTCTGGCCCCAGGGGGTACTGAAGTCGCCGGAGATTTTTGCTGGTTGACAGGTACCAAAGCAACTTATTGCTCAAGCACTTGCCGAATCATCAAAATTTTAGTATCTTGATGATACAACATTATACTTTACGCGTTCGCAAAAGGAGAAAACCATGGCACAGCACCAGTTTCAAACCGAAGTCAGCCGTCTCTTGCATCTGATCATCCATTCACTTTATTCCAACCGGGAGATTTTTCTCCGGGAGCTGGTTTCCAACGCATCGGATGCGCTGGACAAGCTCAAGTACCTTACCGTGGCGGACGAGGCCTACAAGTCCCTGAGTTTTGATCCCCGCATCGACATTTCTTTTAACAAGGATGCCAAGACCCTGACGATTTCCGACAACGGCATAGGCATGAACGAGGCGGACCTTGTCGATTCCCTGGGGACCATCGCCCGGTCGGGGACCCGCGCCTTTCTGGAAAAACTTGCCGATGATGCCAAAAAAGATTCCAACCTTATCGGCCAGTTCGGCGTGGGCTTTTACTCGGCCTTTATGGTGGCGGATAAAATCGAAGTGATTACGCGCAAGGCCGCCGAAGGTTCCGCATGGAAATGGACAAGCGACGGCAAAGAGGGCTACGAAATTGAGGCCGCGGCGCGCGATAGTCAGGGCACCACGGTGATCCTTCACCTGACCGAAGAAGGTACCGAATACACCAACCGCTGGTCCATCGAGGATATTATCAAACGGTATTCAAACCATGTGGCCTTTCCCATCTACCTTACCTACGACGAAAAAGAATATGATGATAAGGGTAAAGAAAAATCCAGCAAAACCAAAACCGACCGGATCAATTCCGGCACGGCCCTGTGGCGGCGTTCCAAATCGGAGCTGAAGGAAGAGGACTACAACGAGTTTTACAAAAGCCTGGGCACCCAGTTTGGAGGCGACACCGACGAGCCCCTGTTTTATATTCATACCAAAGCCGAGGGTGCGCTGGAATATTCGACACTTTTTTATATTCCGAAAAAGGCGCCCTTTGATATGTACAACGTTGATTACAAGCCGGGGGTTAAGCTTTATGTCAAGCGGGTTTTTATCACCGATGATGACAAGGAGCTGATGCCCACCTGGCTGCGCTTTGTCCGGGGCGTCATAGACTCTGAAGATCTGCCCCTGAATGTCAGCCGGGAAATTCTCCAGCAGAACAAGGTGCTGCTCAATATCAAAAGCGCCTCGGTGAAAAAAATCCTTTCGGAACTAAAAATTATTTCGGAGAACAATAAAGAAAAGTGGGAAACTTTTGTATCCCAGTTCAACCGCCCCCTCAAGGAAGGCCTCTATCAGGACTACGCCAACCGGGACAGCATTCAGGAGCTGGTCCGTTTCAAGAGTACCGCCGTGGAAGAGGGATGGACCAGTTTTGCCGAATATGTTTCGCGGATGAAAAGCGATCAGAAACATATTTATTACATCGCCGGCGGCAATGAACAAACGCTTCGCTCATCGCCCCTCCTGGAAGCTTACCGGGCCAAAGAAATTGAAGTCCTTATCATGGATGATGAGATTGACGAGCTGGTGATCCCCTCGCTCCACAGTTACACGCAATCAAAAGATTCGGGCGGCGATAAAGCCGATGGTAAAACCGAAAGTCAAAGTTGGGAGCTCAAGGCGGTGAACCGGGCCGGGGCCGACGAAGAGCTGGGCGAAAAGCAAGACAAGGCGGCGGAAAAAGAGGCAAAGCCGGTGATCGAAAAGATCAAAAAAGCTCTGGGCGATAAAGTAAAAGAGGTAAAACTTTCCCGCCGCCTCCACGATTCGCCTTCCTGCATTGTGGCGGACGAAAACGATCCCAGTATGCAGATGGCGCAGATGCTCCGGGCCATGGGCCAAACCGAAATGCCCGAGATCAAACCCATTCTGGAAGTGAACGGCGATCATCCCATCGTGGTGGGCCTCAAAGATACCGATGACGAGGAGCGGATCGCCGACACCGCCGCGGTGCTTCTGGATCAGGCCCTCCTGGTGGAAGGGGTGAAAATAAAAGACCCCGCGGATTTTGTGAAGCGGTTAAACCGGCTCCTGTCAAAGTAGTAACTTTGTTAAAGCAGTAGCTTTATTTTAGCCGGTATGAAACAAAGGCGATTTCTTTGCTGTCCGGGGACCAGGAATTTACGTTTATAGTCCCCTGACCGCCGAAGAAATCCGCCAGGACTTTATAATCGCCGCCGGAAGCTGCCATGAGGCGGAGCTGCACATTTTTATTTGGCGGATGTTTATCGGCCTCCACATCTTCTTTTTTGTACGATATAAAAACAACCTTTGTGTTGTCCGGTGAAATATGGCCAAACCAGGAATTTGATTTTTCATCAAAGGTCATCTGTGTCTGATTTTGACCGTCGGCATCCATGCGCCAAACCTGCATCAAACCGGTGCGGGTTGAGTTAAACCAGATGTGCCTGCCGTCGGGGGAATATTCGGGGCCGTCGTCAAGGCCGGGGGTGTTGGTTAGTTGTTTTTCGATGCCGCCCTTTACCGGAATAATATATACATTAAACTGGCCGTTTCGCTCCGCACAGTAGGCGAGGGTTTTTCCGTCCGGGGACCATCCGTGAAGATAACTCGGCGCAATCGGTGTGATAAGAACAGGATCGCCCCCGGTCAGCGGCAGGGTATAAATTCTCGATTGACCATCTTCGGCGGTGTTGTGGCTGACCGCTATACTGAGGCCATCGGACGAAAGGACATGATCGTTATTACAGCGGGTCATGGCCCCGGTAGAAATTCCTGTTATTCCGCCGCTTGCCAGATCGTAACGGTAAAGCCTCCCGCCGCTGTTGTAAATAAGGGCCTTTCCGTCTTTTGTCCAGTTGGGGGCTTCCACGGTGTCGGGAAATTCTTTTAAAACTTTCCGTTTACCCGTTTCTACATCCATGGTTTCCAGGATACTGTAGGTTCCCCTGTCATCTTTCATTTCCCCTGCGGGCTGTTCCAAAACTTTCATTGTTTTACGCCTCCTTTATAGGTTTTCAGATATCTTAACAGAGAAAAACTTTTATGACTAGTCGTTGATGCTGCTCTTAACGCTAACTGTAGTCCCAGCTCGTCAGCCGCCTCCCAAAGGCCTCCGAAAGAATCGTGGTGACAAGGGTCTTTGCTTCGCGGAAGGATTTTGTGTCCAGGGTGTAGCGGGAAAGCTGGGCTGCGGGGAGTTGTTCCGATTGGGCGAGCCAGAGCCGGGCGCCGGGGTTTAGGGTGATGGTCTCGGGACGCAGGCCCAAAAGATCGATCCATTGCCAGAGAAAATAAACCAAAAGCCGGGCGCAAAAGTTTTCATCCGCATTGTCCAGAGCCTCCAGGGTTTCATCGGCAAGGCGGAGAGCATCGTTCCAGTTACCGCCGCCGCCGTGGCCCGCCAGGATCGTTTCAGCAATAGCGTTCGCCACCGCCGACCGTTCGTAGAGTTCACGCAGACCCGGCCGCCAGGACTGCACATCAAAATCGTTGACCTTTCGGGAGTCGCGGACCGGATCGTAGTAGACATAGAGTTTGCCCCGGTGAAAAGGCGCCACATGGGAACGGAGCCGGCTTTTCGGTCCGCCAAAAACTACGGCCCGGAGGATCCCTTCTTCGGCGGTGAGAAACCAGGCTTCCCGGTTGGATTCCCCCGAAGGCCGGGAGCGGAGGACCAAGGCTGAATAGGTAAAACTGCGGCCCGCCAACTTAATCCAGATCCAGTGAAAAAACTTTGCTGCCCCGGCTTTTGTCGTATATTTTGCGCCGCTTTTCCGGAAGGCTTTCCACCGATGCTTCGGCAAAACCCAAAGACTCAAACCAGTCCTGGGTGCGGATGGTCAAAACAAAAATCCGCTGGAGCCCCTTCTTTTTTGCTTTGTCGATCAGGTAACCGACGATCCGCCGGCCCAGGCCCCTGTCGGTATAAACCATGTCCGTGGCCACCGCGGCAATCTCCCCCTGATCCTCCCCCCATTCATGGAGGGCCCCGCAGGCGTGGATCGATCCGTCAATTTCAAAAACTGCATAATCTTCTTTTTTCTCCTGAATGACGACGCTGTCCCGTCTGATCAAAATGCCCTGCCGCATCAAGGGTTCCATGAGCCGCAAAATATCGGGGATGTCGGCGCTTTTCAACGGCCGGATCGATTCATAAGCATCGGCATAGACCATGGTCCCCGAGCCCAGATTGGAGAAAAGCTCTCGCAGCACCGCCCCTTCTTCCCGGCCGTCGATGATGTGGATCCGTTCCACTCCGGCCCGTGACGCGCGTAAAGCCAGCGCCAATTCCTGCAAAGGCCTGTCACCATGAGCGTTACCATTGACTGCAAGAATCGCTTCCACTTCCACCGGGGTCAGCCGGACAATGCGGCCGTTTTCATCAGTTTCCAAATCATCCGGCAGCCTGCGGCCTTCTTTCCGAAAAGCGCCGTTCAGGGAAATGATAAAAAGTTTTGCCGCCCCCAACGCCGCCGCCGCTGCCAGGGCAATTTCGTCACTGGCCACATTGTAGGGCTTGCCCGCGGCGCTGAGCCCTATGCAGGGGAGAATGGGCGGCATCCGGAGGTCCAGAATTTTGTTGATGGACCCGGTAAAAATTTTATCCACCGTGCCGGTGCTTTCCATATCAAGGCCGTCCACCACCCCCAGCCCCCTTGCCCGGACAAAGTTGCCGATCACCGCATCAAGGCGGCTCCCCGAAAGGGCCGTCATAAAACGGGTCGCCACATGGAAGGCCGCCATCTCCACAAAAGGCATGGCCGCCGACTGGGTGATCCGCTGGGCCCCCGAATAGTTTGAAACGATCCCGTGTTCGTTAAGCACCGTGTCGATCCATTCCTTGGCCCCCGGCACAATCACCACCCGGAATCCTGTCTGGGCCAAAAGGGCCAGATCCTTCATCAACAGAGGAAAGTTGGGATCCTCCGTTACGGGAAAATCAATTTTGAACACCATAGTAGACCCGGCAAAACGGCTTTGATAATGGAAAGCCTCCCGGATCAGATCCACCGGTCCCTGGGACAGCGCTGTGTTGGTCATAGGTTCAGTTTAATCATGAATTAAGATTTTAACCACCGGGGCACACATCATATCAGTTTATGATGTTGTACCTGGCGCCTCTGCGTTTCCGAGCTCTGCACGAAGCCGCTCTATCTCCTTAAACTCATCGGTAGCGGTGATACTCCGATATGTGTTAATCGCCTGTTCCATGATTGGTACCTCCAGTGTTTCAATTTCCTTCAAGTCTTCTTCTGTTTCCGCAATGTACCACAACTAGGTGAAATTTACAAGCTGTTTGGGAATTTTGATAGGCAACATTCAGATTATTGTTAACTTTTTTTCTTATTGTAAAATGCCGGGACAGTCACTAACGCCCATACTTCCCGGGGGAGATGCCGAATTTTTTTTTGAAGGCGGAGCTTAAATGGTACTCGTCGTAAAAGCCGAAGTTATAGGCCAGATTTTTCAGGCTGGACCAGGAATTAGTTCTGATGCTTGTTGCTATCTGGTCAAGCTTGCTGTTCATCTGGTATTGGTGGACGGATAACCCTGTTTCTGCCCGGAAGCGGAGGGTCAGGGATTTGCGGCTCAAACCGGCCCCGGCGGCAAGCTCTTCAATAGAAAAAAACTTTTCCGGGTGGTCCATAAAAAGATTGAGGAGTTCCAGTATCACCTTGTCGTGTTTATTTCCGCTCCGGGTGTAGTGGTCGGATAATTCGATGATGATCTGGTTTAAAAGAGCGGAACAGCGGAAGTCCCGGTGGGGCAGATGGGATCGGGACGTTTTTGCCATTTCCTGAAAAAGCGAAAAAACCCGGCCTGAATCAGGATGGGTATGGGAGAGGACAGGCAGGCTTCGGTTTTCTTTTTTTATGTCCCAGGGGCCGTCGCCCTTTTTGGTCTTGAAATGAATAAAAATGGTCCGTGTATTGGCCCTGCAATAATCATCCCCAAAATGATGGAGGCCTGCGGGCAGCAGAACCACATCCCCCTGCCGCAGCTCAATACGCTCGTCCTTCAGAAGTACGCTCCACTTTCCTTCGACCATGTAGAAAATATCATGAAAATCAAGGATCCTTGAGGGGTGTTTTTCGGGCTTAATATAGATATTGGGAGTACCTTCAATGACCTCCCGATCACCGGAAGCTTCAAAACCATAGATCACGATTACCCGAATTTACATCTTTTTTTCCCAATTGTCAATTTTCCGCCGGGAAAAGCCGTGTTATTTTACTTTTATGAAGCAGTTGAACGTGGTTCTTGTGGGGCTCGGATTCGGCGGCGCTTTTGCGCCCATCTATGCCGCCCATCCCGATGTCGCTTCCTTTGGGATTTTCGATACCAATCAGGATTTGGCCAACAATGCGGCAAATCATCTGAAAAAGACGGAAAATGCGGGGGAAATCCGGATTTATTCAAGCTTTGACGAGATATTGAAGGATCCTGCCGTGGACGCCGTTCATCTGGTGTCCCCCATACCCCGGCACGCGGAACAGACCCTGGCGGTGTTGAATGCGGGGAAGCACTGCGCCTGTACGGTTCCCATGGCCATCCGTCTGGAAGATCTCAAGGCCATTGCCGAAGCGGTCAAGCGAACCGGGAAATCCTACTGCAACATGGAAACCGCAGTGTACACTACCCATTTTTTCAAAGTCCGGGAGATGCTGGAAAAAGGTGAATTCGGTTCCATTCAATTTTTGCGGGGCGCCCATTATCAGGATATGGAATTCTGGCCGGACTACTGGATGGGGCTGCCGCCTCTGTTTTACGGCACCCACGCCATAGCGCCCCTGGTGATGCTGGCGGATTCTCCCATAGTACGTGTCCGGGGCCTGGGATCTGGCACCATGAGGAAAAGCCTCCATACGCAATACGGGAACCCCTTCCCCATTGAAACCATGCAGATTGAATTTGCTTCGGGGCTGAAAGGGGAAGTAACGCGTTCTCTTTTTGAAACTGCCCGCGATTATACGGAAATGTTCAACCTTTATGGTTCCAAAAAATCTTTTGAATGGCAGCAGATTGAAAGTGAGCAGCCGGTAGTTCATACCCTGCTGCCCGCAAAAAACGATCCTGACGGTAAACCCTACCGTGGTCTTCCGGTGGATGCAGCGCGTATTTCCACAGGGAACTATTACGAGAAACTGCCGGAAGCTATACGCCGTTTTACGGTAAGGCATGAAGATTACGATGAAAAGAACCCCCAGCTTTCCCTGGAAAAGGATGCCTCAGGCGGGCACGGCGGTTCCCATCCGCACATGGTTCATGAATTTGTACGGAGCATTCTTGAAAACCGCAAGGCGTGGATAAACGAAATTAACGGCGCAAACATTGTTGCGGCGGGAATCTGCGCCCACGAATCGGCAATGAAGGACGGCGCGATTATTGATGTGCCGGAGTTTTAATAACGGCGATTAGATAAATATATTACGATTTATTTGGAGGAACATAAATGAAGTTTCATATTGACACACGCAGAACCGTCGGCAAACGCGACCCCATGATCTATGGACAATTTATTGAACATTTTCACCGCCAGATCTACGGCGGTATCTATGATCCCGGCAATCCCCTGTCCGGGAAAGAAGGTTTTAGGGAAGACGTGATAAGGGCCATGCAAAGGATAAAGGTTCCTGTTCTCCGTTGGCCGGGCGGCTGTTTTGTATCCGCCCACCACTGGAAAGACGCAGTGGGGAAAAACCGCGTCCCCACATTTGACAAGGCATGGCGCGTCGAGGAACCTAACACTTTCGGTACTGATGAATATATCGCCTTCTGCCGGCGGGTGGGCTGCGAGCCCTATATCTGCACCAACGCGGGCACCGGTACGGCGGAAGAGATGAGCGACTGGGTGGAGTATTGCAATCTTAAAACCGAAGGGCCCTATGCAAAGCAGCGGATCGCCAACGGCCATAGCGATCCGTTCAAGGTAAAATACTGGAGCATCGGCAACGAAAACTACGGCGGATGGGAGATTGGCGCCAAGACCGCAACGGAATGGGGGCGGCTCGTTACCGAATCGGCCAAGATGATACAGCGGGTAGACCCAAGCATAGAACTTTCCGCCGCCGCTCTTGCCGATCTTGACTGGAATATTAATCTGCTCAAAAACTGCGGGGAACGGCTGGCCTGGATTTCAATTCATGATTATTGGGATGGGATACATCAGACCAACGATTACGCGAACTATGAACAGTGTATGGCTTATACAAATTATCTGGAAGATAAGGTTGCCAAAGTCCGCGGGCTCCTCTGCGCCATGGGGCTGGAAAAACAGATCCGTATCGCCTTTGACGAATGGAACCTCCGGGGCTGGTATCATCCCAACAGCCATTCGCTAAAGCTGGGTATCAATCCCGACGATTATATCAAGCCGCGGGATCTTAACGATGAAAACTGCCGTTACACCATGGCCGATGCGGTATTTACCGCCTGCTTCCTCAACATGGCAAACCGCAACTGCGATATTGTCGGCATGACTAATTACGCTCCGGTGGTAAATACCCGGGGGCTTATCTATACCCAAAAGGACGGAATCGTGCTCCGTTCCACCTATCATGTTTTTGATTTATATGTAAATGGCCTGGGGGATACGGTATTGGACAGCTTTGTTTCGGATATGCCGGTTCTGAAAATCCGGGACAAGGCGGGAAATTTGGTTGAAACCCCCGCACTGGATTTGCTGGCGACCTTGAACCCGGACGGGAATATCGTTATTGCGGCGGTCAACAAGGATCCGGGGGAAGCCCAAACCCTTCAGGTGGTTATGGAAAAGCTGCCTCAGCGGGTATCAATCCAAACTCTCAGTGGGAAAAGCATTGACGCCTTCAACGACATGGGCCGCAATGATGCCGTTCCCGGCGCGGCAGCAGAAACCCGCTATAATACCGAAACGGGGATTTCCCTGCCGCCCCATTCGGTAAGTATAGTGAGATTTTTTGGGGATTCCCTTCCGGCAGATTCTTATGTGGAATGAAAGGAATTGAAGGTTTTGGTATTACGGATATTTCGGAGCTGGCAAGAAGAACGGTTGATATTGCCTTTATGCAGTAGTCCCTTGCCGGTTAATAACGCCTAGGGAAGTTTTGAGCTCCAGCCGGGGCCGTATATGACCTTTCCTCAACAGCCTATTTTTATTATGATAAACCAAGCAGCCTGATTAACGGAGGATAAAATGTATTCAATGTGGATGACTCTTTCGGAAACAGTACTGACGGAGCTTGAGCAGAGCGCCGATGAGGGCCGGGATGTCCGGGCCTTTGCGGATGAGGCCCACGCTATTTTTGATATGTTCAAACAGGGCTATCTTCGGGAGGATGACGCTAAAGATTTGCTCGACCGGATCCGTCGCGCTCCGGTGGCAAAAGATTATCCCTACATTGAGCCCGCTTCTCTGGAAGATATAAAAAGGGCCCGGCCGCAAAACAGAAGAAATGACCCTCCCGCAAAAATTGACAGGGCCGCCTACTACGACAAAGTATACGGCGCGTGGCTTGGCCGCTGCGGGGGCTGCCTCCTTGGTCAGCCGGTTGAAGGCTGGCGCCGGGACCGGATCAACGGGATGTTGAAAGATACGGGTAATTATCCTATCAGTAAATATTTTGCCTCCGATGTGGGGGAAGCGATTCGGGAAAAATACAACATCATTGACGAAAGAGAAGTTTACGGCAGTAATACCATCAACTGGATCAATAATATTTCCCATGCCCCCGAGGATGACGATACCAATTATACCATACTGTATCTGAAAACCCTGGAAGAATCGGGTTCAAGTTTTACCAGCGAAGATGTGGCCCATAGCTGGCTCAAGAATGTTCCGATCTATCATGTCTGTACCGCCGAGCGGGTTGCCTATCATAATATTGTTGATCTTATCATGCCGCCCCTTTCGGGTTCCTGTCACAATGCCTACCGGGAATGGATCGGTGCGCAGATCCGCGCGGATTTTTTCGGGTATGCTGCTCCCGGTGATACGGAAAGGGCCGCCGAATTTGCCTGGCGGGATGCCAGGGTCAGCCATATCAAGAATGGTATTTACGGTGAAATGTTCTGCGCCGCCATGATCGCCCGGGCGGCGGTGAGCAGCGATATAAAAGATATTATCGCCGGCGGCCTCGGGGAGATTCCGGAAAAATCCCGTTTGGCGGAGGGCATCAAAAAAGTTCTTGCCTGGCACGAAACGGAGATAAGTTGGGAAGCGGCTCTGCAAAATCTTTATGGGATCTACGATGAAAAAAACGGCCACCATTGGTGCCATACTATTTCCAATGCCATGATCTGCCTTATCGCGCTTTTGTGGGGGGAATCTGATTTTGAAAAAACCATCGGCATTGCGGTCTGCGCCGGTTTCGATACGGACTGTAACGCCGCCACGGTGGGTTCCGTGATCGGGATGATAAGCGGGGCGGAAAAGCTGCCTGAAAAATGGATAAAGCCCCTGAACAATAAACTGGCTTCCGGCATTGACGGATTTGCGTTAACAGAAATTTCCACCCTGGCCCGGCGGACAGTTGATTTGGCGGTTTCTTTTCAATAAATGATAGGCAGGGCAGCTCCCCCCTGAGAGGAGCCGCAAAGGCCGGTGCCCATCAGCGCGCCGGCCTTTGCGGTTTTTCCGACAGAAAAATTATTTGGCAGCCTTAACGTTATGGATGGGAAGCGACCAAAGCCATGCAGCGGTGGCGGCAACACCTGTGTATTTTTTGTTCAGGGCGCTAATCCGGGCAGAATAATCGAAAATGATATAGGGAACTTCATCAACGATTATATCCGCCAACTGGGACTGAATTTCAAAACGCCGGGTGGGATCGACTATGCGCAGTTGTGATGCGATCAATTCATCCACCTTGGGATTCTGGTAGGCCGCTGAATTGTAACCGTCCTCACCGGCCTGGCTCGAGACATAGAGGATCTCAAGGTTGGCGTTCGGATCGGGATAGTCCGATTCCCAGCCCCCCAGGATCATGTCGTAATCCCGGTTGCCGTTGGCATCCAGTATGCCGCCCGTTTGGTAAGTACTTTCTTCCTCATTGGTTGTTTTAACAATATTCACCGTGATGGAAAGGGCCTTGAGCGCTTCCTGAATGTAGAGGGCCCGCTGATTGCGGAGGGGAGATTCACCTACCACAAGGCTGCAGGTAAAACCGTTGGGATAGGCCGACCGGGAGAGGAACTGCTTTGCCGCGGCAAGATCAAAAGAATAATTTTTGGTTCCCAGATACTGCTGCCAGCGGGAGGCGTTCTCCCCGTAAAGAGCCTGTCCAAAGGGCAGAACGTTCCCGGGAGCGCCGGCGCTTTTGATGATGTTCCGGTGAAATTCGGGAAGATTCAGGGCGCGGGAAACTGCCCGCCGCACATTGACATCGTTCATGGGGGCACGCCCGGTATTGAGCGCCAGGTAAACCAGGAACTGTGAATCCCTCGTGGTAACGGTCAGGTTTTTATCCGTGTTCAGTTGGGGCAGCATATCTTCGTTCAGGTTCACGCTGAAATCCACCGCCCCGGTCTGCAGGGCGACCAGACGGGCGTTGTCGTCACTGATGATTCTGTAGACCACGGTGCCCACATCATTGGCGGCCAGTTTAGCCTTGTCCCAATAGTTTGTGTTTTTTGTAAGCGTAATTTGCTGGCCGCTCGTCCAGCTCTGGAAAGCAAAAGGCCCGGTGCCGACAATGCCGCCAGTGGCGGTTCCAAAATTATCGGCGTGTTTTTCGTAATACGCCTTGCTGATGATGCGTCCGGCCCCGGTGGCGGGAATATATTTGAACACCGCAGACGGGGTCGAAAGTTTGATGATAAACTGCCAGCCGTTGACGGAAAAATTATCTACATCACCAAAAAAATCCGAGAACCATGTTCCGCCGTCGGGATTCCGCGCCCGCTCAAAAGAAAAGAGCACATCGTCCATGGTCATTTTCGTCCCGTCGGAAAAAACAATGTCGTCGCGCACATCGTACACATAGGTTGTCTCATCCGTCTGCCGCCAGCTTTTTGCCAGAAGCGGGATGATGTTGTTGTTTTCGTCAAAGGTAACAAGGCCTTCGGTAATTTGGTTAGTTACCTGGTTTGTTGTAAAATCCCAAGCCACTCCGGGATCCAGGGCTTCGATGTCCCCCTCCAGGGCAACGGTAAAGGTGATTCCTTTGGCGGAAGATTTCGACTGGGAACCTCCGGCAAAGACCAAACCGGCGGCAAGGGCCGCCAGCACTGCAAGACAGAAAATTTTCTTCATTCTAAGAGCCTCCAAATGTGTATACCCATCCCTACGGATTGGCTTACTAATTGTAGAGTATTTGTGGGAAATGGGTCAATGGCAGGACGGGCATACCGGGCATGGATTGTTACCTTTTTTGGAGTGTGTCATAATGTTTATTCAGGAGGATTTTATGGCAAAGAAATTCAAGTTGGGACTGGTGGGAAAATTGCTCATCGCCATCGTGTTGGGTATCCTGCTTGGCCTATGGGCGCCGGTTCCGGTAAACAGAATCGTTGTTACCGCTTCTACCCTTTTTAGTTCGTTTCTCAGATTTGTCATACCCCTCCTTATTCTGGCCTTTGTAACCATGGGTATTGCAGATTTAAGCCAGGGCGCGGGAAAACTTCTGGGGATCACCGCAGGTATATCCTATGCCTCGTCCCTCATCTGGGGTACCCTTGCCTTTACTGTGGCCGTCAGCTTTTTCCCCAGCTTTATGTCCGCATCGGTGATCGCATCCATTGGCGACCCGGAAGCGGGAATGCTCTCGCCCTATTTTACGATACCCCTGGCGCCCGTCATGGACGTAACCGCCGCGGTGGTACTGGCCTTTATTCTGGGGCTTTGCCTTTCTGCCATGCGGAAGGAAACCGCCGCCCTTTATGAGCCGATCAGCAGTTTTTCAAAAATCATCAACCAGGTTTTGAAGACGGTGGTTATCCCCCTCCTGCCGCTCTATATTTGCGGAACCTTCGTCAATATGACCGTCAGCGGGCAGACTTTCGTAATCCTTAACATACTTTGGAAAGTCTTCCTTGCGGTGATCATTCTGCACCTGGTCTGCATCTTCATTCTTTTCCTTATAGCCGGAGCGGTAAGCAAAAAGAATCCCTTTGTGTTGATCAAAAACCAGGTGCCGGGCTATCTTTCCGCCATCGGTACCCAGTCTTCGGCGGCTACCATTCCGGTAAATCTGAAATGCGCCGAGGCTGATGGGGTTTCGGAGGAGATTCGCAACTTTGTGATACCTCTCTGCGCCAATATCCACATGGCTGGCTCCATGATCACCATTACCAGCTGCGTTACGGCGGTCCTTTTAATGCATCAGATGCCCGTAAACCTGGGGATCATCGTTCCCTTTATTATGACCCTGGGTATCGCCATGGTGGCATCTCCTGGTGCTCCCGGCGGCTCCATCATGACGGCTCTGCCCTTCCTTCCCATTGTTGGTATCGCTTCCAACAGTGCCATCGCAAGCCTGCTCATCGCCCTGTACATTACCCAGGACAGTTTTGGTACAGCCTGCAATGTTTCGGGGGATAACGCTATTTCCGTTATCGTCGATACCTTCTATCAAAAGTATATCAAAAAGTCCGATACGGCAAAGGCGGCATAATATGGAAATAGTTAAAACAAGTGCGGATACCGGCATTACCCTGGCCATAAGCGGCAAGCTCAGCGCCGCCACGGCGGAAGAATTCGGTACGGCCGTGGATGCTGCGGTGGAGGAAACCGGGGCCCTGGTTCTGGATTTCGCGGGGGTCACTTACCTCTCCTCTGCGGGGCTGCGGGTTCTTATCGGGGCCAAGAAGAAGCTTAAAGCAAAGGGCGGCAGCCTCCTTATCCTCCATGTGGGGGAAGTCATTCAGGAGGTCTTTGAAATTACCGGGCTGGAAGATGTCTTTGACATTCAGTAAAGAACTTCACCTTCCCGCACGGTTGGAGGAGCTGGAAAACCTCCAGGCGCTGGTGGAGGAATTCCTGGAAACAGCGGGCTGCCCTCCCAAAATATGCAATCAGATTGCGGTGGTAACCGAGGAGCTCTTTGTCAATATTACCAACTATGCCTATGACGGCAAGGCGGGAGAAGCCCTGGTACGCATCGGGACCGAAGGGGATTTTTTAATCATTCAATTTGAAGATGCGGGCAAACCCTTTAATCCCCTGGACCAGCCCTCGCCGGATACGAAGGCTTCCCTGGGAGACCGGCCCATAGGCGGATTGGGTATCTACCTTACCATGAAGATGATGGATGGGGTATACTATGAGCGTATCGGTGGAAAAAACTGTTTAACCATCCGAAAAAAGATCGAAGGTAAGTAAATTGGCAGAAATTGTTACAACCGAACTGTAATAAACGGCGTTCCTGTGGAAATATACTTATAAGGAGCATATATGAGCAAACTAACTGATTTTTACAAGAAAGCGGCGACCGACCCGGCCCTGAAGGCGGATCTGGAAGCGGCGAAGAAGCGGTATGAGGGGCAGAACCCCGACCATGCAACCATTGTTGCCGAAGGTATCGCCCTGGCGGCAAAGCACGGGGTGACCCTGGAAGCCGCCGACTTTGAGGTTAAGAAGGGCGAGCTGGACGAGGAGGAACTGAGCGCCGTGGCGGGAGGGGGCAGTTCTTGTGATAGTTTTATTGATACTCTTCTTGTACCCGGCCGTGAGATGAGCGCAATGGTGCACCCACTGGAGCATATATGAGCAAACTAACTGATTTTTACAAGAAAGCGGCGACCGACCCGGCGCTGAAGGCGGATCTGGAAGCGGCGAAGAAGCGGTATGAGGGGCAGAGCCCCGACAAGGCAACTATCGTTGCCGAGGGTATCGCCATAGCGGCAAAGCACGGGGTAAGCCTGGAAGCCGCCGACTTTGAGATTACCAGAGGCGAACTGAACGAGGAGGAACTGGGCGTTGTAGCGGGAGGGACGATGAGTTTAATAGGTAACGTTATTCCGGAAGAAATTCCGCTCCCGTCCTGCTAATAAGCTGAGCGCAAAGGTGATACCAACAGGAGCATATATGAGCAAATTAACTGATTTTTACAAGAAAGCGGAGTCCGACCCGGCGCTGAGGGCGGATCTGGAAGCGGCGCAGAAACGGTATGAGGGGCAGAACCCCGGCCAGGCAGCCATCGTTGCCGAGTATATCACCATAGCGGCAAAGCACGGGGTAACCCTGGAAGCCGCCGACTTTGAGGTAAAGAAGGGCGAGCTGGATGAGGAGGAACTGAGCGTCGTGGCGGGAGGATGGAATGATCCTTCTCTCTCCTGTATAAGGGACAAGCTCCCGACACTGGATAAAAGAGATCCCTTCGATTTTGACACAAGGGACGGACCCCGGATACATCTGGCATAAGGGACCTTACATGGGGTAATATACTCCTAACCACATCCATAAATTCCAGCCCTTGACTTAAATAATATCGGGTAATATGATAAAGGAAATTTGAGTGCAAATAATTTGAAAATATCAAATTAAATTTTGAAGGGTTGGGTGCTGATGTTGGAAGACGGCCTTAGCGCCAACGAAAATTTTGTCGGGCAGCTCGTATACCGGTATGCATTCCCTTCCATCCTTGCCCTCCTGGGAACCCAGGCATCGGGCTTTATCAACAGCGCAATTATCGGCAATACCCTGGGCAGTGTCGGCTTAAGCGTAGTGTCCCTGGTGGCCCCGGTGGCGCTGTTTTATTGCTCCCTGGGCTCGCTTATCGGTGTGGGCGCCGCTGTTATATCGGGCACCGCCCTGGGCAAGGACGACAAAGTCCTATGCGCCCGGATGTATACCCTTTCCTACCTTGTTGCCATCGCAGCAGGGGCGGCGATAACGGTCCTGGGACTGCTAAATCTTGATCGTATTGTAACGCTTCTTGGCGCGGAGGGGGAGTATTTTGCCCTAACCAGGGATTATATGCGGTTTTATATTCCCGGCGGCATAAGTATGCTGCTTATCTATATTCCCCTTAATTTCCTGCGTGTCATCGGCAAGCCTAATCTTGGCATGATCATGCTGCTTTTAATGAGCCTGTTAAATGTTGTTTGCCTGCTGATTTTTACGGTCCTTCTTGGCCTGGGGCTTGGGGGCCTGGCTCTTGCTTCGGTAACGAGTTCAATCCTTACCTTTATATTCGGTGCGTGCCAGTTTATAAACAAAGATTCACCCCTAAAGTTCCGGAAACCCGTGGAGATGCTGCGGAGCATGATCGCCCTCATCGCCGCAGGGAGTCCTTCCGCATTAAATAATATCTGCCAGGCGGTCCAAATACTCTGCATAAACCTCCTCCTGGTCAGGATGGGAACCAGTTTTTTTCTGCCCGCCTATTCCCTGGTAAGCGCCACTTCCGAGTTTTTGCTGGCCCTTATCCTCGGTGTTTCCCAAACCGCCCTTCCGCTGATAAGCATCTCTTTTGGGGAACGGGACTTCCGCAGTATCCGTATTATTCTGAAAAAAGCCATCGGTTTGGGGAGCATCATTGTCGGCCTCTGCGGGGTACTCCTGCTGCTTTTACGCAGCAAGATGGGAATGATCTTTGGGATTCGGGATGCATCCATACTGGCCGATTCTGCCCGGGGGCTTATCTTTCTTGCGCTGAGCCTTAATCTTTCATTCATAAACAATATGCTTGCCAATTATTTTAATGCCATATCCCGTCTCGCTATTGCCAATACCATTGTTGTTTGCAGGCTGATATGTTTTATGTTACTGCCGCTTTATCTGCTTTTTCCGGCCTTCAGCATTAATGCGCTATGGATAAGCCTGATCCTTGCGGAAGCAATAACCCTCTGCGTAACATTTTTGATCGTGACGGTGATACATATACGGAATCGGAATTTTTCCCCTTACCTCCTCCTGGACAGCACGCTTATTGATAACAACAGGGTTGTTGATTTTTCCGTAAAAAACACGATGGAGGATGTAACCTTTGCATCAGAAAAAATTTCCGGTTTCTGCGAAGAAAATGAGATCCCGGCGAAAAAGATACTGCATATCAGCCTTGCCATTGAGGAAATGCTCCTTATGATAAATGAATTTTCTTTTACAAAAGACAAAACGGAATATACCGATGTGCGGATGATGGTTCTGGAGGAGCGCATCATAATAAGAATTCGTAATACCGGAAAATATTTTAATCCGATGGCTTATTATTATGAAAACAAGGATACCGAAGCCGGAGCAGAACGAACCCTGGGCATTGCCATGATATTAAAGATGGCAGAGGAAGTTGAGTACCGGAAAACCTTTGGCGTGAACAATTTGGTTCTTATCATATAGGAAGGGCGGCAGTTTTATGGTTTTATATAATGAAAAAGGCGGCGCCCGGGATGTTATAATCCGGTTTGCCTGTCCCGATGAAACGCCGGAACTGATAGGGCTGCTGAAAAAACAGCATGGCACCGGCTATTATCCTCAACTTTATGACGAAGGTTTTGTCCATAATGCTATCCAATCAGGGGACCTGCAATGTGCGATAGCAAAGTTTAGCAGCGGTAATTTGGCAGGGATGGCTGGCGCAAACAGGAAAAATGTATTCCCCGGCAGTCTCGCCTTTGGAATGTTGGTCGTAATACCCGATATGCGGGGCTTTGGGTTAGGGACGGCTTTACATGCTTTTCTTGTGGAATCAATACCGCTGGAAACCTATAGCTCTATATACATACACAGCATGACCCTCGACACGAGGAGCCAGGTGATATGTTATAATTGGGGGTACCGGAAAACGGGCATACTGTTGAATGGTTACCTGAATGATGCCAAGGCTAAATATATGGCTGGTTTACTGCTTCCGCTAAAGGATGCACTTCTTGTAGGCTGTCTCCCCCAGGCAAAAAAGGACGCGGGCATCCTTTATGCGCCTTTCGCGTATGCAGCGTTTATTAAGAATGTGTATACTGCCTTAGGGGTAAGCTTTTTGTTAAGTGAACAGGGCGAAGGAGAGCCGGCCGGGCTTGAGACGGTCTGTACCGTTTCCCAGGATGATATGCATCAGTATTGTGAAATATTTGTGCAGCAGGCCGGGCTTGATTTTGAAGAGATTATTGCCGGGGCGCTGAGGCGCTATGCCGCATCGGAATGGCAGACCTTCAATATTTTTATCAACCTCAATGATTCCTCAAACGCTTCTGTCTTTCCTGTTTTGGACAGCCGCGGATTCTTTTTTACCGGTATTCACCCCCTGGCGGGGCAATATGAGTATATGATCATGCATTATTCATCTTCCCTGCCGGTCAATTTTGAAACAATCGCGGTAGTCCCTGATTTTCAGGAAAAGCTTAATTTTATTCAAACGAAATACAAGGAGGCACAACTTGTCCGGCAAAATTAGAACCAAAGTTTTACGGGTAATTTTATCCACAGCGCTGGGGGCACTGATACTTTTAGGCGCCACTTCAATGATAAGCATCTTTACCATGCGCAGGACTGTTCTTGATGAAAGTGACCGCCTGGGATCGGTGGCCGCAGAGGACAGCCAGATCGCCCTGGAAGCCCAGGTCCAGTTACAGCTTAGAAGTCTTGCGGAGGATAAGGCTGCTCTGACCGACGAAAAACTTGCCTCCATACAGAATCAGACCAGGATAGTGGCTGAAATTGCAACCAGCATCTATACCAATCCGGGTTTGTACCGGCCAAGGACTATTGATTATTTAAAACCCGGCGAGGACGGGCTGGTCCCCCATTTGAGCAGCGGAGGAAATTTTTCCTTCGACAGATTTCGCAATGAGGTTTATTTAGCGGCAAACATAGGCGATATTCTCAGGCAGATAAATACCGTGGATATCGGGATTAGCGCCGCCTATATCGGCAGCGAAAGCGGTTTTTCCATCGTTGTGGAACCAGGTGCCCCCCCCAACGAAACCGATTATGATGCCAGGACCCGGGTGTGGTACCGCCTTGCCAAGGGGGCGGACAAGCTCATCTGGACCGGCATATATCCCGATATTTCAGGCAATGGCGCTGCAATTACCTGTGCTATGCCCTTCTATGACCTTTCAAACGGCAGGCGTGCAGTCAAAGGCGTGGCAGGCAGCGGCGCGCTATTGTCACTGAATATCAATCAAATTCTCGATTCTACCAAGATTGGAAAAACCGGTTATGCCTTTCTGCTAAACGAGCAAGGCCAGGTTATTTTTACCCCCCGCGCCGATGATATTGTTACTGATGAATCCGGTTATATCATGGGTGAAGATTATTTACACAGCCCCAGGGCGGGATTCAGGGAACTTGCAGAAAAGATGTTGGGCGGGGAAAGCGGTGTGATGCAGCTTACCATAGACGGGGAATCCATGTATGCGGCCTACCATCCCCTTACCACGATCAACTGGAGCCTGGGGGTAATAGTCCCGGTGGCCGAAATCATTGCTCCTGCCCTGAGCATAAAAAATGCCATTATGACCCTTGCCGATAATGCCGCTGTCCGAATCGACCGGAACATTTCGATGAGCACACTTATTGTGGTGGCGGTTATCGTTCTTGCCCTCTTTGTCATCTTTCCTGTGGCCGCCGGCCTTTCCAACAGCCTTACCGCCCCTCTTGTCGCCTTAAGCGCCAGTGCAAAGATCATCGGCGCCGGAGACCTGAACCACCGGCTGGAGGTGAAAACCGGGGACGAGATCGAGGTGCTGGCGGAAACCTTCAATCAGATGATCGGGAATATCAAGGAGATCACCGGCGAAAAAGAACGGATCGGCACGGAATTGAATGTAGCTACAAGGATACAGGCCAGTATGCTGCCCCGCATATTTCCCGCTTTCCCGGAACGGGAAGAATTTGAGCTTTATGCCCGGATGCTGCCCGCAAAAGAAGTGGGGGGTGATTTTTACGATTTCTTTTTTACCACCCGGGACAAACTTACACTGGTCATCGCCGATGTTTCCGGCAAGGGAGTGCCCGCAGCCCTGTTTATGGTTATTGCAAAGACCCTGATCAAGAACCAGGGCCAGATGCAAAAGCCCCTGGACGAGCTCCTCTTTTCCGTAAATAACCAGCTCTGCGAAAATAACGATGAGGATATGTTTGTCACGGTTTTTGTCTGTCAGCTTGATTTGATCACCGGTTTCTTGAGTTTTGCCAATGCGGGGCATAACAAGCCTCTCATTTCCCGTTCCGGGGGAGGATATGAATTCCTGGAGCTGAAGCGGGGCCCCCCCCTGGGGGTGTCTGCAGATTTTCCCTATCAGTCTGCGGGGCTTACCCTGGATGAAGGGGATAAGCTCTATTTATACACCGACGGCATAAACGAGGCCGAGAACCCCCAGGGAGACCAGTTCGGCAATGACCGGCTTCTGGGGACCGCCAACTCCTGTCGGGAATTAGCCCCCCAGGATTTTGATGAGGCCCTCCGCCGGGCACTGGCCGGCTTTGTAAACGGTGCGGAGCAGTCCGACGATATCACTTCCCTGGCCCTTGTCTTCAGGCAAAAGATAAAGCCGGACCGTTAATCTATATCAAACCAGGTGACAGCGAACCAGATGGCCCGGGGCGGCTTCCCTGATTTCGGGAATTTCTTCCCGGCAGTGTTTGGACGCTTCGGGACAACGGGGGGCAAAGGGACAGCCCTTAAGGACATGAGAAGGGTCAGGCGTCTCCCCTTTCAGGAGGGCCGCGGTATCGCTTTTCTCCCCATCCTTGAAACGGTCAAGCCGGGGAGAGGAGGCGCGGAGGGAACGGGTATAGGGGTGAAGGGCGTTTTCCGAAAGATCTGAGCCCGGAAGTAATTCCATGATCCGGCCCAAATACATTACCCCCACCCGGTCGCAGAGGTACTCCACCACGGTCATGTCATGGGAAATAAAAACCATGGCCATGGAACGGTTCCCGCGGAGAGCCTTGAGCAGATTGAGGAGCTGGGCCTGAACCGAAACATCCAGGGCAGAAAGAGGTTCATCCGCCACGATGAGGGAGGGGTCAGAAAGCAGGGCGCGGGCTATGGCAAGGCGCTGAAGCTGTCCGCCTGAAAGTTCACGGGGCCAACGGTAAAGTAAATCCTCCGAAAGACCTATGTCCGCAAAAAGGCGGCCTATTCTGTCCCGGGTTTCATCGGCGCTCATGCCGTAGTAACGGCAGACTTCGGTTAAGGCGCTTAAGATGCGGATTTTGGGATTAAACGAGGCAAAGGGATTCTGAAACACCATCTGCATGGAACGGCGCAGGGGGCGCATGGCACGGCGGCGGAGGGCGCTTATATCCTGACCCTTGAAAAAAACCTGTCCGCCTGAGGGTTCGATGAGGCGCAGAATCAGCCGGCCCAGGGTGGATTTGCCGCAGCCCGATTCCCCCACGATGCCGAAGATTTCATTTTCTTCTACCCGAAAAGAAACATCGTTTACCGCCGTAATCCGCCGCCGGCCTACAGGGAAAAGTTTTGTAAGTTCTTTGACTTCCAGCATCTTCCTTCAAGCCTCCAAATGATGACAGGAAACATAACGATCCCCGCCGGCATTTGTATCGCCGGAACCAATGGCTGTAAGCGGCGGCATTACAGCACAGGCGTCATCGGCTTTCCCGCAGCGCGGGGCAAAAGGACAACCCGCAGGTGGATCGTAGAGCCTGGGGGGAAAGCCGGGAATCACCGGCAGAGCGTTTCCGCCGGCATGGCTGCGGGGTATACAGTCGATAAGGGCGCGGCTATAGGGATGGGCCGCGTTCTCGATCAGGCTCCGGGCCGGGGCCGTTTCCACAATGCGCCCCGCGTACATCACGGAAACCCTGTCGCAGTTTTCCGCCACCACGGCAAAGTTATGGGTTATGAGCAGCACCGTAAGGGAAAGTTCCTTCTGCAAACTTTTTAACAAATTTAAAACCTGGGCCTGAATGGTAACATCCAGAGCGGTGGTAGGTTCATCGGCAATAAGCAGTTCGGGATTACAGCATACCGCCTGGGCAATCATGACCCGCTGCTGCATACCCCCTGAAAGTTCAAAAGGATAACGGGCACTAGTGTCCGGGTGGAGGCCCACCTTTTCCAAAAGAACGGCGGTACGATCATGCAGTTCCTCCGGAGAAAGGGAGAGATGATTAGACATGGCTTCTTCAATCTGATTTCCCACAGTTTCCAGGGGCGACAATGAATTAAGGGGATCCTGAAAAATCATGGAGATGCGCCTGCCCCGGATGGAACGCATTTCCTTTTCCGAAAGGGAAAGCAGATCTTTTCCGTCAAAGCGGATTGCGCCGCCCAGACGGGTTCGTTTTTTATCAAGAAGGCCGAGTATGGCCCGGGACGTTACACTTTTACCGCAGCCCGATTCGCCCACAAGGCCGTGGATTTCACCGCGGTTCAAATGCAGATTCACGCCGCTCAAGGCGTAGACAATTCCTTCGACGGTCAGAAAATCGCAGGAGAGATTTTCAATGGACAGGGCTTCAGTTTCTATTTTATTCATTTTTGCTGCTCTTTGCGTTTTTCCATTTTTTCAAACGAAGGAAGAAGACGGCCCTGGGGATCGAGATACTGGGTTATACAATCGCTGAAAATATTAAGGCTTATCACTGTAAGAACAATGGCGGCTCCCGGCGCCAGGGCCAGAAGGGGACTCTGGAGCAGAAAATTCCGGCCCTCCTCCAGCATGGCCCCCCAATCCGCCGTGGGAGGACTTACCCCCAATCCGATAAAACTTAAAGCCGCCAGATCCAGAATGGCGTAGGCCAGATCCAGGGTAAGCTGAACCAGTACCGTATCCACGCAGTTGGGCAGTATATGGCGGAAGATGATATAGGGCCGGGAAAAGCCCACGGATTCTGCGGCCTCGGCATAGGTCTTGTTTTTTTCGACCATGGTAAGGGATCGCACCAGGCGGGTAAGCATGGGAACATAGATGATCCCCAATGCCGTTACCGCACTGCCTATGCCCCGGCCCAGGGCGGCCACTAAAAGAAAGGCCAGCAATAACGAAGGAAACGAAAGCAGCACATCGCAAAAGCGACCCACAATGGAATCAAATTTTCCGCCGTAGTACCCTGAAAAAAGCCCCAGCGGCGCGCCGATAAAAAATGAAAGAAAAACCACCCCTAGGGCTGAAATCAACGTTACCCTGCCGCCGAAGAGCAGCCGCGAGTAGAGGTCCCGGCCCATCTTATCCGCCCCCAAAAGATGTTCCGCCGAAGGAGAAGCCAGAGAAGCGGAAAGATCCTGGGCCGATTCACCGTAAGGGGCCAGCACCGGCGCAAAGACGCAGCCCAAAATGATCAAGGCAAGAAAAAATCCCGAAATAACGAAGGGCAGAGAGAGGAAGCTGCCTTGGGTTTTTCTCAATCTGAAAAAAGGTTTATGTCTGTTCAATTTTTTTCCCTTATAACCCGGCCGGCCGGCCCGCCGCTTGCCGCAGCGCGGATACGGGGATCGATAATCACATAGATAATATCTACCAGCAGATTGAGCAAAAGGAAAAGGCTCACCAGAAAAAGGATAAGCGTCTGCACCACAGGATAATCCGAAGATTTGATCGCCTCGATAAGCAAATTGCCGATTCCCCCCAGGGCAAAAACATTTTCCACCAGCACGGCCCCCACCACCATGGTGCCGATTTGAATTCCCGCCACGGTGATCACCGGGATAAGGGTGTTCTTGAGACAGTGGATCATCACCACACGGCGGAAGGGCGTACCTTTGGCGTTCAGGGCCAGCACATAACCGGAAGAGAGCTCCCCGATCATGCGATCCCGGACGATGCGGCCCATCAAGGCCACCATGTTAAGGCTCAGGGCAAAGGCCGGAAGGGAAAGGTAATAAAGGTTTTCAACAAAATTCTGCCCGATGACAAAGGCCGGAAACCACCGCAGTTTAAGGACAAAGAGCAGCATCAGCACAATGGCGTTTAGGAACACCGGGGACGAAACGCAGAAGATCATAAAAGCCGAAATAACGCGGTCAATAAGCGTATTTTTTTTTATCGCACTTATTATTCCCGCCGGGATGGCCAGGAGTACCGCAAAAAAAGCGGCCATAAACACCAGTTGAATAGTGGTGGGGAGCCGGGCTGCAAGCAAAGTAATTACAGGCTCCCGGTAACGGTAGCTATCCCCCAAATTCCCCCGGAACACGCCTCCAATCCAGATAAAGTACTGTTGGGGCAGGCTCTTGTCCAGGTGGAACCGGGCCGTCAGGGCGGCGCGGGTCTCCTCGCTGATGTGCCGTCCTCCTGTAATGGAAGCGATGGGGTCCGAAGGGGTAAAGCGCACAAGAAAAAAAATCACCACCGACACCACAAGGAGGATCGGAACAAGGAAGAGGAGCCGTTTCAGGGTATAGGGAACTATTGACAACACTTTCTACCTGCTGCTAACTATAATCCGAAACAGCTGAAAGGTAAAGGGAGCCGCCTTCATGATGACGGGTCAAGTTTCTTGCCTTTTTCCCTCTTTTTTGCGATATTCTATGTAAAGGACAGGTGTATGTCGGAACAAAGTGTGGTACCTATAGATCAGATTCTTCCTCCCCGGCTGCCATTGGTGGCGCTGATGGGGAGGCCTATTTTCCCGGGGATTTTTACGCCCATTATGATAGGGAACCCGGCGGATGTGCGGGTGGTGGATGATGCAGTGGCCGGGGACGGGTTTATCGGGCTGGTGATGTTGACCGGCGAGGCTGAAAATCCGGCTATCGGGGACCTGTACACGGTGGGGACGGCGGCGAAGATCGTCAAGAAAATCAATCTGCCCGACGGGGGCTTGAATATATTCATCTCCACCATGAAACGGTTCCAGATCAAGAAGACGCTGAACCCGACGAATCCCATTGTGGCGGCGGTGGAGTACCTGGAGGACGAGGAGGATGACACCAGCGAAGTGAAGGCCTTGACCCGGGCGCTCATCAGCGAGATGAAGCAGATTTCCGAAAACAATCCGCTCTTTTCCGAGGAGATGCGGCTTAACATGATCAACATCGATCATCCGGGGAAAATTGCGGATTTTATCGCCAGTATTCTTAACATAGACCGGGGGGATCAGCAGAAAATTCTGGAAGTGCTGAATGTCCGCAAGCGGATGGAACAGGTGCTGGTGTTTATCAAAAAAGAGCAGGAGCTTCTGCGGATTCAAAAAAGGATTCAGAAGGAGATCAACGAAAAAATCGAAAAATCCCAGCGGGATTATTTTCTTAAAGAAGAGCTCAAGGCGATAAAAACCGAATTGGGGATGACCACCGATGCGAAAAGCTCGGAGCAGCAGCGCTTTAAGGAAAAAATTGATGCCTTTAAGTTTGAAGGCGAGATAAAAGAGGCGGTGGATCAGGAGCTGGAAAAATTCGGCCTGATGGATCCGAATTCGGCGGAATTTATTGTTACCCGGAATTATCTGGATGTGATTGTGAACCTGCCCTGGCTGGATCCGCCGCCCGAACATTTTGATTTGAAAACGGCCCGGGAAATTCTGGAGTCGGATCATTACGGATTGAAAGATGTGAAGAACCGTATCGTGGAATATCTGGCGGTGCGGAAACTGCGGAATGATGGAACCAAGGTTCCTGGAAGCAAGCTCCCCACAGGGAATAAATCCCCCGCCGGAAACAAAGTTTCTGCCGGTTCTATCATATGCCTGGTGGGGCCGCCGGGGGTGGGAAAAACTTCGGTGGGCCGTTCTATCGCCCGCTCTCTGGGGAAACAGTTTTTCCGGTTTTCCGTGGGCGGTATGCGGGACGAAGCGGAGATCAAGGGGCACCGCCGGACCTACATAGGCGCCCTGCCGGGGAAAATTATTCAGGGCCTCAAAATCACCAAGACAAAAGATCCGGTTTTTATGATCGACGAGATCGATAAAATGGGGGCCAGCTTCCAGGGGGATCCGGCCAGCGCCCTTTTGGAAGTTTTGGATCCTGAACAGAATTTCAGTTTCCGGGATCATTATCTGGATCTGCCCTTTGACATTTCCAATATTTTCTTTGTGGTTACCGCCAATACTCTGGACACGGTACCGTCTCCCTTGATAGACCGGATGGAAATTATCGAACTGCCGGGTTACATAGACACGGAAAAACTGGAGATCGCCAAACGGTATCTGATCCCCAAGAGTCTTGAAAAAAACGGCCTTAAAAAAAATCAGGTAAAGTACACCCGCGATTCGCTGCTCCACATTGCCAACGGTTATGCCCGGGAGGCGGGGGTCCGGAACTTTGAAAAAAATCTGGACAAGATTCACCGGAAACTGGCGAAGCAGTTGGTGGAAGAAAGTGAAGGGGCCAGCGCCGGAGACGCCAGCACCGGAGGCACTGCAAAAGATGCAGTTGTGAATGATGCGCCTCCCAAGCCTTCTGCGGGGAAAACCGAAAAATTCAGCATCGACAAAAAGATCATCGAGAAACATTTGGGCAAACCGGTTTTCCCCGAAGGCGAAGTGAAGAAGGCGGACCGGCCGGGGATGTCCGTGGGTTTGGCGTGGACGAGCATGGGCGGCGATACGCTGGTGATCGAGGCCATCTCGCTGCCGGGAAAAGAGGGGCTTACTCTGACGGGAAAAATGGGCGACACCATGAAGGAAAGCGCCGCCATCGCCATGACGGTGGCCCGGAAGCTCGGCACGGAACGCTACGGCCTGGAAAAGGAATGGTTTGAAGGCCACCACATTCATCTGCACATTCCCGAGGGGGCCACTCCCAAAGACGGCCCTTCGGCGGGGATCACCATGGCCACGGCTTTTCTTTCACTGATGCGGGGGAAGATCATCACCGGGAATTTGGCCATGACCGGGGAGCTGAGCCTCACCGGCCAGGTGCTGCCCATAGGCGGCCTTAAAGAAAAAACCATCGCCGCCCGGCGGAACCAGGCCCGGCACATTATCATCCCGAAACAAAATATCCGGGACCTGGATGAGATCCCCGATCACGTCAAGCAGGGCATAGAGTTTCACCCGGTGGAACGGTTCGAGGAAGTGCTGCAGTTGGCCCTGCCGGATTAGGAGAAGTAAAGCATCTACAGGGGCATACGGACAAAGTGGCCGGGGTTTAGTTCCTTGAGCCCCCAGACCCCCCGTTCCTCCTCCATCCGGTAGGGGATCCTCTTCCGGTTCCGTTCGATGATCGGGTCGGGGAGGGGGATCGCCGAGATGAGGCTCTGGGTGTAGGGGTGCAGGGGATGGCGGTAGACCTCCTCCGCCGGGCCCATCTCCACGAGACGCCCCCGGCACATAACCCCGATACGGTTGGAAATGTAACGCACCATGGAAAGATCGTGGGCGATAAAGAGGTAGGTGAGCTTTTTTTCTTCCTGTAATTTCTGTAAAAGGTTCACGATCTGGGCCTGGATGGAAAGGTCCAGGGCGGAAATGGGCTCATCGCAGACAAGAAAACGGGGTTTCAGGGCCAGTGCCCGGGCAATGCCGATCCGCTGGCGCTGACCCCCGGAAAATTCGTGGGGATACCGGGAAGCGGCGGAGGGGTGGAGCCCCACACTATCCAGCAGTTCCTGCACCAGCGTCTCCCGTTCTGCGGCGGTGGGGGCGAGCCGGTGTATGTCGATCCCCTCGGCGATGATGTCCCGCACTTTTTTCCGGGGATCCAGGGACGCATAGGGGTCCTGAAAGATCATCTGCACCTGCCGGCGGAACCGGAGCAGTTCCTCCCTGCCCCGGATGCCGGTTATATCCGCCCCGTCGAATTTGACCACACCGGCGCTGATGTCCAGGAGTTTGACGATCATCCGGCCGGCGGTAGTTTTCCCCGACCCCGATTCCCCCACCAGGCCGAAGGTTTCCCCCTCGTTGATGAAGAAACTTACCCCGTCCACCGCCGGAATTTTCGGCCCCGAGGGGTAAACATGGGTGAGCCCCTCCGCCTCCATCAGTTTATAGTCCGGCACTGCTGTAGATACTCCTTTCCAGGTATTCCCGGCGGCGCTTTTCCAGGGCCTCCGGTCGTTTGACGGGGGGAGAGCGGGGATCTAGCAGCCAGGTGGCGGCGTAATGGGTATCGCTCACCCTAAAGAGGGGAGGCTCCCGGAGGCGGTCTACTTCCAGGGCGTAGGGGTTCCGGGGGGCAAAGGGATCCCCTATGGGCGTTAACCCCGCTGGCGGGTTTAAGAGGGAAGGGGGGGAGCCGGGGATGGTGTAGAGGCTTTTCGCCGTTTCGTCCAGGCTGGGCAGGGAGTTGAGGAGCCCCCAGGTGTAGGGGTGGCGGGGATCGTAGAAAATCTCCTCAGAAAGGCCGATCTCGACGATCTTTCCCGCGTACATCACCGCCACCCGGTCCGCCACATTGGCCACCACCCCCAGGTCATGGGTAATGAAGATTACCGAGGTGTCAATCTTCCGCTGCAGCTCCTTGAGAAGGTCGATTATCTGGGCCTGCATGGTCACATCCAGGGCGGTGGTGGGCTCGTCGGCGATGAGGATCCGGGGATTGCAGGCCAGCACCCCGGCGATGACGATCCGCTGACGCTGGCCCCCGGAAAATTCGTGGGGATACTGGTGGAAGCGGCCTTCGGGGTTCTCTATCCCCACCATATCCAAAAGTTCCAATGTCCGCTTTCGGGCCTCCCGGTAACTTAGCCGCCGGCGCTGCCGCCGGTCGATCCGTAAGGCCTCCATGATCTGGTTCCCTATCCGCATGGTGGGATCCAGAGAGGTCATGGGATCCTGGAAAACCATGGCGATCTCGGCGCCCCGCAGTTCCCGTATCTCCCGGCCCCTGAGGGTCAGAATGTCCCGGCCATCCAGAAAAATTTCCCCCGAGTCAATCGAGGCATTTTTCGGCAGCAGCCGCATGAGGGACCGGCAGGTAACAGTTTTCCCGCTCCCCGACTCCCCCACCAGGGCCAGAGTTTCCCCGGCCTCCAGGGTAAAGCTTAAGTTCCGCACCGCCTGGAGACGACCCTCGTAGGTATTGAAAGAGACGGAAAGATTTTTTACCTCAAGCCGGGTCATGGTTTCAGTCCTTCATCTTGGGGTCAAAGGCGTCCCGCAGGCCGTCGGCCAAAAGGTTAAAGGCCAGCATGACAAGGCAGAGGATCGCCGCGGGGAACCACATCTGATAGGGGTAGATGCGGAACATCTTGTAGCCCCCGCCCAAAAGGGTTCCCAGGGATGCGTTGGGGATCTTCATCCCCACCCCGATAAAACTTAAAAAGGTCTCGAAGAAGATCGCCTGAGGGATGGAAAACATGGTTCTGACGATGATCGTACCGGCGATGTTCGGCAGCACGTGAAAAAAGGCTATCCGGGGAACGCTTGAACCCAGAGCCCGGGCGGCCAGCACATATTCCAGCCCCCGGATCCGCAGGGTCTGGGCCCGGACCAGCCGGGCCATGGGTATCCAGGAGGAGATCACCAGGGCAAAGATGATGGAGAGGATCCCCGGCCTGAAGATGAGAAGCATGAGGACCACCAGGATAAGGCTGGGCACCCCTGCGAGGATCTCCAGGAGCCGCTGCATCAGGGTGTCGGTTCTGCCGCCCCCCATGGCGCTGGTCATGCCATAGGCCACCCCGATGGAAAGATCCATGATCGCCGCAATAAAGGCGATGATAAGGGATATGCGGGTTCCGTAGAGGCAGCGGGAAAAAAGGTCCCGCCCGAATTCATCGGTGCCGAAGATGAAGTTTACCTCCGCCGGAACCCCCGCCTGTTCGTAGCGGTTCACCCACTGGCCCCGGAATTGCAGCTCTCCGTTGAGGCCCCGCAGGGTACAGCCCGGCAAACGGGGGGGCAGGTTGGCGTAGGGGATGTGCTGTTCATTCGGCGGGACGGGGGCCAGGAGGGGGGCCAGGGAAGCGGCGGCGATGATGAAGGCCAGCACCACGGAGGCCGCCGCCGCTGCCCGGTTCTTCCGCAGCCGCCGCCAGGAATCCTGGACAAAGTTGAGGGAGGGTTTCCCCCTTTCCTCCACCGCATCTGTTTCAGGGGGCCCGTCCCCGTCCCGGAGGCGGAAGTATTCCGCCGGAATGTCCTCTGCGCTCATTTCGAGGCCCCCACCCGGACCCGGGGATCGATAAGCTGATACAGGATGTCGGTGAGGAACAGCACCGCCATGAGCAGCAGGGAAAAGAGGATCGTCACCGCCATGATGGTGGAATAATCGTTGGAGAGGATGGACTTGGTAAACTGTTCCCCGATCCCCGGCACGGCAAAAATATTCTCCACCACCAGGGAACCGGTCATCAGGGAGACCGTCATGGGCCCCAGGATCGTGATGAGGGGGATCAGCGCGTTTCGCAGGCCGTGGCGGATCACCACCTGGACTTCGGAGAGGCCCTTGGCCCGGGCAAGCTCCGCATAATCGCTGGCGAGGATTTCCAGCATCTCCGAGCGGATAAACCGGGCCGAATCCGCCATGGGGGATACCGAGAGGGCCAGGGTGGGGAGTATGGTGGAACGGAAACCGTCGTTCCAGAGCCCGATGGGGAGGAGGCTTAAGGATATGGCAAAAACAAACTGCAAAACCACGGCGACGACAAAATTAGGCATTGAGCGGCCGGCGATGGCAAAGAGGGAACAGAAGGTATCAATCCAGGTATTGTGCTTCATCGCCGCCGCCGTCCCCAGGGCGATGCCGCAGAGGGTGCCGAACAGGGCGGCCTGAAGCCCCAACTGTATGGAGGGTCCCAGCCTTGTCTTGAGCAGGGTGCCCACCTTCTGATCAGAAAATTGCAGAGATATCCCGAAATCCCCCTGGAGAAGGTTTCCCAAATAGGTCAGGTACCGTTCCCCCAGGGGCTTATTCAGGCCGTACTTTTTATTTAACTGTTCTACCTGAACCGCCGTAAGCCGGGACTGATCCTGATAGGGCGTTCCCGGCAGGAAGCTCATCAGGAAAAAGGTGATCGTGATGATAATCCACAGGGTCAAGCAAAGGTACCCAACCCGGTGGAAGATAAAACGCAGCCAGCGGTTCATTTTATCAATGCTTCATTCTAAAAATGTGCACGGGTAATATCAATCGGGGTACCCAGCACGTGGACCACATAGCCCTTGAGTTTGGGATTCACCAGATAGCTCTTGGAGGCCTGAACCAGGGGAACCACCACGGCATTGTCGATGAGGTACTGGTTGGCCTGCCGCAGATGATCCCAGCGGAGGGCGAAATTGGTTCCGTCTGTTGTTTCCAGGGCGTTGATAAGGTTCGTCAGCTCCGGTGAAACCCATTTCCCGTGGTTATGCTCGTTGCTGGTTTCAAACTGCTTGGGGTAGGTGGCGGGGTTGAATTCCCCGGTCCAGCCCCCCAGGGCCAGATCAAACTTGTAGGACATCATCTCCTGAAACCGCACACTGGCGGGTACATTGGCCAGATCGATCTTGAGCCCCGGCAGGTTGGTTTCGTAGACGCTCTGGAGGTACTGACCCACCTTGATCCCCTCGTCGTTGTCGGAAGTTACCAGCCGCAGGGTGATCTGGTTAAGGGACAGTTCCCGGAGTGCCTGGGTAAGAAATTGCCGGGCCTGGGCCGCATCGAATTTTACCAGGGTCCCGAAGTCGTCCTTGATGCTCTTGCCGTTCACCGGGCTTACGGCGATGCCGTTGGGGATGGCCCCCACCGCCGGTACCCCATCGCCGTTCAGAATGGCGGTGGCCAGCTCTTCCCGGTTGACCGCCAGAAGCAGGGCTTTTCTAAGGTTGATGTTTTGCAGGGCCTTGTTAGAGCTGACCCCCAGTTCCAGGTTAGTCATTCTGAGGGTCTGGACCTCCACCAGATCCGGGGCGCCCCGGTACACCGACAGATGTTCCCCCGAAACCGGCGCCCCGGCCAGGCTGCCCGCCTCGTAGAGGGCCACTCCGGTGGCCACTTCCTTAACCACCTGTATCTTGATCTCGTCAAAGTAGATGTTTTTCGCGTCCCAATAGTGGGGATTCTTGACATAGCTCCAGGAAATATTGGCCCCGTTCCAGCCGGTAAGGACAAAAGGCCCCGAAGCCAGGAGGTTTTCCGCCGAAAGGCCGTAGTTCGCCCCCTTGGATTCGGCAAATTTCCGGCTCACCGGGGCGATAATCACCGAGGCCAGCTCCCAGTTGATGTAGGGGTTCGGGGCCACCAGGTTAATCTCCAGCTTGTTGGGGGCCAGGGCCCGGATTCCCAGGGTTTCAGGCCGCTGGTCTCCGGCGATAATCTCCGCCCCATTCTTGATGTAGGTCAGCCGCCGGGCCGACTGGGAACCCACCGCCGGATCGACCACCCGCCGGGCGCCATAGACAAAATCATCCGCCGTGATGGGGGAACCGTCGGAAAAGCGGATCCCCTCCCGCAAAGTCACCGTTACCGTAAGGCCGTCGGCGCTGATCTCCGGCAAAGCCTGAGCCAGTGCGGGAACCGGTTCATTGTTACCATCGATCTTGAAGAGGCTTTCGTTGAAAAATTCAATCTGCTCCCAACTCAGGGTATCGTAACTTTTCCCCGAGTCCATGGTGGTAATTTCCCCCTGGGACACCCAGTTAAGCACTTTGGGCGCCCCTGCTGCCTGACTATCCTTCTTTCCCCCGGCAAACACCAGGGCCGGCAGGGCCAAAAACCCCAGAAGAACCGTAATTCGTTTGTCAAATTTACTCATCTTTCAATCTCCTTGTGAAACACCCTGTCATATATATCCTATTTAATCAATAGGTTTTATAAGCTATTATAATCCCCGAATGACATTCCCGAACAACAGACTGTAAAAACCTTACTTTGTAGGGTATAATTAACCCCTCATGTATGTCCACCCCAAACTGGTTGCCTTTAACGAAGCCCTGGAAGCGCTTTTTCACGAGGTTGATGATATTTTGGAGGACCTCTGGGAGGGGGCTTTTCCGCTGCACCCCAACCGCCCCGGCCGGGGAGCCACCGCCAATCCCGAAATGGACGGGCTTTTCAACATCGGTCCGGATTTTACCGTGGGCCTGGGTTCCGAAAAAGGCCGGGGTTATGTGGTGACGCTCAAGGTCGCCACGCTGGACAAAGTACCCCCCGAACAATTTGAATTTCTCATGGACCAATCGGTGCGGCTGATCCGCGACCGGCTGCCCAAATATTTCCCCGGCAGGGATCTGCAGGTGGTCCGCGATGGCCGCAGTTTCAAGATCATCGGCGATTTTTCGTTAGGGACAAAATGAGAACCCCCGAAAGGGCGGCACGGTTTACTATTACCAATGCTATTGCGATTATTTTTGGGAAAAATGGACTTTTAAAGATATTTTGCTATACTATATGATAAGGCAGAATTTTGCCAAACAAGGGAGACAAGGGTAGCGTGAATCATCTGGCCTATCAAATAACAAGTATCGCCCCCCCCCCCCCAGTCTCGATAGGCTTACCGGGAATTACCCGCCCGCTGCCATTCACGGGTCCTGCTATGCGTAGCAGGCCGTTTCGCGGGCTTTTTTGTCTCATTCTGCTTGTTTTTACCGTATTCACCGCCTATTCCGAAGATTTTTCTCCCCTTAGCCTCTCATTGGGGCTGGAAATAAGCCGGTATTCCCTAAAAGGGGTGTCCTTTGGCCCCGTGCTGGCCGGGGAATACCGTTTTTCCTCCCTTGCCGCGGGGGCTGCCCTGGGTTTTTTCCATGATTTTGACGATTATATGACCTTTGAACCCGGCGCGTTCCTCCGCTGGTTCCCTTTTACGCGGTCCGGCGCTCTTATAAAGGGTCTTTACGCCGAGGGTCGTGTGGGGGCCGCGCTCATGCTGCATGACGATGACATGAAGACCCTCGTTATGGGCAGTTTGGGCGCGGGGTGGCGGTTTGACCTGGGCGACAGCTGGTATGTGGAGCCGAACCTGCGGGGCGGTTACCCCTTCCTGGTCGGAGTGGGCGTGGCGGCGGGCTGGCGGCCCAAGTCAAAGGCGGCTCGGCAGGAAGCCGCCAAACAGGAAGCGGCACAGCAGGAAGCTGCCCGGCAAGAAGCCGCCAAGCAAGAAGCAATCAGACAAGAAGCAGCCAGACAGGAAGCCGCCAGACAAGAAGCGGCACGCCAAGAAGCTGCCCGACAGGAAACGGCCCGACAGGAAGCTGCCCGGCAAGAAGCCGCCAGACAGGAAGAAGCCCGACAAGAAGCAGCCAGACAGGAAGCCGCCAGACAAGAAGCGGCACGCCAAGAAGCTGCCCGGCAAGAAGCCGCCAGACAAAGACAAAAAGCCCCACCCGCGGAGATTGCGGTGCCGGTGGTATTGCCGGACGGCAGGCAGGGCTTTGCCTTCAACCTTACTGTGCCCTTTGAGCCGGACAACAGCGCCCTGAGCCAAGCGGCAACCGGGCCGTTGCGGGAGCTGGGGGAAATGCTCAGGCAGTACCCCGGCAGTTCCGTGCTCATCCAGGGGCATGCCGCCCTGGCAGGCAGCGAAGAAGGCCGGCAGTGGATATCACGGGAACGGGCGCAGATCGTGGCGGATTTCCTTATCGCCGAAGGCATCGCGGCGGCGGATCGCATTGAAATACAGGGGCGGGGCGCATTGGACCCGCTGGCCTCAAACGAAACCTGGGACGGGCGGCAGCAAAACCGCCGGGTAACTATGATCATCCTGCAGGAATCCTTCGCCGGGGCGCAAAGCGGAGAAGGTTCCTTTACGGACGGGGAGTAAAACATGAAGACGAAACAAATAGCGCTGCTCGTAGCGCTGGTAACGGTATGTTTGACAGGCTGCGAGAACCCAATCCTACAAGATCTCTGGACCAAGAGCGGGGGGCAACCGGGGGACACCACTGCCCCGGCCCTGAGCGGCGGCCGGGCGGCAAACCTGTCCACCGCGACGGGAACTACCGCCGCCCTCAAATTCAGCTCCAACGAAGCGGGAACTTACTATTACACGGTATTGCCGCGCAGCGATGCCGCGCCGGACGCGGCGGCAGTAAAGGCCGCCGGCGCCGGCATACACGGCAGCGGCCCGGCAACAGCAGCGGCAAACACCATAGATATTAGCGGACTGGCCACCGCCTCCCTCAACACGGCCTATATCGCCGTGGAGGACGCGGCGGGCAACCTTTCGGCGGCGCTTGCCATTGCCAGGGTCAACCCGCGGATCCGGGGCGCGGACCCGGCGAAGGACAGGGCTGACGACAGCGAGCAGGCCCTGATAGACGCCGGGGAAATTACTGCCTCGGTTCCCAAGGTCCCCGGCCCGGGGAATGCGCAGGTCGGCATCACGGTGAACGATGACGGGACCGTCACCATTGTTATTGACGGCAGCTCCAGGGACTATCCCTACGAGATTACCGAAGACACCATCACCGTGATAGGCGGCGGCGCAGGCGGCTCCGACGCGGACCTGGGATACATCATCAATCCTGACGGCACCCTTACCCTGGAGAACCTGGACGAGCTGAGGGACGGCGGCCTGAGCGGCGGCCCGGTGGTCTCCAACCCGAACCCCGGTTTGACGCCGCCCCCTACGCCGCCCATGCCCACCCCGGCCCTTACGGTAACGCCGCCGGTCTTTGGCCCGGTGGCCTATGGCTATGTCCAACCGGCAGCGAAAAATATCACTATCGCCAACAGCGGAACCGCCGCGGCGAGCATTAGTGCGGTGACTTTAACGGCAGGCGATACAAGCGCCTTTACCCTCGGTGGTACGGGGAACACGGTAAGCGCGGGAGGCAGCATTGCCACGCGGACCGTACAGCCTGAGTCGGGGCTTGCGGCGGGAACCCATACGGCAACCATCACCGTTACCTACGATGGCGGCGCGACCGCCACCGCGGTGGTGAGCATCACCGTGAACAAAGCCGCCATTACGCCGGTAGTGTCGGCGGCGCCGGTAACCCTTCCCGCGCAACCCAGCCCATCGGTGAGCGGCAATCCGGGGAGCGGCGCGGTGACGTATACCTATTCCACTACGCAAACCGGCGGGTATAGCGCGGCCGTTCCCACAACTGTCGGGACCTACTGGGTAAAGGCAACGGTGGCCGAGACCGGCAATTACCTGGGCGGCGAAAGTGCGCCGGTGTCATTCGATATATCCCTTGCGCCCGTCCCGGCCCTTGCGGTAACGCCACTGGTCTTTGGCCCGGTGGCCTATGGCTATGTCCAACCGGCAGCGGAAAACATCACCATCAGCAACAGCGGAACCGCCACGGCGAACATTAGCGCGGTGGCTTTAACGGCGGGCGCAACAACGGCCTTTACCCTCGGTGGTACGGGGAACACGGTAAGCGCGGGAGGCAGCATTGCCACGCGGACCGTACAGCCTGAGTCGGGGCTAGCGGCGGGAACCTATATGGCAACCATCACCGTTACGTATGACGGCGGTGCGACCGCCACGGCTGATGTGAGCATCACCGTGAACAAAGCCGCCATTACGCCGGTGGTGACAGCGGCGGGGGTTACCTATCCCACAGCGCCCAGCCCATCGGTGAGCGGCGGCAATCCGGGTGGCGGCACGGTGACGTATACCTATTCCACTTCGCAAACCGGCGGGTATAGCGCGACCATTCCCACAACTGCCGGGACCTACTGGGTAAAGGCAGCGGTGGCCGAGACCGCCAACTACCTGGGCGGCGTAAGCGAGCCGGTGTCATTCGTGATAAACAAAGCCGCCATTACGCCGGTAGTGTCGGTGGCGTCGGTAACCATTCCTGGGACGCCCAGCCCATCGGTGAGCAGTGGCAATCCAGGGGGTGGCGTGGTGTCGTTTACCTACGCCACTTCGTCAGGTGGCGTGTATAGCGCGGGCGCTCCCACAACTGCCGGGACCTACTGGGTAAAGGCAGCGGTGGCCGAGACCGCCAACTACCTGGGCGGCGAAAGTGCGCCGGTGTCATTCGTAATATCCCCTGCGCCCGTCCCGGCCCTTACGGTAACGCCGCCGGTCTTTGACGCGGTGACCTATGGCTATGCCCAACCGGCAGCGAAAAATATCACTATAACCAACAGCGGAACCGCCGCAGCGAACATTAACAATGTGGCTCTGACGGCAGGCGATACAACCGCCTTTACCCTCGGCGGTACGGGCGGCACGGTAACTGCGGGAAGCAGTATTACTACACGAACCGTACAGCCTGAGTCGGGGCTAGCGGCGGGAACCTATACGGCGACCGTCACCGTTACGTATGACGGCGGTGCGACCGCCACGGCTGATGTGAGCATCACCGTGAACAAAGCCGCCATTACGCCGGTAGTGTCGGCGGCGTCGGTAACCTATCCCACAGCGCTCAGCCCATCGGTGAGCAGCGGCAATCCAGGGGGCGGCACGGTGACGTATACCTATTCCACTACGCAAACCGGTGGGTATAGTACGACCGTTCCCACAACTGCCGGGACCTACTGGGTAAAAGCAACGGTGGCCGAGACCGGCAACTACCTGGGCGGCGACAGCGCGCCGGTGTCATTCGTGATAAACAAAGCCGCCATTACGCCGGTAGTGTCGGCGGCGTCGGTAACCTATCCCACAGCGCCCAGCCCATCGGTGAGCAGCGGCAATCCAGGGGGCGGCGTGGTGTCGTTTACCTACGCCACTTCGTCAGGCGGCGTGTATAGCCCAGGCCCTCTCGCAACTGCCGGGACCTACTGGGTAAAGGCAACAGTGGGCGCGACTGACAACTACCTGGGCGGCGTAAGTGCGCCGGTGGCATTCGATATACACAAAGCCGCCATTACACCGGTGGTGTCGGCGGCATCGGTTACCTATCCCGCAACACCCAGCCCATCGGTGAGCAGCGGCAACCTGGGAGGCGGCGTGGTGACGTATACCTATTCCACTACGGAAACCGGCGGGTATAGCGCCACCGTTCCCACAACTGCCGGGACCTACTGGGTGAAGGCAACCGTGGGTGCGACTGACAACTACCTGGGCGGCGACAGCGCGCCGGTGTCATTCGTGATAAACAAAGCCGCCATTACGCCGGTGATGACGGTGGCGGATGTTACCGTTCCTACAGCGCCCATCCCATCGATGAGCAGCGGCAATCCGGGGGGCGGCGTGGTGACATATACCTATTCCACTACGGAAACCGGCGGGTATAGCGCCACCGTTCCCACAACTGCCGGGACCTACTGGGTGAAGGCAACTGTGGGCGCGACCGACAACTACCTAGGCGGCGACAGCGCGCCGGTGTCATTCGTGATATACCCTGCCGGCAAAGTAACGGTTACCGCGTGGGTGGCGGATTATGCGATTACGACGGACAAGGGGCTTACCCACACGCTGGACCGGAGCGATGGGGACACTCTCGCTATCAACGTGACCGGGGGCGGGCCGTATACGGACTACCAGTGGACGCTTGGCTCCACGGTTGTTGCCTCCGGCGCGGGGGCATCGTCCTACAGCTTTACTGCGGTGGGGAAGGACACAGGGAAGTATTCCCTGACGCTGCGGGTTGTTAAGGATAGCGTGCCCTATTCAACGGTATTCACCATTACGGTACAGGACTAAAGGAGATAGTGATGAGAAAGTTTATAGCGATAGCCATAGCCCTGACTGCGGTTTTTACCGCATGCCGGCAGCCGCTTTCAGCGCCCCCGACAGGGACGGGGCTGGTCCGCATCAGCATTGACGGGATAAGCAGCCAGGCGCGGACCATATTCCCCGCGAAGCCGGATGTGTCGGCGCTCTACTATACCTACAGCTTTACCAAGGGCGGCACGGCCAAAACCCCCGTCGAGAACGGCGGGGTGTACACCCTGGAAACGGGGAATGACTGGGCGGTTACGGTAGACGCCTACCTGGAAGCGGGACATATCAACCAGGTGGGGACCAGCGGGGCGGTGCCGTTTACCGTAACCGACAGCGCCGCGGTGCAGGATATCGGCGTGACCATCGCGCCTCGGGCAATGGGCACAGGAACCCTTACCTATACAATTGCGTACCCGGACGGGCTGGCCACGGCGGATGTCACCCTGGTAAATGTGGATACGACGCCCTTCACCCTGGCCGCCGGAAGCTCGTCCGGGGGGACTATCACCATTACTGATGTTGATGCGCCGGCGCCTGCGGGGTACTACGACTTGAAGGTGGCGCTGGAGGACAGCCTGGGACGCACCGCCGGGAAGACCGATGTGGTACATGTGTACGATAATATGCTCACCGAGATTCCTGGGGCTGACTGGACCTTTACTACGGCAGACTTTACGGCGACGCTGATTACCGCGGCCTCGGTGACCGGTCTGTCCGGTATAAGCACGGCGACCGGCGAGACGCCCGCTCCAACAGGTTCGCTGACCCCCGGCGCGGCAGGCTATACCGTCTTACAGGACAACTGGCAGGTGAAGACCGGGGCGCCGGACACCTGGACGAACTTTACAGGCAGCGTCTTCAAGCCCCTGGCTGAATACCGGAGGCTTATTGTGCTGCGGGCCGTAAGCGGCCACAAGTTTAGCGGGGCCATTACACCCGGTGTTGATGGGGGGACGGCCTCGGCTGGCACCATTAGCGCCGATGTGGCGATGAACGAACTCACCTTCACCGTTACCTTCCCGGCTACCGCAGGCGGGATTGCCAAGGTTCCCGATCCCGGCTTTACCTGGGTGGATACGACGCATACACTGACCGCGACAGCCGGGGCCGCCATCGCGCCGGGGCAGAGCATCACCATTACTCTGACGGATCTGCCGAGTCCGGGGTACGGCAGCGACATCGTGTGGTCGTTGAATGGCGCGGATGTGCAGACCGGGGGACTGACCTACACCTTTGACAGCGCAGGGAAAAACCCGGGGGTCTATGCCGTGGGCATCCGGGTTAAGAAAGACGGCTGGTGGTATGACAGCGAAACGACCGTCACGCTGGCGAAAGCCGCCCTGGTTCTGGATGGATACACCGGCGCTACGGTAACGGTGAACTATATATCCCGCGCTGCGGATACCGGCCTTTTGGTAGGGGATGGCGGCATCGTCCTGCTCCCGTCTGCGGTCAGCGAAAACGAAATTATCAAGAGCGTACAGCTTGGAAGCAACACCCACTTGATAGGCCGCAAAGCAAGCGGGGCCATCAAGCTGAAGAGCAACGCCGCCGGGGCTCTCTCGTTCCGTGACCCCGATGGCGGCTATACCCCCATCGGCAGTTACGCCGAGTTCCAACTGATAAATACGGCATCCGGCCGGGCGGCGGGGACAAAGTACAAGCAGGAAGCGGATCTTGATCTGTTGGGGGATACGGTGCCGCCGACGGTTTGGACAACCATAGGCGATTACTATAACAGATTCTTGGGTGAATTCGACGGCGGCGGCTACACCATCGACAATATGCGGATAACCGGGTCTGCAAATTACGTCGGTCTGTTCGGTTACGTCGACGCCTCTGGTACAATTAACAATGTGCATATTGGTCCCGGCTCGTCCGTGGCGGGAAACCAGGTTGTCGGCTCCATAGTAGGGCATTCCGAAGGTATTATAACCGCCTGTTCCAATGCCGGCTCGGTAACGTCCACTGGGAGTTATACCGGCGGCGTAACCGGGAACTCTTATGGCACTATGAAAGCCTGCTTTAATACCGGCACAGTGTCGGGGAGCGAATATATTGGCGGTGTGGCCGGGTATAATCGCGGCACTATCATCGCCTGCTACAATACCGGCGCAGTGTCGGGAATGAACGCAACCGGCGGCGTGGTCGGGAGGAATGTAAGTGGAAGTATCATCGCCTGCTACAATACCGGCGCAGTAAACCGCAGCATCGGGTCTAACACCGCTTTTGGCGGCGTGTCCGGGGATAATGATAATACAGGAACGATCATCGCCTGCTACTGGAAAGATGTGCCCGGCGATTATGCCACTCTGGGTGTCAGCAACGCTGCCGGCACTATCAGTGTAGAGAAATTCGGCAAGGACGCATGGCCCACCGCAGCAACCGATACCGGCGCAACCTACACAACGGCATGGAAGGCGGATACCGTCGGAGACGGAACCGGCGGTTACTGGAAAAACCCCCTGCGAACCTATAACGCAAGCTACTACCCCCGGCTGTGGTGGGAATAAGGAGAAATTATGAACCAACTAATGAACCGTTTCCTGCTATGGGCGCCCCTGGCCGCCCTCGTTCTGGCGGCCTGCCCCAGCCCGCTTCCCGCGCCCTCAGACGGGGGGAGGGAAAATGCGGCCCTGGTGCGGGTGATCCCCGGCGCCCCGGTCTCGGCGGCACGAACCGCGTACCCCGACGAACTTGGCAGCGCCCCTGTCTTTCCCGCCTATGACTATGTCTTTAAGACAGACCCCGGCGGTGTGACGGAGACGAACGTGACCCAGAGCGGCCAGTTTTTCTCCCTGCCGGTGGGAAGCTATACGGTGGAGGTGACGGCCTGGGCCGACTCCGTGGGAGGTACCCTGGCGGCCAAGGGCACGAGCGCCTTTATCCTGTACGGGACGGAAACCACCGCAGCCGCGGCCCTGCCCGTCGCCGTGGCCCTGGACCCCTGGGAGGGGTCGGGGGACGGGACCCTGAAGTATACGATTGCCTATTCCGGGGCAAGTATTGAAAGCCTCACCTTAACAGAGCTGTTCGGCTCCGGGGTAACCACCAATTTGGCTACCCCGGCCACCGGCGATCTCCAAACCGTAGCGAAACCCGCCGGGAGCTATCTGCTGAAGGCCGCGCTCATGGAAACCGCCACGGGCATGAAGGCCGGGAAAACCGTGACGGTGCATATTTACACGGGGCTCACCACCACCGTACCCGCGTGGGACTTTACCGCCGCCGGCGCCTTTACTGCCGACACGGGGTCAGGCGGCGTTACCATCACCTTATGGACGAACCCCGACGACCCCGTTATCAGCCACAACGCCCCTTCCGGCAGCCTCCCTGCCGCCATCATCTTCCGGACTACTTCGACAGACGAGACCGCGGTCTTTACCCCGCCTGGCGGCACATTTGACGCATACCAGTGGACGGTGAACGGCGCCGTGGTTGAAGAGGGAGCGTCAGGAGACATACCGGCCTACACGTTCGATAGCGCCGGGAGAGGGGACGGAAGCTACACGGTCGGGCTGCGGGCGAAGGACGGCGGCAAGTGGAAAGCAGTGACTGTTCCTATTATGGTGTTTGAAGGCGCTCCCACTCCGGTGGACCTGGGCGCTTACTCAGGCGTGTATAAGGTGGACTTTAAGAACGGGATCAGCATGACTATTCCGACCAGCGTCTCTAGCCCGCTTATGCCTGCCGGAATGACCATTCACAAGATTACCGCCAACGACAAAGTTACCTTGATAGGCCGATGGGGCCCCCTGTTTTGCGGCCTATCAAGG
>BNUV01000022.1 GCA_025997615.1 Spirochaetia bacterium
TTAAACCACTCCATTAAACCGGACCGTCCATTCGTTTCCCGACTGGATGTGGTATTTCTCCGAAAAGCTTCCCCTGTTCACCCCCATGGAAATATACCCGGTGGAACCGTTAAAAATAACCGGCTCCCCAAGGCCCACATAGCCAAAAGAAGGCTGGTACAATACCGTTCCGCTAAACCGAACCTCAGCCCCGGAACAAATTTCCACCGCAATGGTATCCCCCATCTTAAATCCGGCTTTTTCAAAATCATCGATAGTAATATTGAATAAAATGGAACCAAAGTGGCTGTCCGTATTTTCGACAATGCCTTCCGCCCGGCCTTTTTCAATATGGGAGGGCGTAATAGGAAAGGAGATGATCTCCTCCACGGGATAAAGGGGCCCCACATCTTCGTAACTGATGATCCCCGCGGCCAGACGGCCCGCAGTATAGGCAAAAATATCCCGCCCGTGGAAGGTGTTGAATTTTTCAGTCCCCGGACGGCGGTTTTTGTTTTCATCAATCTCGCGGATCTCTTCAATGCCCTGAAAGTACTTGATATGGGTAAGGGTGCCGTTGTCGGGAGTTACGACATACTGGCCCAGGGCCGTTTTTGCCACCGAAGCGCGGCGGGCGGTTCCCACCCCCGGATCGACCACACTGACAAAAATTGTTCCCCGGGGCCAGCAGGGGCTTGTATATTTAAGGCAGTAGGAGGCGGACCAGGGCCTGAAGGGGGGAATAAGGTGACTCACATCGTTTACCCGCAGGGAAGGATCGATGGAGGCGATAACCCCGTGCATACTGGAAACGGCCCCCCAATGCAGACCAAAGTCGGTCAACAAGCAGATGAATGGTTTATTCACAGGCAGCCCCCTTCATAGCAATTATACTACAAATAGAACGTTACTGAAAGGTGGCATTTTGTTTTTAAGTTGCCAACGGACATTTCCCGGTTTATACTATCATCACTATGGAAAACAAACTAATTGCGGAGAGGGCGGAACGGACCAAATGGTTTAACGAGGCGCGTTTCGGGATGTTCATTCATTGGGGGCTGTACGCCATTCCGGCCCGGGGGGAATGGGTTCGCAGTCAGGAGCGGATGACCCACGAGGATTATCTGCGCTATTTCGAGGAGTTCAGCGCTGCGGAGTATAATCCCCGACAATGGGCGGCGGCGGCAAAAAAGGCGGGGATGAAGTATGCGGTGTTGACCGCCAAACACCACGATGGTTTTTGCCTCTGGGATACCAAGCTGACGGATTTTAAGGCCCCCAACACCCCCGCCGGGCGGGACCTGGTAAAAGAATATGTCGAAGCCTTTCGCGAGGCGGGCATAAAAGTGGGGCTGTATTTTTCCATCATCGACTGGCGGCATCCCGATTTTCCCCATTACGGCGACCGGCAGCATCCCCTCCGGGACGATCCCAAAGAGGGGAACGAAAATCGTCATTTTGATCGTTACCTGGAATTTATGCACGGCCAGATCCGGGAGCTTTTAACCGGCTACGGGCGGCTTGATATTATGTGGTTCGATTTTTCCTACAACGACATGGCGGGGGAAAAATGGAAGGCGAAGGAGCTTATGGAGATGGTGCGGACTCTGCAGCCGCATCTTATCGTTGATAACCGGCTGGAAGGCTCCGGCGAAAATTCCGGCACCATCCTCACGGCTAACCCTTCGACGTATGCCGGGGATTTTGCCTGCCCCGAACAGATGATCCCCCCGGCGGGAATCAAAAACGAAGCGGGGGAAGCGGTGCCCTGGGAAGCCTGCATCACCCTGAACAACCACTGGGGCTACTGCCAAATGGATAAACATTGGAAAAGCGCCGCCATGGTGATACGGATGCTGGTGGAATGTGTGTCAAAAAACGGCAACCTGCTGCTTAATGTGGGCCCCGACGCAAAAGGCCGGATCCCCGCCGCCTCGGTAGCAATTCTGGAAGAAGTGGGGCGCTGGATGGCCGACAACGGCGAAAGCATTTACGGCTGCGGCATCGCCAATTTCGACAAACCCGAATGGGGGCGTTTTACCCAGCGGGGGAAAAAGCTCTACGCCCATATTTTAGAGAGCCAGGCCGGGGGACTCTGTCTTGCCAATCTGGCGGGGAAAATAGAAAAGCTGCGGCTCTTGTCCGACGGAAGTGAAATACGGCTTGCCGATTTCTGGAACCTGAAAGAGTACCCGGAACACGCCTTTTTCTTCCTGAACCCCGAGTCCGCCGACAATTACCCCCTGCCAGACCCGGCAGACACCGTGGTGGAGGTTACGCTCAAGGCTTAACCAAGGGTGTTTTTTATTTCACCCAGGGGAAACACGGGGATCATGTTCTGTTCCAGCCATTCCATAGACTGGACCGGCTCCATGCCCCAGTTGGTGGGACAGGGGGAAAGCACCTCGACCATGGTAAAGCCGAGGCCCCTCATCTGGGCTTCCAGAGCCGTTTTGATGTACGCCTTTGTTTTGCGGCTGTTAGCGGCGTTGTTCACCGAGCCCCGGGCAATGTAACGGGAGCCGTCCAGAGTGGCCAGCATTTCCGAGACGCGGATGGGATAGCCCATGCCCGCCGCATCGGGATCGCGGCCGCCGGGAGCGGTGGCCGCCTTTTGACCCACCAGGGTTGTGGGGGCCATTTGGCCGCCGGTCATGCCGTAGATGGCGTTGTTCACAAAAATCGTGGTGAATTTTTCCCCCCGGTTGGCAGCGTGGACCATCTCCGCCGTGCCGATGGCGGCCATGTCGCCGTCTCCCTGGTAACAGATAACGAGGTGATCCGGGAGGACCCGTTTGATGCCCGTGGCCGCCGCCGGTGTCCGGCCGTGGGGCGGCTGGACCGAATCAAAATCAAAGTAAAGATCCGCCCAAATGGCGCATCCCACCGGATTGGTGATAACCGCTTTTTCCCGCAGGCCCATCTCGTCGATCAATTCCGTGATGATCCGGTGGATCACCCCGTGGCCGCAGCCGCCGCAATATTTCGTGGGCACATCGTTAAGACTTGCAGGATGTCCGTATAGTTGTTTCTCCATTGTTTCGCTACCTCTTTAAAATCCGTTTCAGCTCGGCAAAAACTTCTTCTTCCGTGGGAATAACCCCGCCGGAGTGCCCCAAAAGATGAACCTCTGCCCGGGGCTTTTTGGGGTCCGCCTCCAGCACCGCCAGTTTCACATCCTCCACCAACTGCCCCAAACTCATCTCCACCGTGAGGATGGGGTTCCCCGTTTCGGCAATCTTCGCAAGGGCCGCATAGGGAAAGGGCCACAGGGTAATGGGCCGGAAAATGCCCACCTTAATGCCCTCCTTTTCGGCTAACTTCTTTGCCCCAAGGCATACCCGGGCGGAAGTTCCGTAGGCCACTAAGGTAATATCGTCGGCAGGGCCGCCGGCAAGGCCGCCGGAGGCTTCGAAACGGATTTCCTTCTGCTTGATAAGTTCGTAACGCTCGTAACGGGCCTTGGTCTTTGCTTCCAGCTCCGCGGGTACCAGATTTATCGAGGTGATATGTCTGGCTTCCCGGTTCTTCATACCGCCCACGATCCAGTCCCGTTTGGGTAAATCCTCGGGAGATTTTTCCGGGGGCAGTTCCACCCCCTCCATCATCTGGCCCACCATACCATCGGCCAGGATGATCACCGGCATACGGTACTGATCCGCCAGATCAAAGGCCAGGTAGGTCAGGTCGGCACATTCCTGTACGCTTTTGGGGGCCAGGACGATACAGTAGTAATCCCCGTGGCCGCCTCCCCGGGTGGACTGAAAATAATCGCTCTGGGCGGGCGCAATGGACCCCAGACCAGGGCCGCCCCGGGCCACGTTCACCAGCACCAGGGGGATATCCGCCCCGGCGGCGTAGGAAATGCCCTCCTGTTTCAGGCTGATCCCCGGACTGGAAGAGCTGGTCATGGCCCGGGCCCCGGCACAGGAAGCCCCGTAGACCATGTTGATGGCCGCCGTCTCGCTTTCGGCCTGAATAAAAACCCGGCCCAACTTTTGGCTGGACTTTTCCAGCATATTTTTTGCCATATAGGCGATTAGCTCATTCTGCGGCGTGATGGGATAGCCAAAATAGGCCGTACAGCCCGCCCGAATCGCCGCCTCGGCAATGGCATCGTTGCCCTTCATCAAAACTTTTTCGGCGCTCATGAGGCGGCCTCCAAATCATAAATGCTGATGCAGAAATCGGGACAAACTTCCCAGCAGTTTCCACAGGCTATACACTTGTCAAGGTGAACCACCTTTGAAGGATAACTCCCCGTGGAGTTGGGGCTCTCCTCTTTTTCCAGAACCTTCATCGGGCAGGCGCGGATGCACAGCAAACAGCCCTTACACAATTCCCGGTCGATAACGACCTTCCCTTTCCTGGCCATGGGGCCTCCTCATCGTAGTATACCGTTTAATTATACCGGAAAACCGGGGCTCTGTCTATTTCCGTATGCCCTGCGACAGTCGTCGGGGTCAGTCTCGGCGGGGAGCAGAGTCCGCTCCATTGACCATAAACACCCTTTTCGGGATAATATTTTTACATGAACAAGTTTATTTTTGTCTCAGGCGGGGTGTGTTCAAGCCTTGGCAAAGGGGTGGCGGCATCTTCCCTGGGAGCTCTGCTTGAAGGGCGGGGCCTCAATGTGCGGATGGTCAAATGCGACCCTTATATCAACGTGGATGCGGGAACCATGAGCCCCTATCAGCATGGGGAAGTTTACGTTACCGACGACGGGGCCGAAACGGACCTGGACCTGGGGAACTATGCCCGTTTTACCTCCGGGCGGCTGTCAAAGGCCAATTCCATTACCACCGGCCAGGTTTATGACTCGGTTATCCGCAAGGAACGGGAGGGCCGCTATCTGGGCCGCTGTGTCCAGGTGATCCCCCATATCACCGACGAGATAAAAAGCCGTATTTTGGCGGTGGCCAGGGAAGACGCGGATACGGATGTGGTGATCGTAGAGATAGGCGGTACCGTGGGCGACATCGAATCCATCCCTTTTCTGGAGGCTGCCCGGCAGCTTATCCACGAAGCCGGCCGGACCAACGCCATTTCGGTGCATCTGACCCTGATCCCCGAGGTTGCCGGGGGGGAACTGAAAACCAAACCTACCCAGCACTCGGTAAAGGCCATGCAGGAGATGGGGATACAGCCTGATGTGCTTATTTGCCGGGCTCCGGTGATGCTGGACGAGGCCACCCGGCGAAAAATCGCCCTTTTTACCAATGTGGAAAGTGATGCGGTCTTTACTTCCTATAACGTGGACACTACAATTTATGAAATACCCCTGATCTTTTTTGATCAGAAGCTGGATCAGGTGGTGCTCAAGCGGCTGGGGGTGGAAAGCCGCCATGCAAATCTGACCCCCTGGTACTCCATGATGGAGCGTTTCGCCAGCCGGAAGGGCAAGGTGAGGATCGGCATCGTCGGCAAGTACATGGATCTTCACGATGCATATAAATCGGTTTACGAGGCCCTGTTCCACGCCGGCCTTGAATGTGGGGTGGAGGTGGAGCTGGTGAAGATCGATTCGGCCCGGCTGGAGGAGGCCGACGATCCGGCCACGGTGCTGGGTTCTGTTGCGGGGGATCCATCGGCTCCTGCAGGGGTTGATGGTGTTCTGGTGCCCGGCGGTTTTGGCCAGCGGGGTATCAACGGTATGGTCAAGGCGGCGGCCTGGGCCCGGCAGACCAAGGCGCCGTATTTCGGGATATGCCTGGGGATGCAGATCATGGTGATAGACTGGGGCCGGAATGTTTTGGGCTGGAAAGATGCGGATTCTACGGAGTTTGATCAGGATACCAAACATCCGGTAATAAGCCTTTTGGAAGATCAGGTGGACGTGAAAGATTACGGCGGAACCATGCGGCTGGGGCACAGCCTTGCAGTGGGGGAACCGGGGACGCATATTTTGGCGGCTTACGGAGAAAAAAAGATTGATGAGCGGCACCGGCACCGCTATGAATTTTCCAACAAGTACCGCGCCGAAATGACCGAGTCGGGGCTGCGGATCGCCGCAAAGACCGGAGACGGCAGCCTCGTGGAATGTGTGGAGTGGCCGGATCACCCCTGGGGCCTGGGGGTGCAGTTTCACCCCGAGTTTAAATCAAAGCCCACGGCGGCGGGCCCCCTGTTTCGGGATTTTATCGCCGCGGTCCGGGACCGGAAAGGAATTGTGTGAAAAAAAAATCTTCCCCTTTTATGACGATCATCTTTCTCCTGATTTTTTTTGGAGTATTCTGCTCCGGAATATCCTGTTCCTTTGATTACGGTTCTTCCGGCGATGGGGACGAGGATCAGGCGGATGTTGTCATGCGGGAAGTGGAGTATGTACGGGTACGGGACGGGGACCCGGTGGTGCGGTTTCAGGCGGAACAGGCGGAACGGTATGAAAAGCGCCAAACCATGGAGCTGAAAAATTTTTCTTTTGAACAGTTTGAAAAAAGTGGTGAAGAGATAAATGCCCAGGGCCGCGCGGGGACCGCATCGGTGGAGCTTGAATCGGGAAACATCAATTTGAACAACGGAGTCCACATCGAAATTGACAGTGAAGATATTATTATAGAGACCAGAAACTTGAGCTGGTTTGATAAAGAGAAAGAGCTTTTGGGCGGAGAAAATGCCGAGGTAAAAATTCTCCGCAACGACGGGACCAATTTTTCCGGCAAGGGTTTCAGCGCCAATGCCCGGAGCCGGACCTGGGAATTCAGTTCCGGCGTAGAAGGATCTTATACCCACGAGGATGAAGAAGAAGATGCGGAGATTGAAGAAGAAATCGAAGGGGAAGACACCGATACGGAAATTTCCTTATGAAAAAGATTTTGTCGTTTTTTGCTTTTTTGATATTTGTCATACCCGTTTCCGGTGATACCTTTACCTTTAAGGCCAACCATATGTCCGGCGGAAAGGCGACCGGAAAAGAAATCACCATTCTTACGGGCAACGCCGAAGTCCGTTCCGACAATCTCTTACTGCGGGCCGACCGGATCGAAATACAGGGCGATGATAATCAGTTTATTGACTGTACCGGCAATGTTTGGGGCATGGAAGAGGAAAAAGAAATTCTTTTTCAGACCGACCGGCTCCGCTATGATCGCAAGTTAAAAATAGCGCGGCTGGAGGGGAATTCCAGCCTTGAAGATAAAAAAAATGAGATCGTCGCCAAGGGCCGTTTTATTGAGTACGATGATCAGACGGAAATTACGGTGTTCCAGATTTCGGTGAGGCTTTTCAAAGACACCATGGTCTGCCGTTCCGAATATGCCGTTTACCGCCGGGAGGAACAACTGCTGGAGCTTTCAGGTTTTCCGGTGGTGTTCAAAAAGGATGATGAATTCCGGGCCGACAGGATCCGGGTTGATCTTGACACCGATGGCGTAACCATGGAGGGGGACGTTTCCGGTTCCATTAAAAATCAATCATCATGACAGAAACAACGGATCATGTTTTAACGGTTACAGACCTTCACAAACGTTTTGGCCGCAAGGAAGTGGTCCGGGGCGTCAACTTCACCATGCGCAACGGCGAAGTGGCGGGCCTTCTGGGGCCTAACGGCGCGGGGAAAACAACTATTTTTTACATGATAGTCGGCTTTTACCGGCCCACTCTGGGTTATGTGAGTCTGGACAATGTGGACATTACCGGCAAGCCCATGTTTCGCCGGGCCCGGGAAGGTATCGCCTATCTGCCGCAGGAGGCGTCGATTTTCCGGAAGCTTACGGTGGAACAAAATATATGGGCGATTATGGAAAGCCGCCGTGATATTGATAAAGAAACAAAAAAGAAAAAGCTCGAAAGCCTTCTGGACGATTTTAATATCAGCCGTATACGCCGACAATACGGCTACACCCTTTCCGGCGGCGAGCGTCGGCGCACCGAAATTGCCCGGGCTTTGGCCACCGAACCGAAGTTTTTGCTTTTAGACGAACCCTTCGCCGGCATTGATCCCATCGCCGTGTACGAAATAAAACAGATCATCCGCCGCCTGGCCGAGCAGGGCATAGGCGTCCTCATCACCGATCACAATGTGCGTGATACGCTGGAAATTACCACCGAGGCTTTTATCATCGCCGATGGCACGATCATTGCCCGGGGCGATCGTGAAGTGATCCAGTCCGACGAAAAAGTCCGGGAAGTTTACCTGGGCAGTGAATTCAGAATGTAATGAAAAAAACAGCGTGGAAAAATTTTACCGAAGCGCGGGATCGTTTCAAATCCCTGACGGAAGACCTCTCGCGGAATTACCCCGGCTTGCAGGCGGCCCAGCAGAAACTTGTTGATTCGCGGGGCGGTCCCGCTTACCCTGTGGAAACGCCGGTGGTGTACAATAACGCACTGGATGATATAAGACCGGAAACAAATATCAGCCTTATTCTGGTGGCGGATAACCCCGGCCGCCGTGAACAGGCTGCGGAAAACCGCCGCTACCTGGTGGGCCCCTCGGGAAAGATCGCCGAAAAATTTTTCCGGGAACATCCCGGGCTGGAAATTAATTTCCGGCAAAACGTAATTATCATTAATAAAACACCCATTCACACACCCCGCACGGTAGAGCTCTGGGAACTGTGCCGCCCCGGGACTCAGGCGGATTTTTCTGCGGCGATTGTTTCTTCCCAGCAAACCATGGCGGAAATCCTTCTGGACCTCCACCGGTGCCTGGCGCCCATTCCCGTGTGGATCACCGGCTATTCCGAAATGAAAAAGGGCGGCATCTTCGAGGCTTACACCGAAGCTTTAAAAAAATTATACAAACGCCAAAGGGCCCGCCGTGAGGAAGTTTTTCTCTTTCGCCATTTTTCCATGAACCAGTTTACCATCGACCTTAACCAGCAAAAAAAGCCGGCCGAGCCCCTCGAAACGGCCCTTAAACGTATCGGCGCCGCCTACCGGATGCGGATTCTGGGCTGGTAGAAGGCGCGCCGTTATACAAAACCTGAAATATTTTTCAAAAAACATTGAAACCACTTGACCTGGAGTTGACTCCAGAGTGTAGATTTATTATAGCTGATTTTTTAAGGAGGAATGAACATGAAAGTAGTATTGGTAAACGGCAGCCCGCGCAAAGAAGGCTGCACTTACACGGGCCTCTGCATTATCAAAGAGCAGTTGGCAAAAAATGGGGTGGATGCGGAAATCTACCAGGTTGGAAACAAACCCGTCGCAGGCTGTATCGCCTGTCTGAGCTGCAGAAAAACAGGGAAATGCGTTTTTAATGACGATGCCGTTAATTTAGTTGCCGGGGAGTTGCGGAAAGCGGACGGCATAATCCTTGGTTCCGCCGTACACTTTGCCTCCGCCACAGGGGCGGCGACATCGTTCTTTGACCGCCTGTTTTACAGTATTGGTTTTGGGTCAGTAAAATTGAAATTCGGCGCAAGCATTGTCAGCTGCAGGAGAGGCGGTGCAAGCGCTACATTTGACCAGTTAAACAAGTATTTTACGATAGCCCAAATGCCTGTTGTTTCATCCTGTTACTGGAACCAAATACACGGTTACACGCCGGAGGATGTTTACAAAGATGAAGAAGGGGTGCGAACCTTGCAGATTTTGGCAAATAATATGGCATATCTGATTAAGTGTAAGCATGCCGCCAATATATCGGAACCGGAAGAACCCCCAAGGGTGATGACCAATTTTATACGGTAAGGAGAAAAACCTGTGTTATACAAACCGTTTCAGAATATAAATCTTTCATGCCTCGGTATGGGGGCTATGCGCTTACCGAAAACAGGGGAAGGTGAAAAAATCGATGAGCGGCAGGCCCGTGAAATTATCGAATACGCATACAGCAACGGCGTAAACTATTTTGATACCGCCTATCGTTATCATGCGGGGGAATCAGAAACATTTATCGGCAAGGCGCTTAAAGACAAGAAGCGCGACAGTTTCTATCTTGCCACGAAATTTCCCGGGCACATGATGGAAAAAACGGAGGATGGAAAATTAAAATTTACCGGACTTTTGGCAGGTCATCCGCCGGCCGCTTCTGTCTCGGATATTTTTGACCAACAACTGGAAAAATGCGGCGTCGATTATTTTGATTTCTACCTTCTGCATAATGTTTGTGAAACCGCCTGGGACTTTTACACCGATGAGGAAATCGGCTGTATACGCTATTTGCTTGAACAAAAGCGGAAAGGACGCATCCGTCACCTTGGGTTTTCCGCACATGCCCGCGCTGAAACGATTGAAAAATTTCTTGACAAATATGACTGTTTTGAGTTTGTCCAAATCCAGCTCAACTACCTGGATTGGACGCTGCAAAATGCCGGCAAGAAATATGAAATTGTAACGAAACACGGACTGCCTGTCGTGGTGATGGAGCCGTGCCGGGGCGGTAAACTTGCATCTATCAATGAAAATCTTAACGCACTGTTAAAGGAAAAACGCCCCGATGCTTCCATTGCATCATGGGCATTCCGGTTTCTGCAATCACTACCCGGTGTGCAGGTAGTATTAAGCGGCATGACAACGCTGGAACAGCTAAAAGATAATATCAAAACTTTTTCAGAGAATGATCCCACGGATGAAGCTGAAAAAGAACTGCTCTTTACCATAGCCGGAAAGTTGGCGGATACGGTCCCCTGTACTGCGTGCCGGTACTGCTGCGAAGATTGTCCTCAGTCCCTTGATATTCCAAAACTCATTTCGTTGTATAATGAGCATACCTACGGCAAAACAGCAAACCTTCCCTTTACCACTTTGCCCTTTACAATGGGTGCAATGAAGCCGGAAGAATTACCTTCGGCTTGTATTGCCTGCGGTTCATGCGCAAAAGTGTGTCCCCAGAACATCGACATCCCCGCAGTTTTAGGAAAGTTTGCGGAAGCGCTTAAAAGCAAGACGGCGTGATAGAGGCGGTTTACGATGACCATTGCAGAAGTCGGCAAAAAATATGACCTGTCCATTGATACATTACGCTATTATGAACGGATAGGGCTGTTGCCGCCGGTGAAACGTGGCAGAGGCGGTTTTCGTGACTATGATGAAGAGGCGTGTAATTGGGTATACTTCATAAAATGTATGCGTAATGCCGGTATTTCCGTAGAAGCCTTAACAGAATATGTGGTATTGTTTCAACAGGGCGCGTCCACCATTCCGGCGCGGAAAGCCCTGCTTGTTGAACAAAGGGAGCTGCTTGCCAAACGTTCACAGGAGATATTAGAAACCATCGCCCGGTTGGACAAAAAAATAGACGGCTACGAGGAACGGCTTTTGAAGTATGAACAGGACAAACTTGTATAGGAGGAATAAATATGAAAAAGTTTTTTATCCTGGCAGTAACATTCTTTTGCGTGGGGGGATTTATGGAACTGAGTGCACAGTCGGGCGGCACGAATAAAATTCTTGTCGCGTATTTTTCGGAAAGCGGAAACACCCGTGTTGTCGCGCAGGTTATCCAGAATGCGGTAGGCGCGGACATTTTTGAAATTAAAACCGTCCAAACCTATCCCAAAGAATATAATCCGCTTATTGTCCTGGCACAGAAGGAACAACGGGAGAACGCCCGCCCCGCGCTTTCAACAAAGGTCAGCAATATGGATTCCTACGATATTATTTTTGTAGGCTATCCGAATTGGTGGGGAACTATGCCGATGGCCCTATTCACTTTTTTGGAACAGTATAATTTCGCGGGAAAAACAGTCATTCCGTTTTGCACCCATAACGGAAGCCGTCTGGGAAGCAGCGTCAACGACCTGAAAAGACTGGTCCCAAAGGCTGCGGTTCCGGAAGGACTGGCGATCCGGGGCGGACGCAGCGGCAGTTTTGAACTCGGCAGCCAAAAAGAGCGCGACGCCGTTCAAAAAGAAGTCAGCGCGTGGCTTCGCCGGCTTGGAATGGTGAAGTAGTGAGAACGAAACTCATTGCAAGGATCATCATAGACCTTGCAATGACGCTCCTTCTTTTATGCGCTTACGCTTACCGCATAACCGGAGACGCCGCTCACGAATGGATAGGCATTTGTGTGTTTGTGTTGTTTATCGCGCATAATGTTATCAACCGTAAATGGTATAAAACTATTTTCAAGGGCAAATACACGCTGCGCCGCGCCGTAATGACAGGCTGCAATGCCGCACTGGTATTCACTTTTGCCGTCGTTTTAATCACCGGCTTGCTACAGTCCCGCGCCGTGTTAGCGTTTCTGCATTTGTCCGGCGGAATGTTGTTACGGAGCATACACACGACCGCGGCCTATTGGGGTTTGCCTGAAATCGGCGTTCACCTTGGGCTTCATTGGGGAATATTTGTAAAAGGGGCGCGCAAAATGTCAGGCGTGTCAGGCGAAAACCGTGCCTGTGCAACAGCGGCAAAGATAACGGCGTTTCTGTTTGCCGCTGTTGGTGTGTGGGCATCTTTCGACAGGGATATGTTCGCAAAATTATTTTTAGGATTTTCCTTTGACTATTGGGATGAGAGCCGCCCTGCGATTTTGTTTTTTGCCGCCATGCTTTCGATTATGGCGCTTTACGTTTTTGTAACGTATTACACGTTAAAAAGAGCGGAACGGGAACCGCCGCCGGCTCCCAGGGGGGATGTTCCCCCCTTATAGCAGCCGCTTCTACTTTACCGAGCCCAGTATCCCTTCCACAAAACGGCGCTGCTGGGTAATGAAAATTACCAGCGTGGGAATGGTGGAAATGGTTATGGCCAAAAGCTGCATACCGTAATCGGTAACATAACCGGAGGAAAGCTGACTTATAAGGATAGGCAAAGTTTTGGAAGTTTCCTTCTGGAGGATGATCAGAGGCCAGAGGTAGTTGTTCCAGCCTCCCATGAAGGAGACGATACCCGCCGCCGCAAAGGTGGGGGACATAACCGGGATGTAGACCCGGAGGAAGATACCGAATTCGCTGACCCCGTCAACCCGGGCCGCCTGGACTATCTCCATGGGGAATGATTGGGAGCACTGCCTGAAAAAGAAAATCAAAAAGGCCGTGGCCAGACCCGGCATGATAATCCCCGCAGTGGTATTGAGAAGTTTTAGGGAAGCGGTCAAACGGAACAGGGGGACCATGACGGCGGCGAAGGGAATCATCATGGAGAGAAGGAGAACCGACATAACCCGATCTTTGGCTTTGCTCCGGTAAATCTGGAAACCATAACCCGCCATGGAACAGATAAAGAGACTGGCCAAAGTTCCCACCAGGGCATTCCGCAGGGAGTTGATAAAACCCATGCCGATGGGAATAGTTTTGATCAGGTTTTGCAGATTGTTAATGATATACGTACCGAAGAAGAGCCTTCCCCGTACCACATCTACGCTGATGTTGGTAGCGGCGGTAGCCATGAAGTAAAAGGGAAATGCCGAAATAACACCAACCACCGAAAGAATAATATAAACAAAAACCTTGGCTGGAGAAATCTTTTTCATGACCGGTCTCCTATTTTTATCTGGATAAGGGAGAGGATCGCCACCATAAAGAGTATGGTGTATGAAGCCGCCGCAGCGTAACCGAACTGTGGATTGTTGACGAAGGACAGGTTGTAAATATACTGCGAAATACTCTGGCTGTTGATATTGGTCGTACCGGTGGTAAGAACCCGGGGCTCGTCAAAAATCTGCAAAGTACCGTTGGTGGACATGATAGTGGTCAAAATAATCACCGGCTTCAGGAGCGGCAGTGTTATTCTGAAAAATTGCTGGACCGGGCCGGCGCCGTCTATAGTAGCGGCCTCGTAAACTTCGGAAGAAATATTCTGAAAGCCCGCCAGATAAAAGATCGTGTTATAGCCGGTCCATCGCCAGGTAATGACAATGATCACCACGACTTTTATTAAAATAGGATCTGCCAGCCACTTAACAGGCTCGTCTACGATCTTGAGGCTGGTAAACAAAAAATTGACAAAACCATCCAGAGAAAACAGGGAACGGAAAATGATGCCGGTTGCCACCAGGGACGTAGCCACGGGCAAAAAAACCAATGTTCTGAAAAATTCTTTACCGGGAAGTTTTTTACTGTTCAAAATTGAGGCCAGAATAAGGGCGGAGACCAGCATGATGGGCACCTGGAAAATCAGGTAGGTAAAAACATTGGCCACCGATTTTTTAAACTGGTTGTCCTGCAGGAGCCGGAGATAATTCCGCCCTCCATTAAAGCGGAGATTGTTGGCGATCCCTGAATAGAAGGAAAGACCCGCCGCCTGAAACATCGGCAAAAAGGAAAAACAGGCAATAAGTATTGTGGCGGGAGCGATAAAGAGCCAGCCCCAGAGGGCATATTTCTTTTCCAGTTGAAGGGGTTTCATGCAGGCCTCCTCGAAAAAAATAAAGGGAAGGGCGTTTGCCCTTCCCCTCTAAAAACAGATTCTACTGGTTCATCAGGAATTCTACTTCCTGCTGGGCGGCGGAGATCGCATCGTCAATATTGGTCCCCGCAAGAACGGCCTGCAGGGCATGACCGATGGCGTCCCGGCCTTCATAGTTATAGACACCGTACTTAACCCGCGGGACTTTGCTGGCAAAATCCATCAGCTCTTCGTAGATCTTCTGGCCGCCGAAGAAGCTCTGGGGCTGGCTGTAGATGGGGGAATCCGCTGCGGGAAGCCAGGTGGAAATAGCACCGGCGGAAGGCAGAATAGTCTCGTAGAATTCCACGCTGCCGGCGAAGGTCTTGTCCAGGAAGTCAAAAGCCACATCGGCTTTTTTGGTATGGGCCATGACCATCCAGCCGGAACCGCCCTGGCTGGAATAGTTTGAAGCACCCTGAATATTACCGAACCGGGGTGTATTCACCATGGACCATTTCCCGGCCTGATCCGTGGCGGGGGTGATGCTCCCGATGATCCAGCAGCCCTGGATGGTTCCCACCACCGTACCGTTATTCAGACCGGCGATATAGGAGTTCCAGTCGGGGACTTCCAGAAGGACGCCTGAGGTGATCAGTTCTTTATAGGTATTGATGATCTCTTTTACCACCGGATTGGTTTTGATGTAAGGCTTGCCCTGGGCATCGAAAGGCCAGGAGCCGGAACCCTGGAGCTGAAGCTGGATGATGTCGCCCCCGCCGGCCACATAAGAAAGAAGGGCTTTACCGGTTTTTGCCTTTACGGTTTTGCCCAGCCGGACAAAATCAGCCCAGGTGATATCGTTGAAATCCGATACTTTAAGACCGGCCTGTTCGATAAAATCGGAACGGAGGAAATAAGCGGTGGCGCCGTTATCAAAGGGCACTCCGTAGTTCTGTCCATTTACGTTGCCCACGTCCAGTTTGAACTGGGCGAATTTGCTCAGGTCCACCTTGCCGTTGACCGGAAGATACGCCTTGGGGAAATTCGTCACGAATTTCTGAATACTGTTATCCTGCTGAAGGATAATGTCCGGCAGGGCGCTGGTCTCGTTGGCCGAAAGGGCGGTGATGAGCTTTTCTTCAATAGCAGTGATATCCTGCACATCCAGGCTCACATTGGGATGATCCTTCTTGTAGACCTTTTCCGCTTCGCGCATGGCAAAGACGTTAAAGTTCGGGTCCCAGCACCATACCAGAAGCTGTACCGGCGCATTGGGATCCACCGGACCGGCAGCCTGTTCTTTGGGTTTGCATCCCGCAATGAACAATGCCGCAAGGCCGAGAAGCAGCACACACACAAAAGGAATAAAACGTTTTTTCATGAAACTCTCCTTATAAAAATTTTCCGATCACTATAACGGATCGGTAATACCTGTGAGTATTTTATTATATATACTGCTATTCTTTTTGTCAAGAAAAAAATCTTTGACGGGGAAAATCTCTTGACGGAGATAATTTTCAGTCCTATGCTGATCTTATGAAAACATATACCATTGCTCCCATTTGGGAAAATCCCGAAATTCAGGAAATTAACCGTCTGCCCATGCGCAGTCCCCTTTTGCCTTTTTCCACGCCGGAAGCGGCTCTGGCCGATGTTATCGCGGGGCCTGAGTATCCGGACTTTGCGAAAAACAGCCTCTACCTGGGGCTGGACGGATCGTGGACCTTCAAGCTGCTGGAAAATCCCGGAGATGATGATGATGGGGCTTCAGATGGCTATTTAACCACGCCTTTGTGGGCCAAACCAGCTTTTTCGCCCCAAAAAAACGGCGGCAAGGCCGATACCAACATCAACGGAAACTGGGGTGATATTAAGGTGCCAGGCACCTGGACGCGGCAGGGGGGCAACGATCGTTTCGAGGGCTGTTACGACAAGCCCCACTACACCAATGTACAGATGCCCTTCCAGGCCCAGCCGCCAAAAGCGCCGGAGCACAATCCCACGGGACTTTACCGCCGCACTTTTACGCTGCCGGCGGAATGGAAAAATCGCCGCACCGTGTTTCATATCGGTTCCGCCGAAAGCTGTTTTCTTCTTTATGTAAATGGAATATTTGCGGGGGCCGGCAAAGACACCCGGCTTCCTTCCGAGTTTGACATTAGCTCATATCTGAAAGAGGGTGAAAACCTTATCTGTATTAAGGTGATCAGATATTCTGATGCCAGCTATGTAGAAGATCAGGATCAGTGGTGGTACGGCGGTATTCACCGCAGCGTGTTCCTTTATTCCACCGCCGATTGTTTCATTAAAGATGTAAAGGCCTGCCCCGGCGATCTGGAGGGTAAACTCGACATGAGTTTAACCCTGGGGGGCAACCTGCCCGAAAGCCGGAGCATGGGCAACGAGCCCTCGACCCTTAATGCGGGAAGTCCCTTTATCATTGATTATGCGATTTATCCCTTTACACTGCCGGGAAGCCGGGGCGATGCGGAAAAACTGGCGGCGGAGGCGATCAAAAAAGGGGCGGCGGCCAGGGGCAGCATCAGCTTTGCCTGTAATTACCGGGTAAACTCCAATCGGGCGGAGGCTGAAATACAGGTGCCCAATCCGCAAATCTGGTCCCACGAAAAACCCAACCTCTATGTTTTTGTGGTGAGCATCAGCCGGGACGGCAAGCCCATCGAAAGCGCCGCTTTTTTAACGGGTTTCCGCACGGTGAAGATCGCCCACCGGGAACTGCTTATCAACGAAAAAATGGTCTACATCAAAGGCGCAAACCGCCACGAGCATGACGAAAAAACCGGCAAGACCCTTTCCACCGCGGCAATGGTAAAAGATATACAACTTCTCAAGACGCACAATTTTAATGCGGTCCGCACCTGCCATTATCCTGATGATGAACGCTGGTACGATCTTTGTGATCGCTACGGTATATACCTCGTGGACGAGGCGAACATCGAAAACCATGCTTTTTATGATCAGCTCTGCTGGGATACGGCCTGGAGTTACGCCTATTCTTCACGGGTTCAGCGGGTGGTGGAGCGGGATAAAAATCATCCTTCAATAATTATCTGGTCCCTGGGAAATGAAAGCGGGGACGGGGCCAGCCATAACATGATGAGCGCCTGGATACGCCGCGCCGATCCTTCAAGGCTGATAAATTATGAAGGGGCCATACGCCCGGTGAAAGGACAGGGCGGCTTTACCCTGGATTCCCTGAACCGCAGCAAAGAGCTTACCGACATCATCGGCCCCATGTATCCGCAGATAGAGCTCATCACGGATTTTACCAAACAGCGGGAGGACCACCGGCCCCTGATCATGATCGAATACTCCCACGCCATGGGAAATTCCAACGGCAGTTTGGAGGATTACTGGAAGGCCATCGAAAGCCACCACGGCCTCCAGGGCGGGTTTATCTGGGAATGGATCGATCACGGCCTTGAGGCTTACACCGTGGACGGGCAGAAATACTGGAAATACGGCGGCGATTTTGGCGATGAGCCTTCGGATTTTGATTTTATTGTTGACGGCCTTATTCTGCCGGATCAAAGTGTAAAGCCCGGCATGACCGAATGCCGTCAGGTTCACGCGCCGGTGCGGCTCAAAGCGGTGGAGGGGAAACTCTGGGATTTTATTCTGGAAAACCGCCACGATTTTTCCGGCCTCGACCATTTGGTTTTGGAATGGCATCTGATTCAGGATACCCCCGTTTCCGGCAAGGAGGCACAGACCATTCTTGCCGGGGGTAATTTCCCCCTGCCCGCATTGGGTCCCGGCGAATCCACGACGATCAGTTTTAAGCCGCCCGAAGGATTTAACCTTCCGGCCTGCAGAGGGACCGTGTATATCCATGCGGATTTTAAGTTGAAGAACGATACGCCCTGGGCCAAGGCCGGGCAGCTTATTTCCCAGGCGGAACGTATTCTTAAAGATGAGCCGGCGCGGTTTTCCGTTACGGCCCCCGAAGCGGCGGTTCTTTCCCCCGCAGCCTTTACTGACGCAGAGCAGCTTGCCGCATCTTTCCGGCCGTCCCTCTTCAGGGCGCCCACCGAAAACGACGGGCTAAAAACCGTTATCCCCTTCCGGCATATTCCGGAGGCGGCGTTTTATTTCCGCGACAAAGCCATGTTTCCCTGGCTGGATTACGATCTGCTCCACCTGCGCACCGTGGAAGAAAAAACCGAAAAAATCAGCTGGGAAGGCTATGATGCACTGCGGTATACAGCGGCGCTTTTGCCCGGACCCAATGCCCTGGAAAATTTGCGGAATGTAAAATTGGGCACCTATACACTGGTAACGGTCAAGGGCGCCTCCGGTGGCAGGCCTTTCATCATTGAGGCGGTGTTCGATCTGGATCCTTCGCTGCCCGAATTGCCCAAGGTGGGAATTACCGCCCCGGTGAGCGCCGCCTATGGCGATGTCTCCTGGTTCGGCGCCGGTCCCGATGAATCTTACCCGGATCGTTTGGCCGGGGCCTTCCTGGGCCGCTATCAGCATACCGTGGAAGAAATGGAAACGCCCTATGTGATGCCCCAGGAAAACGGCAACCGCAGCTTTGTCCGTAATTTTACCCTGCAAAAAAAAGGCGGGGCCGGGAGCCTTTCCGTATGGTGCGATACGCCCCTGAACATGAGCCTTTCCCGCTACACCCAGGAAAATCTGCTGAACGCTTTTCACACCCCCGACCTGAAAGATACATCCAAAGGTGAAAAAGGCTACTACACCTTGAATATTGATGCAGCCCAGCGGGGCGTGGGAACCGCAACCTGCGGCCCCGATACCCGGCAGGAATACCGGGTACGCCCGGGCCTTTACAAAATGCGTATTTATCTGGGCGGGAAATAACAAACGCCGGCGGCGTTATCAACCAAATGGCTGGTAATGCTGCCGGATTTTTTTAATCTCCAGTGGTATATTATCGTTGTTAGTCAAAAAACATCCTCCCTTGGATAATTACTTAAGCTATGAGAGTATTTTCTTAATTTTGTTTTGTTGAGTAAAATAATGATGAATGAACGAAGACAATTTAGTAACAGTAAACCGCCGCATCAAAATAGTTCGTGAAGCGTTAAAATTATCACAGGTGCAGTTTTCCAGAGTGCTCTCCCTTTCCTCAGGATACCTGGCCGGGGTGGAAGTAGAAAAACGAAAGGTCAACAACCGGATCGTCAAGCTGATATGTTCCTCTTTTATGGTAAGCGAAAAATGGCTGAGAACCGGCGAGGGGGAACTATTTAACCGGGACCCCGATGCGGAATTTACCAAGCTGGTCAGCCTGTACAAAGAGCTGAATCCGCCGTTTCAGGATTATATTTTGAAACAGATAAATTTACTTTTGGATATGCAGGATAAATCTATCAGATAATTTACCACTACAGTAACACTGATAGCATATGGACAGCCGCCACAAACAACACCATTGCCAAAAGCAAAAACCATTTGAGCGGCGTTTTTTGCGGGAGGGCCTCACTTTTTACTGCCTCAGGCGGAGCGTCATCATCAAGGGACAGGAGGGTGTTATCCAGCCAGGGGATAATGTCTTTGGCTTTGCGGGGGCGCTGTCTGGCACGGAGTTTTTCCAGCAGCCGGAAGGATTCGCCCAGCAGATCGCTCAAGGGCTTTAAAAAAAACGGAAGCCTGAGTTTTGTTCCTGCCTGAGGGCGGATAACTGCGGCGCTGAGCATGATAAGCCCTTCCAGCGTAAGGGCCTTGCGTATACCGCCTTCGAGACTTCCGGCGGTGATTTTTAACGGTCCCCATTGGGCTAATATTTTGCCGTAAGGGGCGAGAAGATTGACGAGAACTATCATCAGCATGATAAAAAAAGTGACGAGGGGATTGGTTTTTTTTCCTGATAGCATGGCCAAAAAAAAGAAAAACAAAAACTGGACGCACCGCAGGGGGACGGAATTATTCAGCAGGAAAAAAACGGCCATGAGAAGACCTGCGATAAAAAGCTCAGCGCCGCCAAAAAGCCGGTCCCATTTTTCAGCCCGGGCTGTCTCAGTCTGGGCTGTTTCAGGCGATTCTGCGGGAACAGTATCCGGGAAAGATGGCTGCATCTTGTACCAGCGGGAACGGCTGATAAATTTTTCGCAGAAAATGCCCAATGCAAAACCCGTAATAATTCCTGCTCCCAAAAACGGGGGAAGCAGAAGTAACGCCTGTTCCCCGAAAATAAAATAACGGGCCAGGGCTATTTGTGATGCATTGGAAATCAACGCCCCCAGGACACTTATGCCAATGAGGCCGGTTATTTTTTGTCCCAGAATTTTACGCAGGCCGTACATCACTATCGCGGAAAGAACGGTTCCGGTAAAAGAGAAGAGAAAAATATACGAAAAAAGGGATCCGGTGAGCAGGGCCTGGCCAAAAATTTTTATCAATACCAAAAGAATGAACGATGGCGGGTTCAAAATGTCCAGGCCCAAAAGCAGCGGCGCATTGGCCAGTCCTATGCGCATAAAAGGCAGCGGTTTGGGGATAAGGTATTCCAGGGCGGATAAAAAAAGGCAGCAGGCTCCCAGAATTGCCAGGGCCTGTGTCCGGCTGCCCCGGCCTGCAGCGCTACCAGGTGGAATCGTCAACGCCATCTTCTATTCCCGATCCCGATATGGAAACAAAAACTTTATTCGGCAGGCAGACCAGCCACTGACCGGGGCGGCGGATAGTTCCGGCGGACACACAGGTCTGGTTGGCGCAGGGGGACGAAAGAACCCGGGCATTTCCATCGTGCAGCTCCACCACGGTTTCCCCCAGCGGCCCCTCTACGGTAATTGTTTCGCGGGCCGTACTTGATTTCCGGGGGAAGATCCAGCGGCCGCCGGCTCCCGAAATGCGGACCTGTGTTTCACTACCGCTGCCACTGTATACCACCATAGCGCTGGCAATGGTCACTGCCACGGCAAAAAAGACAGCCGCTCCGTCAAAAAACTTAAACATGGTTTCTCCCTGTTTTTTTCAGGGCCTCTTCTACCAGCGTTTTGTTTTCCGGATGGTTAAAATGGAGCAGCGCCTTTTGGAGCTTTTTTTCCCGTTCACCCTTCGCCGCATAAATCGGTTCCATAGTCCGGGGGTCCAGGCCCGTGTGGTACATCACCGTGGAGAGCGTTCCCGGCGTGGGGTAAAAGTCCTGCGCCTGATCGGGGACAAAACCGGTCTGCTTCAAATAACGGGCCAGATCCGCAGCATCTTCCAGGGTTGAGCCGGGGTGGCCGGAAATAAAATAGGGAATCAAATATTGTTTGAGCCCCAAACGACTGTTGACATCGGCAAAATCTTTTCTGAATTGTTCGTAAGCCTCGCCGGTATTCTTACCCATGGCGGCAAGAACCCTGGGCACAGTATGTTCCGGCGCTACCTTGAGCTGGCCGCTGACATGGCGGCGGCAAAGAGTTTCCAGAAATTTTTTCCCGCAAGATTTATCATGGTTGATATAATCATAACGGATGCCGGAGCGGATAAAAACTTTTTTTATTTTTTGGCTGTTTCCTGAAAGCGCATCAAGAAGCTCCAGATAGGGGCCGTGATCCGCCTTTAATTGGGGGCAAATTTCCGGCCAGAGACATTCTCTTTCCGGGCAGAAACTTCCTTTTTTTTGCCGCTCGCAGGGGGGCGTGTAAAAATTGGCCGTGGGGCCGCCGACATCGTGGATGTAGCCTTTGAAGTCCGGCATCTCCGTCAATACCGCCGCTTCCCGGAGAAGGCTCTCCCGGCTGCGGCCCGTTACCGCCCGGCCCTGGTGAAAGGTGATGGCGCAGAAGGAGCAGCCCCCGAAACAGCCCCGGCTGGAAACCAGGGAAAAAGCCGTCTCCTTTGCGGCGGGAATGCCCCCGGCGGCATCGTACATCGGGTGGGCCCGGCGGAGGAAAGGCAGCTCGTACACATGGTCCAGCTCGGCCTGCGACAGAGGAAAGGCAGGCGGGTTCTGAATAACCCACCGGCCGCCGTCGCTCAACTCCGCCAGCGGTTTTGCCGTGGCAGGATCGGCGTTCAGCTTCTGGATCATAAAGTGTTCGGCATATAGGCGGAGCGAAGCGGGATCTTTCCCCCGGACGGCCTCGTAATCGGGGAGGCGGATGCACCCTTCCGGGGCTGCATTGGAGCGCACAGAGGTGCCAGGCACGTTTTCGGCAGGTTCACCGGCGGCCAGGCGGCGGGCTATCTCCAACAGGGGCTTTTCCCCCATGCCGTAGACCAGAATGTCGGCCTTGGAATCCAGCAAAATAGAACGGCGGACCTTGTCGGACCAGTAATCGTAATGGGCAAAACGGCGCAGGGAAGCTTCAATGCCGCCTATGATGACCACTACATCACTAAAAACGGAACGGATACCTTCAACGTATTTTAAAAGGGCCCGATCGGGGCGGAAACCCGGTTTGCCCCCCGGCGAATAGGCATCTTCGGAACGGGGTTTCCGGGCCGCCGTGTAGTGGGCCACCATGGAATCCATGTTTCCGGCCCCTGCCAGAAAAGCCAGGCGGGGTCGCCCCAAAACACCGTACGAAGCGGGGTTTTTCCAGTCGGGCTGGGGGATAATGCCCACCCGGAACCCGGCATCTTCCAGAACACGGCCTATCAGGGCCGCCGCAAAACCGGGATGATCCACATAGGCATCGGCGGAAACGAATATAAAATCACAGCGATCCCAACCCCGTTCATCCAGACCGGCTGAATCAACGGGGAGAAATAAATTGGGAGAAAGGGCCATCCTGAACGGCGGGATTAAACCCCGACGACCGATGTAACCTCGGGAACCTCTTTTTTAAGATAACTTTCGATCCCCATTTTCAGCGTCATCTGGGCCATGGGGCAGGCGCCGCAGGCGCCGGTGAGCTTCAGGGAGACCGTCCCATCATCCCCCACGGACACAAATTCCACATCGCCGCCATCGGCCTGAAGGGAAGGCCGCACATCGTTCAGGGCAGTTTTTATCTGATCTTCCAACATAATTATTACTCCTATATAAGATAATATACTGATTATCCCACACTAGTACAAGTACGCTGGGTGCATTATACTGGGAGTACCAAGAAACAGGGGGAATCCATGAGCGGAACGTTCGATTTTACGATTGAGGAATTGGGGAAAAGGAATATCAAGTCGCCGATTGTCATGTCGACGGTTCAGGGTGATATGATTGCCAACTATGTCACCGAGGATCAGTTTATCCGGCTGGAAACAGGGGTAAAACCCGGCGCTCAGACGGCGATAAAACGGGAACAGATTCTGGAATGCGCCGGGCCCCGGGAGATGATCTACTTCATGCCCCAGCACGTCCATGCGGGGATAGTGAGCTGCGGCGGCCTCTGTCCGGGGATCAACGATGTTATCCGGGCCGTAGTGCGGTGCCTCTGGTACCGTTACGGGGTTAAGCGTATTTCCGGCATCCGCTACGGCTATAAGGGCTTTTTGCCGGAATATTCCTACGAGCCCCGGAAACTGGAGCCCGATGCGGTTGATGATATACACAAACTGGGGGGCACCTACCTGGGTTCCGCCCGGGGAGGCGGCAAGGAAGTGGCCAAAATCGTGGACGCCCTGGAGCAGCTCAACCTGAACATACTTTTTACCATTGGCGGAGACGGCACCCAGCGGGGGTCGCTGGATATTGCCAACGAAATTGAAAAACGGAAGCTCAAGATAGCGATGGTGGGAATTCCCAAAACCGTTGATAACGACTTTGCCTTTTTGCAGAAGTCCTTTGGTTTTGACACGGCGGTGGATAAGGCGGTGGGCGTCGTCGCTTCCGCTCACATGGAGGCCAGTTCCCAAATCAACGGCATTGGCCTTGTGAAACTCATGGGCCGGGAATCGGGTTACATCGCCGCCCATACGGCCCTGGCCAGCCACGAGGTCAACTTTGTTTTGATCCCCGAGGTGCCTTTTAATCTGGAAGGCTACAACGGCTTCCTTGCCCATCTGGAAAAGCGGATCGTGACCCGGAAACACGCCGTGGTGATAGTGGCCGAAGGGGCCATGCAGGAGCAGCTTATCACCGAAAAGAAAACCGACGCCGGGGGCAATCTTAAATTTGCTGATGTGGGCACCTACCTTCGGGACCGGATACAGAAACATTTTGACGAAAAAAAGATGGAGATCAACCTGAAATACATCGATCCCAGCTACCAGATCCGTTCGGCGCCGGCCATCCCCAGCGATTCCATTTACTGCGAGCGGCTGGGTAATGCGGCGGTTCATGCGGCCATGGCGGGGAAGACCAAGGTGATCATCGGCCTGGTGAATAACGAATTTGTCCATCTGCCCATGAGCGCGGCGGTTTCCCATCGCAGCCATGTGGACCCGGAAGGCAACCTTTGGCGTGATACTTTGGACGCCACCCATCAGCCGGCCATGATGGTAAACAAGTTCGACAGTAAATAGTTTTTGTGATGGATAAAACCTACCTGGCCCGGGGCGGTACGGATATGGATATTTCCGGCGGGGAGCTGGATGATCTTTTTTCCTCCGCCCTGGGGCAGGCTCTTTCGGATGTCAACAATGCCGGGCCGGTAGTTATTCTGCCGCCGGACATAACCCGGTTCCATTCCCGGGCGGGGTTTCTTACCGACATTGCCGCCCGGGAGCTTTCCGGCAGATTGGGGGCGGTGCTGCCCGCTCTCGGTACACATATACCGCTGACAGCGCTCGAACGGGAACGGATGTTTCCAAAAACGCCTAAAGAAAAATTTCTCGTTCACCATTGGCGGAATGATGTAAGCGAATTGGGCCGCCTTGAATCCGCCTTTGTTGAAAAAATTTCCGATGGTGCGGTACGTTACGACTGGCCTGTACAGATAAATAAACTTTTGAAGAAAGATGCCGGTTTTTCCTTGATAATTTCTATAGGCCAGGTGGTGCCCCACGAAGTTGCCGGTATGGCCAATCATACAAAAAATCTTTTTGTGGGGGCCGGCGGCAAAGAGGCCATAGACAAGAGCCATTTCGCCGGGGCCGCCTACGGCATGGAGCGGATGATGGGCCGTATCAACACACCGGTCCGCGCTCTCTTTGATGAAGGCTTCCGTCGTTTTGGTGATCAACTGCCGCCGGTTCTTTGGGTTTTAACCGTGATGGGACCACGGACCGGTGAAAATGAAGCCGGGGGGCCGGCGGTCCGGGGTCTTTTTATCGGCTTTGGCCGTGAATGTTTTGAAAAAGCCGCCGCCCTTTCCCGCAAAGTCAATGTTGATCTTCTGGATGAGCCCATCCAAAAGGCTGTGGTCTACCTGGAACCCGAAGAGTTCCGTACCACATGGCTGGGGAACAAGGCGATTTACCGTACCCGCATGGCCATGGCGGACGGCGGGGAGCTTTTAATTTTGGCGCCGGGCCTTGAACGTTTTGGTGAAGATTTGGAAGTGGATGCGTTGATCCGCAAACACGGCTACCGGCCCCGGAAAGAGATCCTCGAAAAAGTTTCCCGGGATGCAGAGCTGGGGGCCAGCCTCGGTGCCGCCGCCCATCTGATCCATGGATCGAGCGAAGGCCGTTTCAATATCCGCTACTGCCCCGGCAAGGCTCTTTCAAAAACCGACATTGAGGCGGCAGGTTTTTCCTGGGGCGATCTGAAAGAAGCGCAGTCAAGGTACAACATCGATTCACTAAAAACCGGCTGGAATACCCTCTGCGACGGCGAGAAAATCTTTTTTATCCCCAACCCTGCCCTGGGGCTCTGGGCGGAAAAGCGGCGTTTTGACCTTACCCAGTAATTCTCAATTTAGCTGTCTCAATCCCTTCTTTTTATGGTGATATTCGAGAAAAGCGCTTTTCCGGTTATGTATAATTCAGGAGCGTCAATATCAATTTCACCCGCCGCCCAGGGCATAAAAATCCCTGAGAAAAAAGGCCTGACCCTGGTTGTTATTTTTACATTTTTAGGCAGGATTATTTCCGTTAAGCCAAATGCTGATTTTACATTTAACACGGTCCGGCCTTTGGGTAAATCATCCACAATTATCTGATGCGCGCCAAACAGGGTGAAATATCTTTCATTTACAGATTTTACCGTTGAGGCACGCCATGAAAATACTGACATATGTTTTCCCGCCGGCTGCAGTATCGCCGTCTGTGGCACCATATCTTCGTTGTTTTCATCTATTATTTTTTCGATAATACTTATTTCTTTTTTTGTTTCGATTTTATTTATATATTCCAGGAGCCGCTCGTATTCTTCCATGGTTACCGAGCTTCTGGAATATTGTTCCGATAATTTTTTGGTCAGCTTATCTTTTTCTTCTTCAAATTTGAGCATAGGGGCCTCCCTTGCATAGTATATTCCCCGCCGGATGGTCTGTAAATCCTCGGTTTTGACATTGATTCGGATGCGTAAAATTTTTACACCTCATCAAACTGCGTAAAGATTACCCGTTATTGGGGCTTAAAGGTGGGTAAAATACAACAAAAAGGGCCTTTTGGGGCCAAATAAGACTTGGCACGGTTTTTGCTACCAATAGAATTATGAGTAGAAAAATCATTTTGACAAAATTTATTTTGATGGCCGCCCTTGTCCCGGGCTTTTTGCTTTCGGGCTGCGGGGTAAAAAAAGGGAACGGTGGAAAAACCTATGAGTTTAGCTCCGTCAGCCGGGGGTCCCTGGAAAAAACGGTCAGCTCCACAGGCACATTGAATCCGGTGTCCACCGTTAAGGTTTTGCCCCGCATGAGCGGCAAGGTCGAAAAGATCTTTACCGATTACAATGAGCAGATCAAAGCAGGGGATGTGCTGGCGGAACTTAACACCGATATGCTCCGTCTTCAGCGGGAACAACAGATGGCGTCCGTGGTAAAGGCCCGGGCCAACTACGAATTGCAGAATCTCAATTTTCAGAACCAGAAGAAACTTGCGGATAAAAATCTTATCTCCGAATACGAACTCACCAGCGCCAAAACCACTTTGGATATTCAGCGGGCGGAGCTGGCCGCGGCGGAGGCGAGCCTCCGGGTCATTGAAACCGAGATCAATCAATATGCGTATATCACCAGTCCTATCAATGGCATAGTGCTGGAACGGAATATCAGCGTGGGCGATACGGTGGTGGACAGCTCCAACAGCAGTTCCACGAGCATTTTTACACTGGCGGAAAATCTCGAGGAGATGCAGATAGAAGCCGCTGTGGGCGAACTGGACATAGCCTCAATACACAAGGGACAGCCGGTGCGCTTTACGCTGGAAAGTTTACCGGGGCGAAATTTTACCGGGGTGGTGGAAACGCTGCGGATGGTGCCCACGGTTCAGAACAATGTGGTTTCCTACACGGTGATTATCAATGTGGAAAATCGTGACGGAACCCTTCTGCCGGGGATGACCTGCGCGGTGGATTTTATTGTGGAGCAGAGAGAAAACATTCTTATGGCGCCTAACGCCGCCCTGCGGTATCAACCTACCGGCCTCGGCGCCGTCGAAATTGCGGAGATGGTTTTTAACGCTGGGTTAAAAAACATGGATGAAGATCAGCAAAAGGCCGCCATAGAGGCCCGGGCCCAAACAAAAACTACCCAGAGCTCCGCTCCTCAGGCGCAGACACAGACGGGAACCGGTATCGCCGGGCTTGTCGGGTCGAGCGGACCGGGAGTCAGGCCCATGGGAGGTCCCGGCGGCGGGGCACGGGGAACGGCTCCGGGAAATCAGCAGGGCGGAAGATCAAATGCCCAGGCGGCGAATGTAATTGTCATGAAAAATCTCTGGTACCTTAACAGCGAAGGCAAACTCGAGGTGATGCGGGTACAGGCCGGTATCACTAACGGTACCAATACAGAGATCCTGTCCACTCTCGACCTCGAAAAAATGCAGATCATTTTACGGGAGAAAATTTAATGCCTAACACGGTGATAGAGCTGCGGGGGATCAAACGGATCTACAAGATGGAAGGAAAGCAGGGAGAAGAAGCGGTGGTGGTACGGGCCCTGCGGGGCGTGGATTTTTCCGCCGATGCCGGAGAATTTGTTTCTGTCATGGGGCCCTCGGGATCGGGAAAATCAACCTTGATGAATATTTTAGGATGCCTGGACAAACCCAGTGAGGGAACCTACACACTGGACAATATTGAAACTTCAACATCCAGCCCGGACACTTTTGCCTACATCAGAAACCGGAAAATTGGTTTTGTGTTTCAGTCATTCAATCTTTTGTCCCGCACCACGGCGCTGGAAAATGTGGAGCTTCCCCTGTTTTACCGCCGCCGGGAAAAAGAGGAAAAACGGCAGACCGCCGGAGATCGGAAAGAGCGGGCCGCCAGGGCCCTGCGGGAAGTGGGCCTTGAGAAACGGATGGATCACTATTCTTCCCAGCTTTCCGGCGGACAACAGCAGCGGGTGGCTATCGCCCGGGCCATGGTGAACGATCCCGCTTTTATTCTGGCGGATGAGCCCACGGGAAATCTGGATACGGGGATGACGCTGGAGATCATGGGACTTTTTCAGGAGCTTAACAGCCGGGGGAAAACCATTGTTATGGTAACGCATGAGCCGGAACTGGCGGCCTACACCAAAAGGATCATCACCCTGCGGGACGGAGAATTGGTTTCCGATAAGCCGGTGACGGAAAGACGCAGCGCGCTGGACGATCTGGCAGCATGGAAAAAAGACCATGCCTTATTGGCGGAGGCTGCGTCGTGAACCTTGCACAACTACTGTATACCTGTTTCAGGTCTATCCTTCGTAACCGGATGCGGAGCCTTCTTACTTCACTGGGGGTAATTATCGGCGTGGGTTCGGTGATTATCATGGTGGCCCTGGGGGAAGGATCACAACGGGCCATAGAATCGCGGATCTCCGCCATGGGAACCAACCTGTTAAGTATCATGGCCCGGCGGACCATCAACCGAAGCGGCGCGAATGTGCAGTTCCGCTTTGCCGCCTTTACCAAGGCCGATGTGAAAAAACTTAAAGACGAGGCCAGTTATGCCGCCGCGATTTCCGGGGTAACCCAGGGCACTTTTAACGCGGTGGGTACTCAGGGGAACTCATCGGTGCAGATTCAGGGGGTGGAGCCGGATTACCTCATCGCCCGGAGCTGGCCGGTGGACTCAGGTGTTTTTTTTGATGAGGAAGACCTCGCCGACCGGAACCGGGTAGCGGTGCTGGGACGTACCACGGCGAAAAATTTATTTGGCGGCGACGAAGAAGCTTTGGGGCAGCAGGTCCGGATTGGATCTGTCTACTTTAACATTATAGGTCTTTTGGAAAGTAAAGGCGCGGGAATGAACGGCCAGGATCAGGATGATGTGATCATGGTCCCCCTGGATACGGCTATGACCCGTTTAAACAATACCCGTGACATCAATTCCATCACCATGAGCGTAGTGAACAAAGAGTATATGGAGGCGGCTCAAAAGGAGGCGGAACTGATCCTCCGGGAATCCCGCAAGATCGCCGAAAGCGCAGCTGCGGATTTTGATATTATGAATCAGGCGGATATGATCGATATGGCTCAGGCCACTTCAAAAACATTGACAACGCTGCTGGCCGCCATCGCCGGAGTGTCCCTCCTGGTGGGCGGTATAGGGATCATGAACATCATGCTGGTGTCGGTCACCGAGCGGACCCGGGAGATCGGCATCAGGATGGCGGTGGGCGGACGGAAACGGGATATTCTTTTTCAATTTCTCACCGAATCGGTGATTTTGAGCCTTATGGGCGGTTTTATCGGTATAACCATGGCGTTTTTAGTTTGTAAAATTTTATCGGCCATGGGAATTCCCACCTCCATAAGCCCGGTAATTGTCGCGGGATCGGCCCTTTTCGCGGCGCTGGTGGGAATTTTTTTCGGTTTCTATCCGGCCAGAAAAGCGGCGCAGTTGTATCCTATTGATGCATTGCGGTATGAATAAAAAACCATAAGGGGGAAATGACGATGAAAGCTTTTGCGGGGAAAATTTTCTTGATGGTTATCATATTGATAGTGAACGCTGTTGATAATAGGGCTCTGGCATTGGATCTTGATGAAACACGGGCGCTGGCTCTGGCTAATTCCCGGACACTAGCCCAGTATAATCTGGACCTCCGAAGCAGCGTATTAAATGAAAAAATCCAGGGCTATGGAATGTTCCCCAGCCTGTCTCTGGGGGCCAGCGCTTCGGCAAATCTGGAGAGCATAGAGGATAGCCTGAAGGTAGGGGCCAGCATAGGACTCAAGCAGACCATTTATGACGGGGGAATAACTTCCTTAAAAAAATCCATCGCCGCAATTTCTTCGGAGACGGTGAGGAAAGAAACTCTCGCGGCGTATTTCATGGTGCTGGAAACCGCGGACTCGTATTACTATGCGGCACTGGAAGCCGCGGCGGCGCTGGATGCGGCGGAATCTTCTCTGGCGACGGCGGCCTTAAGCCTTTCGCTGGCGGAGATACGGATGCAAAACAGAAACATCAGCGCCGGGGATTATCTTGAAGTTATGGCGGAAAAAGAAGCCCGGGAAACCGCAAAAAATCAGGCCCGGCGGGAGTTGTCTATGGCCAGGGCGCGGCTTTTGGATCTGACGGGGCTCAAAGAACTCCCGGATTTGGAACCGGTTGATTTTGAAATCTATGAAATTCTTTTTCAGAAGCTTGCCCTTATTGACGATTCCGCCCTTGACGCCCTCCATAATTTTCTCTGGCAGGAGATCGCCGGACGTAATCCTGATTTATTGAAGGCGGGGCTTAATTTTCAATCCGCCGAGGCTAATCTTAAACTGGCCAAAAAAGACTATCTGCCCAGCCTGAGCGCATCCCTTTCCTCGGGGCTTAACTATGCCGTTGGATCCGGCATAGCGCCGGTGTCGGGCAGCCTTGGGCTTTCGCTCACCGTTCCCCTGGACTTTTGGGTCACAGCGGCCAATGTGGAGAAAAACAAAATCGCCCTGGACAAAGCTAATTTGAATTACCTGAACACCGGAGCTTCGGTGGAACTGGAATTACGAGGCATCCTGATTAACCTTGCAGCGCAGGCAGGATCGATTCTCTCCGCCGGAAAAGCCTGGGAATATGCCCGGAGCCATTTTGATTATGTGATGGAACTCTTCAGGCTTTCCCAAAGATCCCCCTCGGAACTTTCCACCGCGGAAACTTTGGTGCGGACTAACCGGAATTCATTTGCCGGGGCCCGGTATAAATTCCTCCAGGCCTTTTCGACACTGCGGAACCTGGGAAGTTTCGATTCCACCGGGGACTTGATGGAGCTATTACTTCGCGGACTTATGCAGTAATATGGGTAGGGGTCAATTTTTTCCAATGAAAATACAGGTGAAAATATCGTCATTCCTTGCGGCTCTATTCTCCGCCCTGCTCCTTTCGGCATTGGCTGTTTTTATTATCTGGAGCATGAGGGACAGGGCCCGGCTTATCCGGGATAACGAAAATGAACAGCTCTTCAATATGCTTTTTACGGGCCTCCAGGATTATGATGATTTTGGTTCCGCCATCGAGGCCAACGCAACTTTGCGGGAACGGATCGCCGGTTTTGCCGTATACGACAATCATCTAAGCCTGCTTTATTCCTGGGGGAAAGTCCCCGGTACTTTTGATGAAAATATTTTGCGGGAAAATATTCCCCGGGGCAGATTCGGCCGTTATACCATTCCGGATAAAACAAAACATTCGGTAAAATTTGTTTTACATACCGGCAGAATGGAACCTCCCGCACCGCCTGATATGCACCACAGACCGCAGCCGCCGGGCATGCGGCAGGGATTTCCCTTTTCAAATATTCAGGGCCGGGGCAGATATTATTATGTTGATATTACCCATGCTCCCTATTGGCGAACCATTACCATTACAGCGGCGCTGCTGCCCCTTTGCTGCATTGTTATTCTGGGAGCATCTTTTTATATACGGCATCTGTACCTTCGTAACCGGGAGTACCGTGAAAAGATAGAGGCCCAAAAAAACCTCGTAGTTCTGGGAACCGCCGCGGGAACTCTTGCCCACGAAATAAAAAACCCCCTCCTTTCAATAAGGCTGCAAACAGGAATTTTGCGTAAAACTATTTCCGGCAGCGGGCAGGATGAGATCGGCATCATCGAAGAAGAGGTGAGCCGGCTTTCGGAACTGACCTACCGGGTCAATGATTACCTTCGGGAACCCGAAGGTAATCCCCAGCGGGTGAACGCTTCGGAGCTCCTCGCCGATACCGCCCGGCGTCTCTGCGGCAGGGATATTATGGAAAAAGACTCTCTGCAAAAGACATCAGTAAAATTCGATCCGGATCGCTTACGCTCTGTTTTTGAAAATATTATCCGTAATGCGCTGGAATCGGAAAGCCCTCCCGATGAAATATCCGCATCAATCCGCCGTATTTCAGGGCAGGCTTTTTTGATTACCGTTTCCGACAGGGGCCGGGGCGTCAATGAAGAGGATCGCCAAAGGGTCTTTGATCCGTTTTTTACCCGCAAGAGTACCGGCACCGGCATAGGGCTCAGTATATCCAGGCGTTTTATTGAAGCTGCAGGCGGGAAGATAGAGCTGGAAAACCGTGATTCAGGCGGCGTTACGGTATCGATCACGGTGAATGAATATGTAGAAAAGGAAAAAGCCGAAACATGAAAATACTTATTGTTGATGATGAAAAAAATATCCGGGAATCCCTGAAAAAATATTTAAGCCTTGAGGGAATTGATTCAACGGGAGCGGCAAGCGGCGAAGAAGCTCTGGAGCAGATTGAAAAAGAAAGTTTCGACGCAGTGGTGCTGGACCTAAAACTGCCGGGCATAAACGGTCAGGAGGTTTTGAAAACTATTCAGCAAAGGGGCATTTCTTCTTCCCCCGTGCTTATGATCTCCGCCCACGGACAGATCACCGATGCGGTGGAAGCCTTAAAAGCCGGAGCAAAAGATTATCTGGTAAAGCCCTTTGACCCGGCAGAATTTATTATCAAGATCCGATCCATGGTGGAAAATAAACGCCGGGAAAATTTGATCGAAGCAAAAGAACGCACTACAAATACGGAAAATTCTCTTGTCGGAAACACGGCGATGATGAGGGAACTTTCGGGGCAGATTGATAAAATCGCCGCATCGGGGGCCACGGTTCTTATTACCGGCGAAAGCGGTACGGGAAAAGAAGTAGCCGCCCGGGAAATACACTCGAGGAGCGCAGAAAAAAACGAACCCTTTGTGGCGGTAAACATAGGCGGCATTCACGAAGGCCTCATGGAGAGCGAACTTTTCGGCCACGAGAAAGGGGCCTTCACCGGAGCGGCGGCCCGAAAAAACGGCCTCTTTGAACTGGCGGGCCGGGGAAGCATCTTTCTTGATGAGATTGGCGAAATGCCCATGAGCCTCCAGGTAAAACTTCTGCGGGTTCTCCAGGAAAGAAAAGTCAGGCGGCTGGGGGGTGTTTCGGATATTCCCGTTAACGCCCGGATCATTTCCGCAACCAACAAAGATTTGGAAACATTGATAAAAGAAAACCGTTTTCGTGAAGACCTTTACTATCGCCTCAATGTAGTGCGGATAAATATGCCCCCTTTGAAAGATCGCAGAGAAGACATCCCCCTTTTGGCTGAACGTTTCCTTTCAAAAATCAGTATGCGTATGGGCTGTCCTGTGCCGAAGCTTTCCACCGAAGCTCTGAATAGTCTTCTTGTATACCCCTTCCCCGGAAATATCCGCGAGCTGGAAAACATCCTTGAACGGGCGCTGATTTACTGTGAAGGAAACACCATCACCATGGAAGATATAGGCCTTCTTTCACGGAAAAAAATTCCGATTGAATCCATAAGCGGCGGTTCTTCCCTGGAAGATGTTGAAAAAAAAACCATTCTTGACGCCCTTGTCCGTTGTAACGGCAACCGTACCAAGGCCGCTGAAATTTTGGGTGTGAGCCGGAAGACGATCCTCAACAAAATTAAAGCTTACGGCATTAGCGACTAAAAAAACCCCACAGAATATCTGCGGGGTTTTTTACTAAGGGCACCGGTCCTAATGCCTGCCAAAGGGGAACCGATTTTGTGGCACGGTGATTGTCCGCTCCGGCCGGGCCAGATCGTAATCTTTCCCGCCTATGCTCAGTTTTTTTACGTACAGGGCTTTTACTTCGGTGTTCCGGGGATCCGTTATCACGGTGCCTTCAACCGTAACCGCAGCCCCGTCTTTAAGACTGTCAATAAAACCCACATAACGCATAAGGCCGGGGGTCAGATAATTTGCGCCGCCGCTTTTAAGGGCGATACTCCCCTGCACGATGGTCAAATTGCCCGACAACTTCACCTCTTCCGAAGAAACCGGGACGGGTGGGTAATACCCGCCCATGCCTTTGTGTCCCCGCTCACGCCCCTGCGCCGGAACCATGACGGCGGCTCCCAGGACCAACAGAAAAAACAACACATTCCGCTTCATCATAAAACCTCCAAAAATCCGTTTGACATCACGGGCTTACAGCCCTGCTTATTTACTAGCAAAAACCATGCCAAGTTGAAACCCGGTGAATTCGCCCAAAAACCCCGCTTTTCCGATGATTTTGGCGATACTTACGGGAATTTTTTACCCATCATCAACAAACATTGTGAAATTTTTACACATGAGCGTGGTTGTCCATTACGGCTTGATAGAGCCGATACCCGCCGCTCAAATTGTACACTTCATATCCGTTCTGCATCAAAATCCGCGCGGCGATATAGCTGCGCAATCCGCTGTGACAGTGGACATAGACAGGCTTACTTTTGTCAAATTCCCGCATTCGTGTCCTCAAATCGTCCAGTGGGATGTTGACAAAACCGGCAATTTTTCCGGCACGGACTTCTCCCGGGGTGCGGACATCCAGCAAGGTCACACTGCCGTCCCTGGGGAGTTTATCCACATCATGCCAGTGAAAGTTTTTTACCAGTCCCTGCAAAACATTCTGTATCACATACCCTGCCATGTTGACCGGGTCTTTTGCCGAACTGAAGGGCGGCGCATAGCAGAGCTCTAAATCGATCAAGTCATAGGCGGTCATTCCGGCGCGAATCGCCGTGGCCAAAACATCCGCCCGTTTATCCACGCCGTCAAAACCCACAATCTGCGCTCCTAAAATTTTGCCGCTGTCCTTTTCAAAAACCACCTTCAACGACATTGATTTAGAACCGGGATAGTAAGCTGCGTGTCCGGCCAGCCAAAGATACACCTTATCGTAATTCAGCCCCAGCCTTTTCGCTGTTTTCTCATTGATGCCAGTGGAAGCTGCGGTCATATCAAAGGCTTTCAAAACCGCTGAACCTTGTGTTCTCTTGTAGCGGGATGGAATTCCGCAGATGTTATCGGCGGCAATATGTCCCTGCTTATTTGCCGGACCTGCCAGCGGTATCATCCCGGGCTGCCCCGTCACAAAGTCGAAAACCTCCACCGCATCGCCTGCAGCGTAAATATCCTCGTTGCTTGTGCACATATGCTCATTGACGATAATGCCGCCGCGCTCATTCGTTTTCAACCCCGCCGATTTTGCCAATCCGCTTTCTGTTCGCACCCCTATCGCCATAATCAGCAAATCGGCGGCTATTTCACCGTTATCGAGCTGAATAGCCAGCCCGTTCTGTGTTTTTCCAATTCCTTTCACACCGTTGTTCAAATACAAATGAATGTCATTTCTCCGCAGATGGGAATGAACATCACAGGCCATCTCATAATCCAGCGGCGGGATAAGCTGCTCTGACATCTCCACGATACTGACATCAAGCCCGGCATGTTTTAAATTCTCCGCCATTTCCACGCCGATAAATCCGCCGCCGATAACCGCCGCCGTTTTGGGATGGTTTTTCTCAATAAACTGCTTAATGCTGTCCGTATCCGCCACATTGCGCAGGGTAAATACGCCGGGCAAATTTACTCCGGGAAGCGCCGGAAGAATAGGCGACGCGCCGGGGGAAAGAATCAGTTTGTCATAGCTTTCTGTGTAAATCCCGCCGCTTTGCAGATTTTTTACTTCAAGCGTTTTTTCTGCCGGATGAATGGCAGTCACCTCGCTGAACACCCTCACATCCACATTGAATCGGGCATGAAAGCTTTCCGGCGTTTGGAGCAGCAGCTCGCCCCGTTCCTCAATTACACTGCCGATGTAATAGGGCAGTCCGCAGTTCGCGAATGAAATATGCTCCCCGCGCTCAAATAAAATGATCTCCGCCTGTTCGTCCAATCTGCGCAGCCGTGCCGCGGCAGTCGCGCCTCCGGCTACCCCGCCGACAATAAGAACCTTAAGCATTAATGATTTTTCCCCTCCCTTACAGCACATTAAACGGTTTGAGAATTTTGTCCACCTGTACAGGCTTCCCGTTTGCGTCATCTACCGTAACCTTGCCAAAAACCCAGCCTTCAATTCTGTCCGGGTCAACTCCTGCCGCAATAAACGGTTCAGGATTAAGAACAAAAACCATATCTTTGTCATTGGTACTCATATCTTTGGCCCATTCAAAAAGATTGCCGTCGCCTATGCTTACGCCGTAATGATCCAGCGCGGCATGATAGCCAATGCTGCTTCTTTTGTTTTTTACGATCTGCCCATACGAAGCAAGGGGCGTAACTTCGCCTGAATATTTCAGCGTTTCTTCCCCGAGTTTTGTTCCCACCATAATCTTACCTTCATAGAAGGCAAAATTTTCGGGGAGTTTATTGGGATCAAGCCCGGCGGCAAGAAAAGGGGCGGCGTCCAATTCAAGCATCACGTCATGCAGAGGGCTTTCGGCGTAGTTTTTGCTCCAGATAAATCGTGCCATACTATCCGGCGCCGCCAGCGACCAGCCGCCGTTCATTTCATCAGGCCTTACCTGCCGTGCGGTTTGCTGTAACAGTTTGTCAAAAGCATTTATTGATCCTGTTCCCACCACATCAAACCTGTCACAGGAAATTATGGTGAACAGTATCAAAACAAAAAACAGCAAAATTACTTTAACAGAAAACTTTTTCATTGATTCTCCTTTGCCCGGAATGTTTTAAGGCGCAGTGCATTGGTCAGCACCGACACAGAGCTCATGCTCATGGCGGCGGCGGCGAATATCGGATTGAGAAGCGGCCCGCCGAACAGATACAAAAGACCTGCTGCAATGGGAATACCCACCACGTTATACCCAAAAGCCCAAAAGAGATTTTGCTTGATGTTGCGAATCGTCTTTTTGCTCAAGTTGATAGCCGTGGGAACGTCCATAAGATCGCTTCGCATTAACACGATGTCGGCGCTTTCCATGGCCACATCAGTACCGCTCCCGATGGCGATACCGATGTCAGCCTGCACCAGCGCCGGCGCGTCATTGATACCGTCTCCTACCATAGCTACCTTGCGGCCCTGGTCCTGCAGCTTCTTCACTTCGGCCGATTTGTCCTGGGGCAGCACCTCCGAAAGCACCCGGTCTATGCCCACTTCTTTAGCGATGGCGGCGGCGGTTTTTTTGTTGTCGCCGGTGATCATGGCAACCTCAATGCCCATTTTGTGGAGGCTTTCAATGGCCTTTTTACTGGAAGGCTTTACAACATCCGCCACCGCTACAATGCCTGCAATCTTCCCCTCCGGTGAGCCGCCGAGGGCGACATACATGGGCGTTTTTCCTTCACTGGCCAGGCGATCCGAATCGGCCTCAAGGCAGGAAAGGGAGATGCCCCGCTCGTCCATAAGTTTACGGTTGCCAATGAGCGCTGTTTGACCGTTCACCCGCGCTTCAACGCCGCGTCCGGTTATGGCGTTAAAATCTTCCAGCGGGAATAAAGAGAGGTTTCGCTCGTCAGCTTCATTCACTATCGCCTGCCCCAAGGGATGTTCGGATCCCTTTTCCGCCGAGGCGGTTATTTGCAAAAGATAACTTTCTTCAATACCGCTGACGGTAACAATGTCCGTAACTTTTGGTTTCCCTTCGGTGATGGTTCCGGTTTTATCAAACACAATAGTCTGTATTTTGTGGGCGGTTTCCAGAGCCTCGCCGCCTTTGATCAAAATACCGTTCTCCGCGCCTTTGCCGGTGCCTACCATTATCGCTGTAGGCGTTGCAAGGCCCAGGGCGCAGGGACAGGCGATGACCAGTATTGAGATAAAAATAGTAAGGGAAAATTCAAGGACCGATTTCCCGGCGGGCAATGTGACAAGACCTGCGCTTGCGGTGATAAACCATGCGGCGCCGGCGACAAGCGCAATGAGGCAGACAATAGGCACAAAGTAACCGGAGACAATATCCGCCAACTGCGCTATGGGCGCCTTGGACCCCTGAGCATCTTCCACCAGCTTGATGATCTGTGCCAATGCAGTATCACTGCCGATTTTTTCTGCCCGGAACTGTATAACGCCGTTAGCGTTAATCGTGGCGGCATAAACCTTATCGCCGGATTTTTTATCCACCGGCATACTCTCCCCGGTGAGCATTGATTCATCCACCGCGCTTTGGCCATCGACAACCACACCATCCACAGGAATTTTTGCGCCGGGCTTTACCACGATAATATCACCGGGGATCACTTCATCAATGGGTATTTCCTTCTCAACGCCATTTTCGATGATGATAGCCGTCTTGGGCGCAAGTCCCATTAACTTTTTGATAGCCTCGCTGGTACGGCCTTTACTCACCGCCTCAAGGGATTTACCCAATAGAATGAGGGCGATGATCACCCCGGCGGTTTCAAAGTACAGGGCATCTACGGCCTGGAAATTGCCCTGGGCGATTTGCCAAATGTTATAGAGGCTGTACAGCACCGCCGCCGATGTACCGACCGCAATAAGACTGTCCATGTTGGGACTGCGGTGCCAAAGATTTTTGAAACCGACGGTGTAAAATTTATTTCCCGCAATGATGATAGGAATCACGAGGACCAGTTCCGCCAGGCCGTAGATCAGCGGGAAATTCATGGGGGCCAGCGCCTTAGGGAAAGGGAGGCTAAACCATTTTATCATAGGTACCATGGCGATATAGAGGAGCGGGACTGCCAATGCAGCGGCGGTAATAAATTTTCTCCAGAGAATTTTTATTTCCCGCTCTTTCCGCAATTTGTCTTCATCAACAGCCCCTTCTTTGGAAAAGTCCAGCGCCTTATATCCCGCTTTTTCAATCGCCTCTTTAATGGCGGAAATTCGCAGGGCCTGGGGATTGTAAATCACCGTGGCCTTTTCCGTGGCAAGGTTCACCGTGGCGGTTTCAATACCTTCCAGTTTGCGGATCGCCTTTTCAACCCGGGCGGAACAGGCGGCGCAGGTCATACCGCCTATGGGGATTGTTACCGTGGAGCCTGCCGCAGAGGTCATACCGGCTATGCTTAAAGTCTGACTTTCCATGTATTTTTAGCCTCTCTTCCACCGGGCGAAAATCGTCTTCGCCTCTTTCAAATAGCCTTTTGAAATGGTAATGGTATCAGCCGCCACCGTTTTGTTCTGCGGAAAAATCGGCACGGGATTACAGCCGCCGCTCCGCACTTCCACCTGGCTCATGCGGAAACGGTTGCCGCAGTTTTGGCAGACCAAGACCGTCCCCTGCTGTTTGTAAAACCCGCGGCCCGAACCATAGCAGACCTGACAGGTATTAAAGGCCGTGCGTATTGTGCCGTCCGGGGCCTTTACCGCCAACACCTCAAGGCGGGTTCCTTCAATGTCCACCGGATAGAATACGGCATTTTCCGTAATCTCGGAGACCTGGATTACGAGGTCACGGTCGGCGATGGCTGGTTTTACCGCGTTAAGCTGGCCGCTTTGTGCAAAAAGGGCGGAACCCATTATCAACAAGACCGCCGTTAAAACTACTGCTTTGTTTTTATTAAAACACCTTTTCATTTTTCACTCCTGATTTTTGCCTTGCCCCGGCCCTGTAAGAATATAGCAATCGCAATCGCAATCACCGGAACGATACAATGCCAGTGGTTCAATAAGAAATCCATTTTCACCCTCCTGTTACTCTTTGCGCTTTAATTCCGATCCGCCCCGACAGCAACCGGTTATCATGCCATCGGGAATTTTTGCGACTTTCCTGATAAAAAACAGGAAAACGCCCAAAAACAAAATTAAAACAACACCCGCGATAATGCCTGCCATTCTTTCCTCCTTCTTAATTGCAGCAGCTCATACCGTCGCTCCGGGCGGCTTCTTCAAAATAAGATTCGGGATAAATTAAGGTTTCAAAGTCTGAAACTTCCGCCTTGATTTTTTCAATGTTGACCTTGTTGATGTCATCCACCACTTTAGCATAGCCGTAAAAAATATTATCCGCGGTGGAAAAATCAAAATCCCCTGAGGGGACAAGCTGGATCACATTATCCCCCTGATCCATATCGACCTGCGCATAAAAAGCGGGGAAGATGAGGCGGCTGTTGCCCGGATCAAGGGAATCGTTGTTGATGACCAGCAGGGCCGGCACATTCCGCTGAAATACGATAAGACCAGGGTCTATGCCGTCATCACGGAGATTAAGGGTAACGGTCTGATAGGGAAAACCATAGGTTTCAGGCCCTTGAATTTCAGCTAAGGCTACTTTGTCTGTGGCTATGGCTACCCCTGCCGGCGTAATGTCGGCAATGCCCGGGGCAGCATCCGTACTTGAGCCTTCTGCAACCACGGTGATGGAGCTGCGGATCATCCCCATCCAGCAGGAATAGGTAAATTTGCCGCTTTTGGCGGGGGTAAATTCCACGATATTTTCGCCCGGTGTAAAACGATGTTCAATGCCGTACTCCCGGATGATCATGCGGTTGTTACAGCCGTTGATGCTTCCCTGGGGCGCAGTTATATTCCACCGCACCGGAATGCCCTGCTGTACAGTGATGGCAGGATACCGGCCGCTGCTCAAAGTAGAGTTGATGATCTGAAAACCATCTTCGACAAGCGGCTTAAAGGTATCTGTTACCTGAGCTGCCTGAACCATGGATGGTCCGGGAATGTTCAGACCCGAAAGACTCCAGCCATTGCTGAACATGGTCAGCCCCAAAACAGTGACGAGGATAGCCCCGGCGTACATAATCTTTGCGGAAAAAGAACGGCCCCGGGAGCTGCCGCTTAAAAAGGATCCCAAGGCCCCCAGGCCAAACATCAGAGGCACGGTGCCTAAACTGAAAAGAAACATGGAAATGCCGCCGGCGATGGGGCTGCCGGTGGAGAGGGCGTAGAGCTGCATGGCCTGTAAGGGGCCGCAGGGCATAAGGCCGTTGAGTAAACCGATGACAAACGGGCCCTTGTTCACCGTTTTTTGTTCGTCAATTTTTTTGGCGAATATTTTTGGCAGATGAAGATTCAAGCGCCGGAGGATGGTTCCGGCGGTTCCTTGAAAAAAGCCCAGCATATTGATCCCCATGATCACCATGAAGATACCGGCGAAAAGCTGGACCGCCCCCTGGAAACGGCCTGAAACGGTGAGTACCCCCCCTAATGCACCGACTATAACGCCCACAGCGGTATAGGAAATTACCCGGCCGCCGTTGTAAAGAACAGAGGGAAATAGAACCGCGTTATCCCGCTTTAAGGTTTGCGAAAGATTTATTCCGCCGCACATGGCGATGCAATGCACCGAAGTGATAAGGCCGATGACAAATAGTATGCCGTAACCCATGCCCGCTTCCGCCAGGGGAAAGGCCGAGCCCAGAGTCAAAATGCCAAACCGGTGCAGAATGAAAAACAGGGCGAAGATAATCAATGCAGTGGCGGCGATCTTTGACGCAGGAGCAGCCCCGGCATTTTTCAGAACCTTGTAGTCCAGCTCTTCCACCGCCGCAATAATTTCACCCGGCGTAAGCACCGAAGGATCAAAGCTGACAGAGGCGGTCCCATCGATGTAACTTACCGAAGCTTCCTCGACGCCCACCATACTTTTCAGCCGTTTTTCGATACGGTTTTGGCAGTTCACACAGGTCATGCCGCCTATGCGGAGGGAGATTGCGGCCCGGTTTTCGTTTTTCGCAGTTTCCATAAGCGAATAATAACACATAATTGTGAGGAAATTATGAGGATCTGGAAGAATTTCTGGAATTTCAGGGGGGAGTAAGCTAAACGACAAAAAAAAAGCCCTGTCCGGCGATACAGACAGGGCTTTAGGAAGGCAGGGGTAGGAGGACTAAGAAAAATTCAGCGTTTTCCACTCGCCGATATTGCGTTGCTCAATCCTGTACGCCTATGGGTAAGCGTCTTTTCATGGGTTAATTATAGTCCCTTCCTCGCCCGCTCAATATCGGCAAACATCATCATCTTGCACAAGGACTTAAAATCTATTTTGGCCTTCCATCCCAGCTCCTTACGCGCCTTTTCAGGATTGCCGATAAGCAATTCTACTTCTGCAGGGCGGTAAAATTTAGGATTAACCTTTACGATTGTTTTTCCTGTCTTTTTATCAATGCCAACCTCGTGCTCGTTATTCCCTTCCCAATTCAACTCATATCCGCAGTATATGCCGACTTCCTCGACAAATTCACGAATGGTATGGGTTTCCCCGGTGGCAATAACATATACATCCGGCTCATCATGCTGGAGCATCTTCCACATCATCTCTACATAATCGCCCGAAAAGCCCCAATCACGCTTGGCGTCAAGATTCCCCAA
>BNUV01000023.1 GCA_025997615.1 Spirochaetia bacterium
CCTGAATCTTGATACGAATGGCGTCCTCCTTCCGTCGTTCCGCACTGCCGTTGGCGGCTATGTCCCCATCGGCAGTTACGCCGAATTCCAACTGTTAAACACCGTAACCGGCGCACTGAATACGGGTACCCAGTACAAACAGGAAGCGGACATTGATCTGTTGGGGGATATGGGGCAGAACTGGACGTCCATAGGGCCGATGGTCCCCGCAGTGGTCCCCACAAACCCACCGGTCGCAACCCCATTCGAAGGAACCTTCGACGGCGGCGGCAAGAAACTTGCCAACCTGTGGTGCTCCTCCGGTGAAAATATTGGTCTGTTCAGGAAAGTAGGGGCCGGCGGCATCCTACGCGGGGTGCGTATCAGTTCAGGCAGCGTGATAACGGATCAGACCCAGCGTGTATATGTTGGCGGTGTGGCCGGGATTAATAGTGGTACTATCATCGCCTGTTCCAATAACGCTTCTATATCAACTGTAGGACCTTTAAACAGTGGTAACAAGCAATATGTCGGCGGCGTAGCCGGGATTAATACCGGTACTATCACCGCCTGTTACAATTCCGGCTCGGTGCAGACTTATGCCTTTCCAATCGGCGGCGTGGTTGGGGAAAATGCCGGTACTATCACCGCCTGTTACAATTCCGGCTCGGTGAAGGGCGATCTTGTTTGGGTTCCAGACGGAGCATTCGGCGGCGTAGCCGGGATTAATACCGGTACTATCACCGCCTGTTACTGGTACACTGCGCCGGGTACACACGCCGCTTATGGTTTCTACACCGCCAGTAGCGGCACTAGCCCCTACAAAGCCTCTGGTGAAAGTAACGCCAACGCCTCGCCCTTCAGCGGCAGCGCATGGCCCGGCGTTGGCGGCGATGGCTATGATAACGCCGAGTGGGCTGCAAGCAGCAGCGCCGATGGCACCAGCGTCTATTGGAAATCCCTGGGCAGTTGGAACAGCGGCACCCCGACGTTTCCGCAGTTGTGGTATGAATAAGGAGAAATCATTAGCACTGCGTGTTAATGTTCGATTTGACGTAAGCGGCGTTACCGCCGCTTTTTATAGGAGTTATGACGATGAAACAAACAATGATAGCGATACCCCTGGCGGCAGTATTACTGCTGGCCGCCTGTCAGGCCCCCCTGGGTCCGCGCGGCCCGGCCGACGGTTTGCCTGAAGGGACCGGGCAGGTCTCGGTGGACCTGCGTTCCAATGATGGCCCGGCGCGGACCGCCTACCCCGACATGCCCGTTGTGGCGGACTTCGCCTACAAGTATTTCTTTACCCCGGCCGGCGGATCGGCGTTGGAAAAAATCCCGGAGGGTGCCTACGGATCCCGCGCCTTTACCCTGCCGGTGGGTACCTATACCCTCGAAGTGAGGGCCTACAACGACACCGCAAAAACTAACCAGGTGGCCGTCGGCACCGCTTCCTTCGCGGTTAGCGCGGGTGTAACCACCCCGGTCCCCGTCAACCTCCTCCCGGAAACCGCGTTGGGGTCGGGAACCCTTAACTACACGGTCACCTACCCGGCGACCGCAACCCTCACAAGCCTCACCTATGCGCCGGTGGACACCCCGTTGAGTACTACTACGCTTGAAAGTTCAGCCACCGGCGGCTTTACATACGGCACTGTCACGGCGGTACCCGTCGGGTGCTACCTGGTGATCGCGCAACTGTCAGACGGCGGCAAGACTACGGGGAACAGCGAGGTGGTGTATATCTACCAGAGGCTGTCTACCACCGTGGATTTCATCTTTACGGCCTGGGATTTTACCACACCGTAAGGATGAGCCCCTGTGGTTAAATTCCCCCCGGCATGGTACAATGAAACAAGCACTAATCTACGGAGGGATAATCATGGGAACCAGGGAATCGGGGATTCTAATTGAAGGAAGCGGTTTCAGCCCCAAGAGGCTGGAAAATGTAGATGCCTGTTTGCAGCGTTTTGTCGATACCAATCAGGCGGCGGGGGTGGGGGCGCTGCTGTTCCGCCACGGGGTGGAGGCTTACCGGAAAAGTTTTGGTTTCCGGGATAAGGAAAAAAAGCTGCCCATGGAAAACGATTCGATTTATCGTATTTATTCCATGACTAAAACATTTACCATCGTCAGCGTTATGACGCTTTACGAAAAAGGCCTTTTCAAACTGCACGATCCTATTTACGAATTTCTTCCGGCCTTCAAAAACATGAAGGTGGCCGAACACGATTCCCGGGGAATTTATAAATTGGTGGATGCGAAGCGGCCCATCACCTTCGAGCATCTTTTTACCATGACCTCGGGCCTTCCCTATCCCGGCCCGGACAGTCCCGGCGGTCAGTTTATGGCAGAAAATGCGGAAAATGCGGCGAAGGATGCGGCGGCGGGCAAGCCCTGGAACACTGCAAAAACGATTGATGCCGCAGCTGCTACGCCCCTCTGTTTTCACCCCGGCGATTACTGGATGTACGGTTTTTCCCACGATGTGCTGGGCCGCTTGATCGAAGTGCTTTCCGGAAAAACCCTGGATCAATATCTGGATGACATTATCATAAAACCCCTGGGCCTGAAGGATACGGCTTTTTATGTGCCAGAGGAAAAACAGAACCGTGCGGCCAAGGCGTATAACGTCACTGAAACGGGCCTTAAAGAGGCAACCCTCGCAAGCGATCCCGCCTCGCCGAATCCTCCGGCCTTTGAATCCGGCGGCGGCGGCCTTTGCTCCACCCTGGATGATGTGTCCCGTTACAGCCGTATGCTCCTTAATTCCGGCAAGCTCGATGGCGAAAGAATTCTTTCCCGCAAAACCATAGACCTGATCCGGCAGAACCATGTGCCCCTGGAACAGATCCGTGAATACGGCTTCCCCGCCATGGCCGGTTACGGCTACGGTCTGGGGGTCAGAACCATGGTAGATACTTCAAGGGCGGGGCTCAACGGAACGGTCGGCGAGTGGGCCTGGGACGGCATGATGGGCACCTGGTACTTCGTCGATCCGGCGGAAGATATGACGGCGGTGTTTTTGGTTCAGCGTATGCCCGGCGGCAATGAAGACCTGCCCAAGCGTTTTATGCAAACCGTCTACGGCGCCATAGACGACTGAGGTTAAAACCTCTGAGGTTAGTAAACCTCTAGAATAATTCCAACTGCGCCTTTTTGGATTTTTCAAATTCAAAAAGGCGCATACGGTCAAATAATTTTTCGGGGCCGTATACAATGTTGTTTTCATCACAGGTGTTATTGAATATACGCATAAGCTCTTTGTTGTTATCACTGGTGATGATATAGTTATTGCCGTACTTTTTTTGATATTTTTCTTTTAATCCGGGAAAATGCTTGTCGAGATTTTCATAAAAATATTCCCGGTCGCCTTCTCGCAGGGTTAATCCCATCTCAAAACAGATTATTCCGTACACCTTCGCCTCTATGCAGTAATCCAGGAGGCCCCTTACATTTTCTTTTGTGTCATTTATAAAAGGAAGGATCGGGCAGAGCCATACTATCGTTTCTATATTGTTATCCCGCATTATTTTTAATACTTCAAACCGTTCTTTTGTGGTTGATACACCGGGCTCAACTATTTTGCATAAGCGTTCATCAAAAGTGGTGAGGGTTATTTCCACGATACATTTTGCGTTATTGTTTATCTTTATCAGCAAATCCAGGTCCCGTAAAATCAAATTTGATTTTGTCTGAATCGCCAGCCCGAAACCGTATTTTTCGATCAGCTCCAGACAGGTTCTTGTATTTTGCAGGCTCTCGGGCAAGGGGATATACGGGTCGCTCATGGCGCCGGTGCCTATCATACATTTTTTCTGTTTACTTTTTAAACGCTGTTCCAGTAATAGGGGCGCGTTGATTTTTATTTCCACATCTTCAAAATTGTGTTCCATGTTGTAGCATTTGCTTCTTGCATCACAGTAGATACACCCATGGATACATCCCCGGCTGAGGTTCATCCCGTTTTTTGCAGATAAAATACCTTTAACTTCTTTGAAGTGCATAAAAATACCCTCCGACGCCGTGACGCGCCGGAGGGTGACAACTCTTTAAGCGTTCAGTCTTTTTTCGATAGCGTCAAGCTCGGCATAAAGCTCCTTGGGCAGCTTATCACCAAACTTGGGATAGTGGTTCTTCCGCACATCGGCGATTTCCTTTTTCCAGCCTTCGATGTCCACGGAGCAAAGCTCCTTCATCGCTTCGGCGCTGACGCCCGCGGGGGTGTCTATGGTGCCGGGCTTGGGGAGGTTCCCGATGGGGGTCTCCACACAGTTGTCCTTGTTGTCGCAGCGGTCGAATATCCAGGCCAGCACCCGGGAATTTTCACCGTAGCCGGGCCACATAAAATGCCCGTCCTTATCCTTGCGGAACCAGTTGACGAAGAAAATCTTGGGCAGCTTGTCGCCCTTGCCCGCGGCCTCGGCTTTTTGTCCCAGGCCGATCCAGTGTTTGAAATAATCGCCCATGTGGTAGCCGCAGAAGGGCAGCATGGCGAAGGGGTCCCGCCGGACCTGGCCCACCTGATCGGAGATAACCGCGGCGGTAACTTCCGAACCGGTGATGGAGCCCATAAACACACCGTGGACCCAGCTCTTGCTCTGGTTTACCAGGGGGATGGTGCTGGGACGGCGGCCGCCGAAGAGGAAGGCGCTGATGGGCACGCCCTTGGGATCTTCCCATTCCGGGGCGACAACCGGGCACTGTTTTGCCGGTGCGGTAAAACGGGCATTGGGGTGGGCAATTTCTTCACCCTTGGGGCTCTTGTCGGTCTGGGGGGCGGGTTTTTTATTGCCCTTCCAGTCGATAATTTCCTTGCCCGGGGCGCCGTGACCGATCTGTTCCCACCAGATGTCGCCGTCTTCGGTAAGGCCGCAGTTGGTAAAGATCGTGTTCTTTTTGATGGATTCCATGGCGTTGAAGTTGGAGTCGTTGTTGGTTCCCGGAGCCACGCCGAAGAAGCCCGCCTCGGGGTTGATGGCGTAGAGCTGGCCGTCTGCGCCGAACTTCATCCAGGCAATGTCGTCGCCCACGGTCTGGACCTTCCAGCCCGGCAGGGTGGGAATCAACATGGCCAGGTTCGTCTTGCCGCAGGCCGAGGGGAAGGCACCGGTAACGTACTTTACTTCGCCTGAGGGGTTGGTGAGCTTTAATATCAGCATGTGTTCCGCGAGCCAGCCTTCGTCCCGGGCCAGAACACTGGCGATACGCAGTGCCAGGCACTTTTTACCCAGCAGGGCGTTTCCGCCGTAGCCTGAACCGTAGGACCAGATTTCCCGGGTTTCGGGGAAATGGCTGATGTACTTCTTGTCCATGGGGGCACAGGGCCACTTGCCGTTGTCTTTTTCCCCGGCGGCCAGGGGCTTGCCCACCGAATGGTAACAGGGCACATAGAAGCCGCTGCTGCCCAGCACGTCCAGCACTTTGCTTCCCACCCGGGTCATAATGTGCATATTGGCCACCACGTAGGGGGAATCGGTGATTTCTACGCCGATTTTGGCGATGTCCGAGCCTACAGGGCCCATGGAGAAGGGGATTACATACATGGTCCGGCCCTTCATGCTGCCCTTGTACAGGTCGGTCATGGTCGCCTTGAGCTTGGCCGGGGATTCCCAATGATTGGTAGGACCGGCGTCACTCTCGTTTTCGCTGGAAATGAAGGTGCGATCCTCCACCCGGGCCACGTCCGAGGGGTCCGAGCGGAAAAGGAAGCTATTGGGCCGGGCCTTGAGGGGAGTGGCGAGCCCCGCATCAAGCAGGTTTTTGATCATCCGGTCATATTCGGCCTGGCTGCCGTCACAAATTTCGACTGAATCGGGACTCATGAGGGCAACGGCATCCTCCACCCACTTTTTCAGTCCCGCGTGTTTAAGTTCGTTTACGTTCATAAAAACTCCTATATTTTCGTTGATGAATGTTACTTTATCATACAAAAAAGGCGGGAAAAACACAAGGGCGGAAAAATCAGACGCGGAGTGTCCGCAGCTCCTAGGCAACCAGGCTAAACACCGCGCCGGGAGAAGCGGCAGGGGCAGGGCGGTAGGGCAGGGGAGTGCTGACCGCCGCCTGGGCCTGGCGAATTTCCCCTTCATACTGTTCAATCAGGGCGTCGATCCGGTCTTCCGAAACCGATCCCCCGGCGGTAAAAGCCGGTTCGGCCTGTTTTTTCAACTGGACCAGCCGTTCAATAAGGACATCGAGGATCTTCAACTTGTTGATGGACGCCCCCCGGACCCCCTCAGGGGCAGGAACACCGGAAACGTGCTTGAAATGGGAGTAAATATAGCTGGCAGGAGACACCGGAATGGACATTCTACCGCCCTGGGACACATTGATGGCGTATCCTACGTTGGGAAGCGAAAGTGTCGGCATGGCCCCATGGATCATTTCCATTACTCCTTCAAATTTATTATCGGAGGGGCAAAAATAAAGATTAGTCCCCTGGGACAAAGTCCCCTGAGCCTTGCATATGAACTTGCGAACTTGTGGAAAGCTTCCCCTTTATGTTACCTTCAGTTTATGGCAAAAGCTAAAAAGGAGATAAAGCAACAGTCTAAGCCGCTGATTGATTCAGACCTGATTGACGAAACAGCATTATTCCAAAAAATTACTGAGATCATCGAAACACGCAAAAGCCGTGCCGGAGCATACGCCAACCGTGAAGTTACACTGATGTATTGGGAAATTGGGCACTTTGTTGGTTCTGTTCTGCTTGGCGGCGAGCGTGCCGAATACGGCAAACGAATTCTTGCAACCTTGTCGCAAAAATTAGTGGAAAAATATAGTAATAATTTTGAATTACGGAACCTTCGCCGCATGGTCCAGTTTGCCGAGAAGTTTCCCGACATTGAGATTGTGTCGACGTTGTCGACACAATTGAGCTGGTCTCATTTCCTTGAGCTACTCCCCGTGAATTCAGAGAAAGCCCAGCTTTATTACGCACATGATGCCGCAGGGAGATATTTGGGCGTCCGCGAGCTTCGCCGTCAAATTGAGCGCAAGGCTTATGAACGGCGTGAAATTGCCAATTCTCAATTGTCTGCGGATTCCGCAATTCCGTTTAATGTGTTTAAAGACCCCTATCTGCTTGATACATTAGGGCTTAAGGAAAATTTTCTTGAAGCCGACCTGGAAAAGGCGATTCTCACAGAGCTGGAGAAGTTTATCCTTGAGTTCGGGCATGGTTTCGCCTTTGTCGAGCGCCAAAAACGCATGATTATTGATAATGAAGATATTGTGCTTGATTTGCTGTTTTATCATAGAAAGCTAAAAAGATTAGTCGCTGTGGAATTGAAACTCGGAAAATTTAAAGCGGCCTATAAAGGGCAGATGGAATTATACTTAAAATGGCTTGATCGTTACGAGCGGCAGAAAGACGAAAATTCGCCCATAGGTCTTATTTTGTGTGCCGCCGCAAAGAGGGAAACAATAGAGTTACTGGAAATGGACAAGTCTGGTATCGCCGTTGCGGAATACTGGACAGCCCTGCCTCCAAAGGCGGAATTTGAGCGCAAAATCAAGGAGATTCTTTTTGAAGCCCGGGAACGGCTGGAACGCCGTAAGTCTGGGATTCCGCTTGCACGGGGGAGGCCCGGAAATAGGAAGGGGCAAATTGACTACTTTATGGAGTCAAAAGACGATGAAGAAGACGGCGATGGATAATAAAATGGAAAACTAAAAATTAAAGTCCTGGGACAACGTCCCTTGACAAATCCCCCTGTACCTGTTAGTGTTTCTATATATAGAAGCGCCGCTCTATCGGCAAAGGAGTATATGATAATGGCTAATAAAATCCCTACCCGTCTCTATCTTTCCGAGGACGAGATGCCCAAATACTGGTACAATCTCAGGGCTGATATGAAGGAAAAACCGGATCCCATTCTGCATCCGGGAACTTTGCAGCCCGCCAGAGCGGCGGATCTGGAGCCGGTGTTCTGCAGGGAGCCCGTTAAACAGGAGCTGGACGATACGACGAGGCTCATCCCCATTCCCGACGGTATTCAGGACTTCTACCGGGCCTACCGGCCTGCGCCGCTTATCCGCGCCTATTTTTTGGAGAAGGCCCTGGATACCCCGGCGGAGATTTACTACAAATTTGAGGGGACCAATACTTCCGGATCCCATAAGCTTAACTCCGCAGGGGCCCAGGCTTTTTATGCGAAAGAAGAGGGCTTGACTTCCCTGGCCACCGAAACCGGAGCCGGTCAGTGGGGAACCGCCATGGCCATGGCCTGCGCTTTTTACGGCCTGGGGCTCACGGTCTACATGGTGAAGGTGAGCGCCGAGCAAAAGCCCTACCGCAAGATCCTCATGGAAACTTATGGGGCCAACCTTATTTCCTCGCCGTCAAATACCACCGAGGCCGGGCGGAAAATTCTTGCGGATGATCCCGACACCGGCGGCTCCCTGGGATGCGCCATTTCAGAAGCGGTGGAAACGGCGGTCAAGACCGACAGGTGCCGCTATGTGCTGGGAAGTGTGCTCAACCATGTGCTGCTCCATCAGTCGGTGATTGGGCTGGAAGCAAAGGCGGCGCTGGACAAGTACGGGGTAAAGCCCGATATCATCATCGGCTGTGCCGGGGGCGGCTCGAATCTGGGCGGCCTCATTGCCCCCTTTATGGGCGAGAAGCTGGCAGGTAAATCCGACACCCGTTTTATCGCCGTGGAACCTGCTTCCTGTCCCTCGTTTACAAGGGGCCGCTATGCCTACGATTTTGGCGACACGGCAAAGATCACGCCCCTTATCAGAATGCAGACCCTGGGGAATGGTTTTATTCCCTCGTCCAACCACGCCGGCGGGCTCCGCTACCACGGTATGAATTCCACCCTGTCAAAGCTCTACCACGACGGTCATCTTGAAGCCCGTGCGGAAGTACAGACCGATGTGTTTGACGCAGCCATCCGTTTTATGAAAGTGGAAGGCATTTTGCCCGCGCCGGAATCTGCCCACGCCATCAAGGCCGCCATCGACGAGGCCCTGGAGTGTAAAAAAACCGGTGAAAAAAAGGTGATACTTTTCGGCTTAACCGGTACCGGGTATTTTGATATGACCGCTTACATGGCATATAACAACAAAACCATGAGTGATTATGTTCCCCGCGATGAGGATTTGGCCCGGGGCTTTGCCACCCTGCCGGACATTCCGCAGAACCGTTAGCAACTTAAGTTGCAGGGACCTACCGGTCCCCACCTACCGGTCCCGATTCAACGGCGGTTTAACCGGGACCACTCGGTGATGCGGCGCTCCAGGGGGCGGGTTTCTTCGGCATCTTTTAGGCGGATGCGGTCCTGCAGATAGGGGAAGATCACCCGTTCCTTGAGGCTTTCCCAATTCCGGGGGAGGATGTTCGGCGGGGAAAGAAAACTTTCCGGGGGGATGTGGCCCAAAAGGCCCGGGTAAAACTGCGGGAAGACCTGCTCCGTCACGGTGCGCATGGCGGAAAAACCCCCGGCGATGCCGAAGGAGCTTTCGTTAATCCGTTTGCTTTTGCTTTGCTCCAAAAGAAAGCGCTGGGTTTCCAGATTGAAAAACCATCGGGTAAAAGCTTCGGCGCCTTTTTTTGAACGGCCATTTTTGGCGATACCGTAAAAAACGGCGTTTGCATCCAGGGGGATCGTTTCGTTTCGGGCGATCCAGCGGAAGTCCAGATTTTCACGAACTTCGGGGGTCAGGGTAAAAAGCAGGGAACTGTCAAAACAGGTGAAAAGGATACGCCCGGAAAGGACCAGCCGGGCCGGGGGTTCGTAAAAATACTTGAAGGTAAAATCATCCTCCGCCTGAATGTTCGTATTCGCCTCGTTTATCCAGCGGGATATATAGCCCAGAGCTTCATCCAGCGAAGAATTTTCCCAGGCCACCTGCCCCGCCGCGTCTGACTCCCGGAACGAAGCGTTAAAAAGCACCATGGTGGTAAAAAGAAATTCGTTACTCCAGGCCGGTGAAAAACCCATACGGGAATAGGCCCCCCGGTTTAAAGTATTGTAGGCCTTGCCCTGTTCCTCAATTTCCTCAAGGCCTATGGTAAAAGGGTTGGACAGCTCGAGGTTTTGATTCCGGGCAAAAACCAGCGCCTTAATATTAAAGGCCGCCGGCAGGAGGTACTGTTTATCATCAATAAAACCCAGGGCCAGAAGCCGGGGATAGAATGATTCCGTCATCTCCGGATCTTTTTTAAGGATCTCGTCCAGGGGCATAAAAAGATTCCGGGTGGAGGAACTTTTGAGCCAACTCCCCGCCACAATGTCCGGGTTTGCCCCGGTTTCGGTGAGTTTTAGGGCCGGAGATTCGAAATAGCGGACTTCCACCTTGTACTGATCCTGGGCAAAGTTGAATTGTTCCGCATAAAGGGCAAATTCGGGCCGGTCGGTCCAGAGAATCGCCGCGGGTGAAGGCAAAAGATGGCAGGAAACGGAGAAAATTGCCCCGGCGATGCACAACAGGGTAGACGATCGCATGGTGAATACTATTTCCCTTTTGCCCGGCTTGTCAATTACATCAAACTAAAATATGATGAGGTATGCAAATACGAGACGCTCAGGTAGTCAGGCTCATTGAACAAATCAGCCATCATTATCAGATCAATATCGCCAGCCGTTATGTCCGCCCGGCGCTGCTTCAAATGGCTCTGGAAAAACAGGAGTGGGATTTAATTGAAGTTTTAACCGAGAAGCTTGAGCAGTACCGCTACCAGGGTTTTGATTTGGACTATCTCTACAAACAGATCGTCGCTGTCGCCCAGTTTGTCTCCGTTTGCCGCCGGGATCTGGCTCCCAACCTCCGCACCCGTGCGGCGTCCACCACCCCCCCTGGCTCGGAACGGGTCATGTGGGATATGACCATCAGCAACTTTGCTGCAAACCTGAAAGTCTTCGCCGACATGGTGAACGAGCTTTATGTCCTTCTGGTGAACCTCGACAAGAGAGGCGCCAAAGGCCACCGCCCCATTTATTTACAGGTCCCCGGCCTCGAAAACATAGGCCGTCTTTTAGTGGGCGGCTAAGGCCGGTGCAGTCCCCAAACCTGCTGCGGTATCGTAAATAGTGCGGTAGACGGCGGGGATCTTTTCCTCGTCCAGGCTGGAAAAGGCCACCCGCACATAATCTTCGCCCAAGGCGACAATGCCGATGCCATGGTTGGCAAGGAGCTCCCGCCTTAAGTTTTCGGCGCTGATACCCTGACAATGGAAACTCATAAAATAACCCGAGTTAAAAGGCAGCGCCCGCAGTGACGGGGGAGCGGGATTTTCGTTGACGAATTTTTTTACCGCATGGTAACGCCGCCGGAGCAGTTCCTGGAAGCCCTCTTTTTCCGCTGCGCTGCGGGGGTCCTCCAGCGCCTTGAGGACAAAGTGCTGGGCCGGTGTATTGGCGCATGAAATGGAAGATCGTATGGCGCCCATGGTTTTTTTCGTCAAGGCCTCGTAATGCTCCGGCTCCAGCCCCCGGCCGCCAAAGGTGATAAAGCCCATCCGCAAACCCCAGACATATTCTTCTTTGATGGGCCCGTCGATTTTTATCGCCAGCACATTTTCGTGGAGGCGGGCAAAGCGGCTGAAAAGGGATTCACGGTAAATTTCTTCTTCGTAAAAATGGCCAAAATACGCATCGTCGCAGATTATCAGCACATCCTTTCCCTTTTGGGCAATTTTTTCGACGATGGAAACAAAGGCGCCGGCCTCTTTGCAGGTGGGGGAATATCCCGAAGGATTATTGGGAAAGTTGAGGATCATCACCAGGGGGCCCTGAGCGGCGGCTTCCCCGGCGGCTTTTTCGATGGCGGCCATGTCCAGCCCCGATCCGTGGTTTTTGCCGAAGTAAGGTACGCCCCGCATATTGGCATTCCGCCGCGTACTGAAGATCAGACCGTAGTTATCCCAACAGGGCTCGCTGGCCAGGATCGTTTCGCCCTCATCAAGAAACATATCCGCGGTGTAGGAAATACCCCCGGTAAGGCCCGGCGTTACCACGGGAAGGGAGATGGTGTCGGGATCGATGGAGGGGTTTTTTTGGACGATGAGGTCCTTCCAGACCCGGCGGAGTTTTTCCACCCCCGCCGTGGGGGCATAGGCCACCGCCTCTTCCGCCGTCAACGTGGGCATACTATCGGCAATGGAGGAGAGGATCAGGGGTTTGCCCTCCCGGTACGCCATGCCTATGGTGGCATTAGCCGCATGGGCCGACTGTTTTGCCTCGGCAGACTGGGCGATAATGCCCCGGGGAAAGTAAAAACGCCGCCCCAGGGTCGACAGAAGCCGCCCCGCCACGGTGCCATCTAAAATTGCGTTAAGCTCTTCCGCCAGTGGATTCATATCATCGCTACTATAATTAACAAAACGGAATGAATCAAGTATGATGATAAGCTATGGCAGATAAAAAGTTGACCGTCGCCCAGAAAATGGGCTTTGGGATTTTCGATCTGGGGGGGAATATGTTTTTCACCCTCATGGGGTTCTGGTGCCTGAAATACCTCACCGATACGGCGGGGCTCCCGGCCTTTTGGGCAGGGGCGGCATGGCTCATCGGCAAGGCCTGGGATGCGGTAACCGACCCGATGATGGGCTTTATTTCCGACCGCACCCTCACCCGCTGGGGCCGAAGGCGGCCCTACCTGCTTTTCGGGGCGGTACCCATGCTCCTGACCATGGCCTTTTTCTTCACGGCGCCGCCCATAGAAAATCCGCTGTTGCTCACCCTCTGGGCCACCCTGGCGCTGATGCTCCTCAACACCGCCGCCACCGTGACGGGCGTTCCCTACGGATCCCTTACGCCGGAGCTTACCGACGATTACCACGAGCGGACCAGTTTGAACGGCTACCGTTTTGGCTGTGCGGTTTTCGGCACGATCCTCGGGGCGGCGCTGGTGCAGCCCATCGTTGATATTTTCCCCAGCTCCCGGACCGGTTTTTCCATGATGGGATTTATTCTGGGAGCGGTGATGATGATCACCACGCTGCTTACCTTTTTCGGCACCAAAGAAAAACCCCGCCGCAGGGAAGATCTTCCCACGAGAACTTTTTTTGAAACCTACCGGGCGGTTTTTTTGAACAAGCCCTATGTAACGCTGCTTTTAATCTACGCCCTCAACATCACAGGGCTCACTTTGCTCCAGACCATTCTTTCGTATTACATCGAGTATGTTTTTCAGCGGCCGGACATGACCCCCCTCGCTTTGATGATACTGCTCTTGACGGCCATGGTTTTTATCCCCGTGTCGGTGCTGGTATCAAAAAAAATCGGTAAAAGAAAAACTTACCAAATTTGTTTTGCCATTCTCGCCAGCGCCTGTATGATAATTTTTTTCCTGGGCCATATTCTGGGGCTTAACTTTTTCCTGGGCCTCATGGTTTATGCCGGCATAGGCGTGGGTTTCGGTTATGTGGCCCCCTACGCCATGGTTCCCGACGCGATAGATTTCGATGCGGTAAAATCCGGGGAGCGAAACGAAGGGGCCTACTACGGGATGTGGACCTTTATTTCCAAACTCGGTTCCGCCCTGGCAGGTTTTATTTCGGGAATCATCCTCACCGCCGGGGGCTATGTGCCAAGAGCCGTGCAGAGCGAATCCGCATTGACCGCTATCAGGCTTATTACAGGACCGCTGCCGGCGGTCATCCTGGCGGGGGCCCTGGTGCTGGCGCAGTTCTACACGATTGATGAAGCGGCGTACCGGAAACTGATGGAGGGAACTAAAGCCCCTTCTAAGGCCCCGGATTGAAGAGCCCCGAAAGGTAGCTGCGTATGTCTATTTTGATAGGCATGAGGTAGAGGTTAAACCCCCGATCTTCGCAGAAACGCAGAACGCTCCGGCCAAAGTTGATGTTCCATTCCATGCCGGGCCGGAAACTTTTGGGGAACACCGCCCGGTTTCTCGATTCCCAATAGCGGCGGTTTGAATCGGTCAACGCCGGGGAAACGCCCCAATACACATTTTTCCCTTCGAGATATTCGGCGTAAATTTCCAGGAGCCGGAGGTCAAAAAAAGGCTGGCTCATAAAACCTGCCGCCCCCGCCGCTTCTTTTTTATCAAGATAATCCAGCTCATAGCGGATGTTGGATCGATAGGGATCGAAGGCGGCAAAAATTTGCAGCTCCGGCATTTCCGCCTTTAGTTTTTTGATAAAACCGAGGCTGTCTATGGGCCAAATTTTCCGTGTATCGTTCTCTGCGGGTGGATCTCCTGAGATAACCAGCGCTTCTTTTATTCCCTGGGCGCGGAAAAAATCCTTATGCGGAAAAGGCCGGTCCGGATCAAAATCGATGGCCCGCAGATGGGGAATAAGCGAGGGGGGATTTTTTCCCGGGGCATTTTCCTGATTAAGCATTTCGCAGGCTTCCCATGAACGGATGGGAAAGCGGAGCAGGTCCGGCACATTGATCCGGCTTATGGCGGCAAATTCTTTTATCGCCTGAGCCCCGCCCGCTAAGGCTTCCTGGTTCCGGGGCACTAGTTCCAGGGATACGATCATGAAGCCCCCTCGCGGCGGGTGAAAAGCTCCGCCCGGAATACTGCGGCCCCTCCGTCTTTCCGGCGGCCCTCAAAGGCAAAACCCGAATCAAGCGATTCCGTAGAATCGCACGATTCTGTAGAATCGAGAGAACTCGCAAAAAGATCTATCACTTCGTTGTATTTTACTTCACCTAAATAATTGATGTTCAGGCGGATTGTCTCCGCATTTTCAAAAAACTCCGGCTCTACGATGTCTTCTATCCATTGGATATAGCGGGTGTTGTTTACATGGCCGTTGTAGTCGATGTCCGAATAGGCGGCCCGGCGTTCGGCTTTTTTTGATAAGTCCGGCCGTTCCTCCAAAGCCGCTGTTCCGCCACAGAGGGCATCGACCCCTTCGTTTTTGGGGAGGCCTTCCATCACCGTTTGGGGCCGCAGGGGCCGCCGTTTTTCCAGGTCCAGCACAATCCAGCAGCTTGTTCCCCGCACCAGCACCTCGCCATTTTCATCCCGGATATCGTAATCCCGCAGGGCGAAAAGTTTTTCCCAGCCCTTGGGCCAGCTCCGCAGGGTAATTTTTTCCTTCCACCGGGGCCGTTTTTCCATCTGCACCGCCAGCCGGGAAAGCACCCAGACCCTGCCGGATTCCAGCATGGCGTTGCGGCCCACCCCCAGCCGTTCCGCATCGTTGATGGCGGCCTCCTGAAAATAATCAAAAGCGGCGGCGGCGGTTAAACGGTCGGAGCGATCAACGGCGCCGAAGGGGAGTGTATGTTTTTCCTGCCAGATTTCCATGTTTATTCCTTTATTTCAAGGTATAGCAAATTCGATTTTTATGGAATATGATAATGCAAAGTTGATAAGGAGGAACACATGAAAGTAGGCGCCCAGCTTTATACGGTCCGGGATTATACCAAAACCCCCCGGGACATCGAAGAAACTTTACGGAAGATAAAAAGCCTGGGGTTTGAGGTGATCCAGATCTCCGGCTTCGGCCCCTGCGATACGGACCGATTGGCGGAATGGATAAAAGAACTGGGCCTTGAGGTTTGCGGCAGCCATGTTTCCTGGGCCAGTGTGGCCGAACCGGCGGAGCTTAAAAAAACCATCGCCGAACAGAAAAAATACGGCGCAAAAGAATTCGGCCTGGGATCACGACCCGGCGATGTGTTTCCCAACAGTTACGAAGGTTACACCCGGTTTATCAAAAAAGCCAACGAGATTTGCCGTCAGGTGATGGACGAGGGGATGACCTTTGGCTATCACAATCACGATTTTGAATTTGAAAAATGGGGCGGCGTTACCGCCTTTGATCGCTTAATCGAAGAATGTCCCGATATGCGTTTTGTGCTGGATGTTTTCTGGGTGCAGGCCGGGGGCGGCAATCCGATAAAGTATATCGAAAAGCTGGTAAATCGCATCACGATTATCCACTACAAGGATTACCGCATGGTCAACCGTACAAGGCAGTATGCGGAGATAGGTCAGGGCAATCTGGACTGGGATGAAATTATTCCCCTGTCAAAGGCAGAGGATATTCCCTATGCGGTGATTGAACAGGACGGCGATTTTTTGGTTGATCCTTTTGACAGTTTAGCCCTGAGCCGTAAGTTTATTTTGGGGAAACTGTAGGTTTTTAATCGCCAGATCAGCGGCCTGTTTAACATCGTCCACATTGTCCCGTCTCAGCACCGTGAGCCGGAAGATAGCCGTTTCGATAAGGCTGTATAAAAGATTGTCCGCATCCCGGATCTTAACCGCCGCAATTTCCCCCGAGCGGATGCCGTCTATCACCACGGTGGCCAGAATGTGCCGAAGCCTCACGGTCCGGCGGCGGACCTGGTAATCGGGGGTTTTCCCGCTTTTCGGCAGGTGGGTCAAATAATCCAGCAGCACCAAAAGAAGGCGGCGGTTTTCTTCAACCCGTTCCATTATTTCCGTAAGAATTTTTCTGAGTTTGTTGATATTGGTAAATCTTTTGTCCCGGCGAATTTTAAGAATGTCCGCTTCCAGGCCTTCCAGAAATTGTTTGATGCTGTAATTAAAAATTTCTTTTTTGTTTTTGAAATAAATATACAAAGTCGTTCTGGTGATGCCGCAGCGTCCGGCGATTTTCTGAAGCGTTACCGCTCCATAGCCCTCTTCCACAAAAAGGTCCAGGGCCCGTTCGAGAATCTCACGCCGTCTTTTTTCATGTTCAACAATAATAGACATTATATCACATCATACTGATAAAAAAACGAATGAACGGCGCCATTGGTAATCTCCCGGCAGGAATCGGCCCTTTTGCCAAAGAACGATTCAAAGCCCGGATGATCCGTAATCACCCCCAATTTCCATCCTGAAAAATTCCGTTCCAGTTTTCCCATGTCCGTATAAATTTTTTCCGCGTCTTCGGGATTCCCCAGCCGCCGCCCGTAAGGAGGATTGGTGATGATGAATCCTTTTTCGCTTCCCTGTGGCCGGGCTTCTTCCATGGGCACATTCATAAATTCGGCCAATCCGGGTAAATGCCCCGCAAATCTTTCTCCGGTCATTTTTTTCCCTTCCGGTTTTATCCCCCGGGCAATTTGGTAAGCCCGCTCCAGATTTGCCCTGGCGGCATTCAAGGCCCGGCCGTCGGTATCGCTGCCGGAAATTTGCAGGGGCCGTGAAAAATCCACCTTGGCCAAAAATTCCTCCCGGATCCGCCTTTCCAAAACGGCATCGGCTATTAAAAGATTCTCTATCGCAAAGGTTCGGCCCAAACAAGGGGCCATATCCCAAGCGTAAAGATCCGCTTCTATGGCGATGGTGCCGGAGCCGCAAAAAGGATCCCACAGGGGAAACTTCCGTTTCCACAGTGATAGCAGAATGATCGCCGCGGCGGTGGTTTCCCGCAAAGGGGCGATGCCACCGTCCAGCCGGTAGCCCCGTTTGAAAAGCGGCTCTCCGGAAAGATCCAAAAGCAGGGACACCTTGTCCTTATCAATATAGACACGGATTTCTGCCTGAAGGTTTCCAACCCCAGAGTTTCCATAACCGCCCTCGGGCAGCCGGTTAATGCCCCGCTTTTCGCAGAGCCGTTCCGCCGCCGCCTTGTGGGTAACGGCCTGAATGCTGGTCAAGGCGCTGAGACAAGACCGGCTGGACCGGACCTTGGTTACCGCAAGGCCCATCTCCGCCGGGACAAAATCTTCCCAGGGCACCTTCCGGACCCCCTCGAAAAGATCATCAAAATCTTCGGCGGGGAAAAAGGCCATTTCCAGAAGCACCCGGTCCGCAGCCCGGAGCCCCACCAATGCCCGGTAAAGCCCTTCGACCTCCGCCTTGAAACGGACCCTGCCGAAACCGGAATCCGCCACAGAAAGGTTGAGTTTACGCAATTCATTGGAAACCACTTTTTCCGCGCCCACGGCGCAAAGAGCGATAGCGTTCATCATGTGCCCTCCCTCATGGCGATATTCTCATCCAGGTTAATTCATGTTTGTTGTGATACAGATGTACCACCGACGAGCCGGGGATTTCCACCAGGCGGCGGGCGGCGGCGAAACCCTCTTCCATGGCCTGACCCTGCATTTTTATCGTGCAGATATAATTGCGGCACAACCCCGAGGCCAGCCACTTTTCAATCCATTCGCAGAGCCGTGAGGGATAACAGATCACATCGCAGAAAAGCCAGTCCACCGGGCCCATTTCTTCGGGCCTCAGGGTAAAGGCATCGTGTTTTATAAAACTTACCCCGGGCATTTTTTCAACACCATTTTCCAGGGCGGCCCGGTCCACCGAGCTTACCAGGGCGCCCAGTTTTGCCAGCGCCCAGGTCCAGCCGCCGGGACTCGCCCCCGCGTCAAGGCAGCGTTCCCCGGGCTGGGGCCATTTGCGGCAGCGCACCAGGGCCTCCCAAAGTTTCAGATAGGCCCGGCTGGGGGGCCCCAACCTGTCTTCCTCAAATTCGATTATCCCCCCGGGGAAAGGGCTGGCGGAACTGGCGGAGGCGATCATCCGGTGGGCATCCAGCAATGTCCAGATGCCCAGGGGCGATTCCGGCAGCAACCAGGGAAAGGGGCGTCTCTTGCATGACAGCGCCGGAAGCTTTTCCTGAATCAGGGCCCCCCGCCGGAATTGGGTAAAAAGATCCGAAGACCAGTTCCGTTGAATATTCCGCAGCGCTCCGGCGGCTTCGGTAATGGAATCAAATTCTATCTTTATGGGCGAGAGCCAAATATTCCGGTACCAGAAAACCGGGCCTGCGGGAATTTCGGCGGTGTAAAAAAAAGGCCCCCCCGGTACGCAGTACCCGGAATCTTCCCGGCCGGGACCAAGCTCGTATTCAAGGTGATCCTCAAAACCCGGCGCTGCCCTGTAAAGCCGCCCCGGCAAAGGCTCTATCATCATACCGCTTCATTGCGCCAGGCCAGGTAATCCACATAACGCTGAAACCCCTTTCCTTTGGGCGATTCTACAATGTAGAACCCCACATCGCAGGAGTACCCCGAGGCCCGTAACCACTTGGTCTCCACCTGCAATTCAAAGGCCTCGATGTTGGAGGCGCTTTCGGGCAATATTTCCACCGTATAGATTGTACCCGGCTTAATATCCGCATATACGGAACATTCCACACGGCAGCCGGTAATGCTGAGATCCTTCAACAGATGATCCCCCTCCAGCGCACCGCTGATCAGAGCCCTCGCCGAAGCACGATATCGGGTACTTTTACGTTTATCAAACATATTTTTATTATTTTGTCAAAAAACGGCGATTTAGTCAAGATCACAACAGATCACAACATACCCGTCAGATTTTGTTCCGCGTTATCCCGGGCCTTTTTTTTCAGCACCGACTTGCGGGAACCCAACAGTACGGAAACAGGCTCCAGGAAGGGTACGTGTTCGCAGATGATTTTAATGATTACCATCATGGGCACCGCCATGACCATGCCGGCAAAACCCCAGATAAAGCCCCAGAACACCAGCGCAATCAGCACCACCAAAGTAGAAAGCCCCACATTATCGCCGATGATTTTTGGATCCAGCACATTGCCTATGATCATGTTTGCCCCCAGCATGATCGCCATCACCGCAATCACCGGTCCCGGTTCGGGCCAGAATTGGATCAGGCCGAAAAGAGAAACGGCGACGCCCGCAGCAATGCTTCCCAGACTGGGAATAAAATTCAAAACGAACTGAATCACTCCCCAGACGATGGCAAACTCCAGCCCCACCAAACGTAAGCCTGCGGCGACCACCAGCCCGGTAAAGAGGGAGATAAGAAATTTCGCCGTCAGGTAGCGGGTTACCTGGAGCATCACATCGGCGCCTATCTGTTTGATGGGCCCTGCGTGTTTTTCCCCAAAGGCGGTGTCCAGTTTTTCCCTGAAATGCGAAGCCTCCACCAGAATGAAAACCAAAAAAAGCACCATTATCACCGCATCTTTCAGGAAGCGGAAAAATATGCTGGAAAAAGAAAAGGTATAATTTCGGACCAGGGTTCGCACCCCCAACTGACCCCAGAGGTTTTGAAAAAAAGTCAGGTCTTCATCGTAGGAAAGCTCCATGTACCGGGATGCCCAGAGGTAAATTTCCGTAAGGCGGTTTTCGTATTTTGGATACAGGGAAAAGATCGCCCGGGCTGATGAAAAAAGCACCAGGGCAAAAAGATAAAGACCGGCGCCAATGATAAGGACCACAAGAAAAATCGAAAGGAACCGGGGAGAGCGGAGCTTGTCCAGGCCCAGCACCAGGGGGTACATCACAAAGGCCAAAAGGATGGCGATGATCAGGGGCACTACCATCGATGCGGTTAACTTGAGAACCGCCCCGCCTATGATGCAGGAGATAAAAGCCATCAGAAAGAAATTGGCCCGCCCGGAATTAAAAGTTTTAAAAACATCTTTCATGGGGATAGTATGGCATAAGGCGTGAAAAAAGTCAGCCCCCGCCGGTAAAAGTTTTTTTCCAAAGGAAATCACTGTTTTTGAATAATACTCCCCCGGATTTTCCCCCAGGGATCATAGGCTTAATAGGGGGATAAATATGAAGCTGAAAGTCAAATTAACCATTATTATCAGCGGGATAATGATAGTGGTAATTTCGGTATTATCGGCAGTGCTTTTATACCGCTCCTATAAACTGCAGGTAGCCATGACCTGGAAAGACATGAAGGCTTCCACGGCCCTGTATGCCAACGAAATAGAAACCCATTATAATGATGTGGTCCAATCGGCGGAGCTGCTGGCTCAAATCATGAGCGGCACCTACGGAGAGATAGATATTGTCAACAGGCGTCAGCAGTTTCGTGAAATGATCCACGCCGTTTTTCTCGGCCATAACAGCTATGTGGGAATCTTTACCGTATGGAAACCTGCCCTGATTGACGGCATGGATAGCGATGAAAATGGAAACTTTGCCCCTTATTATTTTACCAACAGCTCAGGCGTTAAGGAGCTGGGGGTTATGCCCGATGCCCAAAAAATTATCGACAATCTTTCCGGAACTGCCGAAGTGGGGCCTCCCATTCCCCGGATGGTTAACGGCAAAATGGCTTTTACGGTACAGATGAGTGTTCCGGTATTTAATTCCCAGGGAGATATAATGGCGGCGGTGGGGATAATAATCGATCTCAATTATTCCCAGGATCTGGTGGAAAACACAATTCCCTTTGGCGCAGGCCGTGTGGAGCTTTATTCAGATGACGGGATCATAGTGGCGTCCCCGGATAAAGAGATCATAGGGGAACCATTCAGGACCGCCAAAATTGAACGGCTGCGGGAGGACGGTGTCCAGGCAATAGTAAAATCCCTTGAGGAGAAGATCGAAGTTTCCTTCGAGCACGACGATCTTTTTGTCCATGGCTATCCCTTTACCATTGGTGATGATCCCAATCCCTGGGTGCTGGTGGCATCGGTGCCGCGGAAAACGGTTTTGAAGGAAGTTATCGCCATGCTGGAGTTTGCCTTTACGGCAATTCTGGTGTCTATTGTTATTTCTTCGGGAGTTTGTTTTTTGGTGGCCCGGGGCATTGCAAAACCAATTGTGGGAGTTTCCCTGACCCTGAAGGATATTTCCGAAGGGGAAGGGGATCTGACCAAATCCATCACGGTAAAAAGCAAAGATGAAATAGGGGACCTGGCCCATTACTTTAATTTAACGCTGAAAAAAATCCGGGACCTGGTATCAATCATAAAAAAACAGTCGGCCCTTCTTTTTGACATCGGCAATGATCTTTCGTCCAACATGACCGAGACCGCCGCAGCGGTCAATGAGATCACCGCCAACATCCAGAGCATCAGGGAACGGGTGGTTAATCAGGCCGCAGGGGTTACCGAAACCAGCGCCACCATGGAACGGATCACCGTCAACATTGACAAACTCAATTCCCATATTGAAAACCAGGGCTCCGCCGTGTCCCAGTCATCCTCGGCCATTGAAGAGCTGCTGGCCAATATACAATCCGTAACCCAGACCCTGGGGAAAAATGCCCAAAATGTAGAGAACCTGACGGAAGCTTCCGAGGTGGGCCGCACGGGGCTGGAAGCGGTGGCGCGGGACATTCAGGAAATTGCCCGTGAATCCGAAGGCATATTGGCCCTTAACGCGGTGATGGAAAACATCGCCAGTCAAACCAATCTGCTGAGTATGAACGCGGCGATTGAGGCCGCCCATGCGGGGGAAGCGGGGAAAGGCTTCGCGGTGGTGGCGGACGAAATCCGCAAACTTGCGGAAAATTCCGGCGAACAATCAAAAACGATCAGCGGCGTGTTAAAGAAAATCAAGGGATCCATCGACAAGATTACGGCGTCTACGAGTAATGTGCTTAACCGTTTCGAGTCCATCGACAGCGGCGTCCGGGTTGTTTCCGAACAGGAGGAAAATATCCGGAACGCCATGGAGGAACAAAACGCAGGGAGCCAGCAGATACTGGAATCCATTGATAAGCTCAACGATATCAGTCAGCAGGTTAGACAGGGTTCCGAGGAAATGCTCAGGGGAAGCCGGGAAGTGATTCTGGAAAGCAAAAACCTGGAAAACGTTACCGAAGAAATCAGCGGCGGCATGAACGAGATGGCCCTGGGGGCGGAACAGATCAACGATGCGGTGAACCGGAATAACGAAATCTCAGGCAATAACAAGGAAAATATTGAGATTTTGGTGAAGGAAGTTTCGCGGTTCAAGATCGAGTAAAGGCCCGGTGCAATAGTGCCGGCAGGGAACCGCTATTTCCCCGTATGAACCATTTCTGCACCGGCGGCGATTTTCTCCCGTACCATCTCGCCGATGATTTCCGTGATTGATTTATGGGAACCCTCGGCACGGGCGTGCAGATAGGTTGCCGAAAGATCATCTAAAATAACCACATTGCCCCGATGCTTTACAAAAAAACCCTTGCCTTCGCCGGTTACCTTGGGCGGATTTTTCGTAAAATATTCGTCCCAATAATCGGCTTCTTCATCGGTCATTCGCGCCATACAGTCCTCCAATAATCATCAAGCAAAGGATAAAAAATACTCCTGCACTTCATTGCATGAAAAACATTGCGGGAGTTTTCGTCAATTAAGTTATACATGATTTCAAGAATATTGCCATTGCGGTCACAGCCCAGCAAAATATGTTTATCGGTAAATTCGTCCAATATGTCGTCATACAGTGCGTTCATAAAAGCATTTCTGATGTCAGCCTCGCTCACGCTGTGTTTGAATGCTGAAGGACTGAACTCAAGGGCAACATTCATATTTTTAGTATACCCCCTTTTTTACAGCCTTTGGAAGGGCCATTGGACTTAAATCAACTTTGGTATATAATCCTTTTATATGGAGGATCGCCATGGCCGGAAATGAAACAGTTTATGCCCCTTTTGAGGAAATGCACGATTTTATGCGGCAGGCTTTTATTGCCGCCGGAGTTCCCGCGGAGGACGCGAAGGTCTGCGCCGATGTGCTTATCGAATCCGACAAACGGGGGATCGATTCCCACGGTGTAGGGCGGCTTAAACCGATTTATCTGGACCGCATAAAAGAGGGCATCCAGTTTGTCAAAACAAATTTTGAAATAGTCCGGGAAACCCCCTCCACGGCGGTCATCGACGGGCATGACGGCATGGGCCATGTTATCGGGGTACGGGCCATGACCATGGCCCTGGAAAAGGCAAAAAAATGCGGCCTGGCCATGACGGTGGTGCGGAATTCCACCCACTACGGTATCGCAGGTTTTTACGCCCTTATGGCCGCCAAAGAAGATATGATCTGTTTTACCGGCACCAACGCCCGGCCATCCATCGCCCCGACTTTCGGCGTTGAAAATATGCTGGGCACCAATCCCCTGACCATCGGTTTTCCCACCGACGAGGATTTCCCCTTTGTGATAGACTGCGCCACGTCAATTACCCAGCGGGGCAAAATTGAGCATTATGCCCGGATCAAAAAAACCATGCCCGCAGGCTGGGTGATCGATGAAAAAGGCCGGGCGGTTACGGATCCCGACATCGCCCTTAAAGGGCTTGTATCAGGCGACTGCGCCCTGACTCCCGTGGGCGGCATTGGGGACGAGCTGGCGGGTTACAAAGGTTACGGCTGGGCCACGGTGGTGGAAGTTCTTTCGGCGGCCCTCCAGGGCGGTTCCTTTCTCAAGACCCTCACGGGCATTAACGCTGACGGCAGCCACCGGCCCTACCATCTGGGCCACTGGTTTATCGCCATTCAGATAGGCGCCTTTACGGAGCCGGAGGCCTTCAAAAAAACCGCCGGGGACATACTGCGGGACCTGCGGGCCTCAAAAAAAGCCGAGGGCCAGACCAGGATCTACACCGCCGGTGAAAAGGAATATTTGGCCTATCTCGAACGGAGCAAAACCGGCATACCGCTTAACCCCGCCGTGAAAAAATCCCTGGAAGATGCCCGGGACGAGTGGAAAGTGCCGTTTAAGTTTTCCTGGGAAAGATAAGGTTTTGGAAAAACCTCAAAAACCTTACAAATCCGATTTTGCCCGGTTAAGATCCCGCTGGTACAGCTCCTGGTAGATAAAGCTGCGATCCTTAAGTTTTTCCTTGATGGGCTGGGAAAAGGGCATATAACGCCAGAAAATTCCGCGAAGCTCCTTGTCCAGTTTTTGGGTGCCTTCGCTTTCCTTGGTCATCCAGAGGATGTAGTCCTGGATAAAATACTCTTTGATTTGCCCTTTGACCTTTTGCTTCTGAAACCACTGATAGTAATTGCCCGTCAGCCCTTCCTCCATCCAGTAGGATGAGGCTTTTTCCTTGGCCACCTGCCAGCGGAGATCCGCCACGGCGGTCAGCACCGCATAGGGGAGGCTCTTGGGGTACATGGGGACGACGATGCGGCCCCGGCTGGTGGCCCGGTTGTGGCGGTCGAAGGGTTCCCAGCAGAAACCGGTGTCGCCGTAATTGGGGAGGAGCAATACAAAGGGGACGATCCGGTTGAGCCGGTTTTTGTAGACCCGGCAGTAAGCCTCCTGATCGATACTTTCTATCCAGGCCAGTTGGGCGATAACGTTTTCCCGGGTGGCCACGTCGTTGGGGGTGCAGTGGAAATATTCGCTGGTAAGAATGGGGAACTGGTTACCCTGCCGGCCTATGTTCATTTTGCTCATCTGGCGGACGGTGTCAAATTCCCCGGCAACGGCAGCGGTGTCTACCGCCATGGCGGGGCCCTCGTCGGTCATTTTGCCCTGTATGGTCCCTATATCTTCCTGGGCCTGTTTCAGGTCCTTCATGAAAGATTCCAGCTCCCGATCCGAGCGGAGGAGGCTTTTTGATATTTCCTGCACCTCCGCAAAGGTTTTTTTCTGGGTTTCGGAATAGGTGGAAGTGATGCCCGGCAGGCCCGGCCAGGGGACATGGTCAAAAAGAATTTTCACCCTTTCGTACATGGTCTGTTCCAGGGCGCTCCGTTCGTCATGTTTGGCCTTGAGAAGGGCCCGGGAGCCGTCCAGCTTGCCCTTGGCCTTGTCCATGAGCTGCTGCAACTGGATATTGGCATTACTTTTGGTAACTCTTGCTTCGTCGGTGGTGGATGCTTTGACAGCCCCGGTACCTATGGCCCGGAGCCATTCATCAAGATAATAGATGGGCTGATCCAGCTCGTTTTCCACCACGATTTTGCCAAAAAAAGTCCGGGTATCCGCATTCAAAAAGGTAGGGTGGAGTATGGCGAAACGGAGAAAAAACTTTTTCGGGGGGACTATGTTTCCCGGGGCCTTTTTGGCCACCCCCGAAAGCAGCTCCCAGGCCACCGGGATCATCTGCTGACGGAAAAGGCTCTTGTCCTTGGGGTCCTTGGTGTTCAGGTACTTCTGCAAAAGCCCGTGAAGCCGCTGGGCGCTGGCCTCCTCGTTGGAAAGGGCGATCTTGTAGTAGTTCGGGTCGTTCAGGAAATTATGGGGATTTTCCTCGAGTTTTTTAGTAACAACCGGGAAACCCGCCGCCCCTAAATCCGGCTCATCCCCCCCAACTTCGTCGTCTTCTTCCCCATCCTCGAGGAATTCGTCCAATAAATCATCAAGATCGGAGGCGGAATCCCCCTCCTGGGCTGATGAAACACTGGTTCCCAGCAATTCCGCCAGTTCGGGGTCAAGTTCTCCCTGAAAAACTGTTTCATCGGCCATAATTGAGCCCTTACTGGATGGTTTTTAGCCAGTTTTCGTATTCGGATTTGACCGCTTCAAGTCTTTTGATAAGATTTTCGTACACATCCCGCTCTTTTTTCAAATTTCCGGTGTTATCATGGGCCTGAAGCATCCGTTTTAGCTTGATTTCCTGGTTCTGGATGCTCTTGGTAAGAGAATCGTACTTCTGTTTATACGAAGCGTACATTTTGCCATTGCCATTGTAGGACATCAGCTTATCAAATTCCGACAACTGGGAATTGCTGCTGGAAATAGTATTACCCATGGTATCGTCCAGACTTTTGTACTTGGACGTATTGGAATCCTGGCTGAAAACCGGGAAAACGACAGAGGCAAAGACCAAAACAGCGACTATAAACTTCATATTTGACCTCCTATAAGTCAACCTACTTTCAATTATGGTTGATATTTTATCTGCGGTCCATTGGAGCCGTGTAAAAGAACCCATGGAGGTGGTCGGAATTGAACCGGCGACCTTTTGAATGCCATTCAAACGCTCTAGCCAACTGAGCTACACCCCCGGGGAATTTTCAGATTAGCCGAAAAAAAAAATTATGTCAAGAGCATTTTTGCAGAAAAAATCATCATATTTCGTATTTTACCCATATTGACAGGTCTGCTTGACAATTGCTATGGCGGAACTGGCGGAGAAACTGACCAGGGTTTCCGTCGTTTCTGCGAACAGGCCCGTCCCGGCTGATCCGCCGCGTCCCGCTCCGGCCAATTCCGCCTCCGGCAAAAACTTTGGCATAGGCGCAATGAATCTTGTCCTGGGGCTTGGCTCTTTTACCCAGCGGGATTGGGCCGGCGGCTTAACCCTGCTGGGTGGTTACGGCCTTGCGGGCGGCCTTATCGCCTGGGAACTGTCGCTTAACTATGAAGACGATCTTGCGGGCATTCCCGGCGCAATCGGGCTTGGCGTAGCCGGTCTTACCGCCCTTTACGGATTTATCCGCCCCTGGATATATCAAAAAAATCCCTCCGTAGCCGCCACAGCGGACAGGATTCAGATACAGGTTGTTTCGGAAAAGCCGGGTGATAGGGCGCTGTATGTTTCATACACCGTGAGTTATTAAGAGGAGAATGGTATGAATAGCAGTACACGAAAAATTGTAATAATCGTGTTGTTGTTTGTTCTTGCGCTGGTTGGATGCAAAGATTTTTTTCATCCCGGAGGTCCGTCTGAAAAACCATCAGAATATGTCAAAATTTACGGTACGGTTAAACTCGTAAGCATTGATGGAGGCGCATGGTATGATGGCTACGATGTCACTGTTGAGTTGAAGAAAAGATATTCCGATGGCAGGCCAGAGGATATGGATACACGGCGGTATAAAACGGGGAATGGAGGTACGGTGTCCTGGGAAATTATTCTTAAACGCGCTGATATACAAAAGTACAGCCATTTCCATATTTCCTATGGCGAATGGTTACCCCATAGTGGTGTTAGTGATTTTACCATAAGCGACGATCAGGAAGAAATAAACTTTGGCAGCCGGATCTATTTTTCCTACATCAGCGGAACGATAAAAAATGGCGTAGACCTTATCTACGGCAGTTCCCTGATCTTTAGCAGAGACCCGGTTACTTCTGTGCAGGCAGCCAAAGATTTTGCCAATGGCTTGTATACCTCCCAGGGAGAGGTATGGTTAGACGGGCAAGAAGACTTTCGGGGGGCGCTGGAGCTGGAGTCAGCGTCCGCCCATCCCCCAACAGTATATTTCATTCTTGCGGATTGGGATAAGGATGAATACAAAATTTCTCCTGCAATTACCATTATTGATACAGACGATGGCGGCGGGGCGTACGGATATGTAGGTGATCTTGACTGTGCCGGCTGGACATTAATTAGTGGGGGCTTTTAGGGCCAAAAAACGTTATGGGCTCATTTCCCTCTTAAAATATTTATCCAGTCCCTTTTGTTATATAAAAATCTAACGAGTCTTACTGTTTGTTTCTTTTCATTTACACTATAATATACTACATAATTTTTGACTTTTATTGCTCTCAAATTCAATGCTGCAATCAATATCATCGTCAAATAATTTTGAAAAAATTAATCCGTACATTCATTCACCAATATATTTATTCAACTTTTTCATCATCTCTTCTTCAGAAACCGTTTCCCCATTATTTATTTGATTTATTCCATCAATCAATTTTTTATATAAATCTATTCTGCCAGAAAGTTCATTATAGGCATCTATGCTCATAACAGCTAAATCACCTACGCCGTTTTTTGTAATGAATATAGGTTCCTTATATTGATGACAAAATTGGGAAACTTCTCCATACTTATTCCTCAAATCAGCACTTTTCCGTATTTCCGGCATAAATTTCTCCTGAAAATGTTTTCTGATCTAAATATATCATTATTTTGATATATTATCAAGCGAAAAACTCAAGGGTTTCTTTTATATGATTCCACGAGCGTTCCGGAACTATTGTTTTACAGCCCGCTGGCGCTGGACCTCGTAGAACAGCACCCCCGCCGCCACGGAGACGTTGAGGGAGTCAATGCGGCCGCCATAAGAAGGGATGCCCACCAGGGCGTCGCATTGTTCTTTGAGGAGCCGGGAGATGCCGGTTCCCTCGCCCCCCAGGATCAGGGCGGTCCTTCCCCCCAGGTCCCGCTGGTAGACGGGCTCCCCGGCCATGTCGGCGCCGTAGATCCAGAAACCTGCGGCCTTGAGCTCCTCTACGGTCCGGCCCAGGTTGGCTGTTTCCGCCACCGGCACCCAGGAAACCGCCCCGGCGGAGGTTTTTGAAATTGTCTCGGCATTTTTGGCGATACGGCGGCGGCGGGTCAGCACAATGTCTACGCCAAACTGATCGCAGGAGCGGAGGATGGCGCCGTAGTTGTGGGGATCGGTGATTTCATCCAGCACCACCGCCAATGCGTCCTTGCGATCCCCCACCTTGGAGAAAAATTCCTCCAGGGTGGTTTCGTTGGCGGGGCCGGCTTCTTCCAGCTCCAGGGCTATGCCCCGGTGATCCGGCGCCAGACGATCCAGGTCGCTGGTGCCCACCCGATCCACCCGGATCTTGTGCGACACCGCCAGGGCAACCAGTTCCCGGGCCCGGGGTCCGGCCTTGGCTGCCAAAAGAGGGCCCGTGGGCGCTCCCGATTTTATCCGCTCTTCAATGGCATGAAAGCCCGTAAGGTAGATCATTGGGGCATTATAACGCGTTTGGTAATTTTTTCCACCAGCCCTTTGAACTCCCGCTGTTCCCCGGAGGTGAGGGGATGTTCCGCATAGAGGGCCTGTTCAAAAAGCTCGCCGCAGCGGATCACCATTTCCGGGACGCCTTCTTCCTTCGATACTACTTCCGATAAACGGCGGCAGTATTCGCCGGGCCCATCCGAAGGTTTCCAGGAAAGACCCCAGGTTTCGTTTCCCCAAACAATGAGCCGGGCAAAGAGGTTGAGGCTCCCCCGGATAGACCGCTGTTTTTTTTGTCCGTAGGCCGCAAAGAGCCCTTCGGAAAGGCGGCGGAGGGCATCGCTATCGGGCTTTAGTTTGATTTGCCCATCCCGGTTTTTGAGGGATGCAAAAAAATCAGCGGCTGCGGTGCGAAGATTTTTAAACCATTCGGCAATTATGCGGCGCAGCTTAATCAAAAGGCCGCCGGAACCGGAATCGGATCGATTAAGCAGGGGCTTAATCATAAACCGGATAAAGAGCAGCGCCCCCAGGGCGATAAAACCGTAACGGAGCCATTCCCAAATGGGCCAGGGTTTCCCCGGCGCTTCCTGCAATGCCTCCAGCATCCAGGGCGGCTGCTGCATGGGCGCAAAGTCCGGCATCTCCGGAGCTTCCAGGGGAGCGGACGGCGCGAGGCGGGGCAGCAGCGACAAGAGCCAGGCGAAAAAGTCCGTGATGAGCGAAAAGGGAAGTATGCTTTTTTCCCGTGACAGGAGCAGCGCTCCCCCCAGGGCGGTAAGGGAAAAAATTGCCATGGCGATGATCCGCCGCCCGCGGTCAACGGGGGAGGCTGCTATGCCTTCGCCGGCATAGTAGTGCTCCTGCCGAAAAAGTTCCAGGATGCCGAAGAAAAAAACTGCCGACAGGAGGATCATTATCAGTAAAATAAATTCGACGATGGATAAGGGAATTTCCAGAATAACCCGGATCACGGCCAACACAAAAATGATGATGATCTCTGCAATAATAATTTGACGGTTTTTTGCACTCAACTCTGTCAAGGTGTTCAAAAGGGGAGCGTCTTCCAGCATAAGGGCCTTTAATTTTTCTCCCCGGTAATTTTGTGTGTAAGATTCCATCAGTTCCCGGGCATCAAAAAGATTTTTCAGGGATAGTACCGATACCCAAATGTAAAGTGCGCAGAGGGGGGCCATAATATTGGCCGGCGACGGAAAAAAATGGAGGGCCCATGAAGATGCCTGGCGAAAAATCGACGCCAATATATACGAAAGGATCATAATGATGACGGCCCCCCTGACAGAGGCAGCGGTATGATCCGACTTGCTGTTTTTCATCAGGGAAAAATAAAAAGATGCCGCTAATCCGGTGAAAATAACCGGGATGATCAGCGCGGCGGCGGGCAGTGAAAAATAAAAAAAAGAACGGAGCAGTGAAACACCGAAGGACAGCAGGGCTGCAAGCAGGAGAAAGGGCAGATACACCGCCAGAATGCTGTACAAAACGGAGGAAGGTTCAGAGGATTTCATAACCCGCTTCCTTCATCTGATAACGGCGAAAATTCCCCGGCGCCAGCGGCGGGCGGGCCCGTTCATCAATAATGATAAATTCCAGGGTCAAATGCCAGTGTTTAAGATTATTGAGGAGCATATATTCTTCATCGGTCAACTCAGGTCCCGCATACACCAGCCGTGTGCCGTAGGGTAAAAACTTCCCCCGGTCCAGCAGGACGGCGGCAGGGCGGCCGTTTGACTCTTGATCTTGCACATCCACAGAGGGCCGTTCTAATCCTGCCAGCCGTTCAAGAATCGGCACCAGGGTAAAAGCCGCGGGACTGATAAAGGATAACTCCTCCGCAGCGCCCGGCGCGTGGATAATGATCCCCAGCTCCTGCCGTTCCCGTGAAGCCATGAGGCAGAGGGCCGCCGCCGCTTCAATAGCCCGTTCAATATGCAATTCCCGTTTGTGCAAAGGATAGGCGGCGGGATCGATGTTAAGGAAAATTACCAGGGGGTAACTCAGGGTGGATTCGTATTCATTCACCACCATGGCGCCGGTGCGGGCGCTGGCCTTCCAGTTGATCCGCCGCAGCTCATCCCCGGGGTGATAGTCCCGCAGGGATCGGCAGCGGGTCATATCTTCGTAGAGCGGATTCCCCGTGATTAACGTTCCCAGCGGTATACCGCCGGGGGGCTTAAGGCCAATCACCCCCGCCGCGGGGTATACAAAAAACTTTGTCGTTTCGGTAAATTGCAGCTCAAAGGGGAAAAGCCCCAGCGGATCCGAACCCCGCACAGAGGCGGGTCCCAAAGTAAAAATCCCCCGGCTCGAACCGTATGCCTGCCACAGAATCACCCGGCGGGAACGGGCGGGAAGGCTTTGCAGAAGGCTGTTTTCCCGGAACACCGGCAGCCTCCCCGGAGAATCCTTGAAGGCCAGCATGAGCGCCGGCAGCGGTCCCCGGTTTTCCGCCGTTAATTCAATCGTTACCCATTGCCGGGAAAAAACCCGCAGTTCCGTATCCCGCCGCCGCAGATCGATGTTTTTGATTAAGTATTCACTGTAAATTTTTGATCCCAAAAAGATAAAAAGCAGAAAAAGCGAAACAAGCTGGACCGGATAATAGGGGCAAAAAATAAAAACAAAAAAAAGCAGAGCGCTTATGGCGATAAAAAAGTTTCCGCTCCGCCGTTTTTGTATCATGCGGATGTCCGGTATTCGGGAACCGGCGTCCGGTCCAGAATAGATTCGATGATCCGGTCCGGTATTATGCCCCGCACCGACGCCTCCGATGAAAGAAGCATACGCTGGCGGAACACCGGGGCGGCCATCTCCTTAATATCTTCCGGTGTTACATAGTCACGGTTATGTATTGCCGCAAAGGCCTGAGCTGCCCTATACAGCGCCAGCGTTCCCCGGGGGCTGATACCTATCCTTAAATTTGCATCTTCCCGGGTGGCCGCTGCCAGCGTTAAAAGATAATTTTTTACCAGGGGATCCACGTAGATCTGTGTTACCGCCTCCCAGAGCGGCGCTATTTCCGTTTCCTTTGCCGCTGGTGTCAGGCCTGTCACGGGGTGGCTCAGGCGGCGTTGATCTTCCAGCATCTGCGCCTCCGATACCGGATCGGGGTAGCCGATTTGCAGCGACAAAAGAAACCGGTCCTTTTGCGCCTCGGGCAGCGGAAAGGTTCCCTCAAACTCCACCGGATTTTCCGTGGCCAGCACAAAAAAAGGCTCCGGCAGGGCCATCCGTTTTCCGTCCACGGAAATTTGTCCCTCCGCCATGGCTTCCAGCAGGGCCGACTGGGTTCGGGGCGTGGCCCGGTTAATTTCATCCACCAAAATAAACTGATTCACCACCGGCCCCGGCCGGTACACAAAGGAGCCTTCACCCTGGTTCCAAACCGAAACCCCCAGAATATCCGCAGGCAAAAGATCCGGCGTGCATTGAATCCGGGCAAAACTTAAATCCAGACTCGCCGCAAAAGCCCGGGCCAGAATTGTCTTCCCGGTGCCAGGCACATCTTCCAGAAGCACATGTCCGCGGGCCAGAAAAGCGGCGATAAGCATATCAATGACGGCGGTTTTCCCCAGGAAAACTTTTTCCACATTTTCACGGATGCGGGAAGCAAAATTGGCAATATCAGCATTATTTTTCATAATCAATCCAGCTCGTAGTTTTCACCGTAACGGACAATTTCCGCCGGAGGAAAATTCTTTTCCGCCAGATATTTTTTGAAAGCCGCCTGCGCCTTTGGCTCGCCGTGGACCAGAAAAATCTTTTTTAGGCGGGAACAGTCTATGGAACTGAGCCACGAGGCGGCTTCGGCATAATCGGCATGAGCGCTGAAGGCGTTTATCTCCTCCACCGCAGCCCGGCGTTTCAAAAACTGGCCGTGGATTTTTAATTCCGTTTCTTTATTGCGGATACGCCGGCCCAGGGTGTTTTGCGCCATGTAGCCCACGGTTAAAATCGTTGTGTTCGGGTCGCCTATGTTGTGGATCAAATGATGCTGAATCCGGCCGGCTTCGCACATTCCGTCAGCGGAGATTATCACCAGGGGTCCTGAATGTTCGTTCAGGGCTTTGGACTCGGCCACGCTGGAGGTAAAATGCAGACTGTTAAATCCGAAGGGATTTTGGTGATGTTTGATAAACGCCTCATGTACATCCTGGTCGTAACATTCAGGGTGCACCTGGAAAATAGTGGTGGCGTTAGTGGCCATGGGCGAATCAACATAAATGGGAATTTCGGGAATAACCTTTGAATCTTCCAAAAGGTGAAAATAATAAACCAGCTCCTGGGTCCGCTCGATGGCAAAGGCGGGGATAATGATCTTCCCCTGGTTCTTTACCATCCGGGCGGCTATCTCCCCGAGTTTTACCATGGCGTTGTCTATGGTGTCGTGGAGGCGGTTGCCGTAGGTGCTTTCCAGCACCAGATAATCCGGCGCGGGAATTTCCGTTTCCGGATCCCTGATGATAGGCATTCCCTTGCGGCCCAGATCCCCGGAGCAGAGGACCCGCGTTTCTTTGCCGTTTTTGTTTATCGTAAAAAGCGCCATGGCGGAACCGAGAATATGGCCCGCATCAAAAAATTCCATTTTGATGTTATCACCAATAAAAAGGGGCCGTTTGTAGGAAAGGCCCACCATCTGCCCGGTGGCTTCGATGGCGTCTTTTTCATCGTAGAGGGGCGTCCAGTTAAAGGTTTCCCCTTTTTGCCGGGCCTGTTTGCGGAGGTACTCGGCGTCACGGGCCTGAATATGGGCGGAATCCATCATTATGAGGCTGGCGATGTCCCGGGTGGCGGGGGTGGCGTAGATGTTGCCCCGGTAGCCCTGTTTGGTGAGGACCGGCATGAGGCCGCAGTGATCATAGTGGCCGTGGGTCAGCACCGCCGCTTCGATTTTATCGGCGCTGATACCCAGATTGCGGTTCTTCCGGTCTGCCTCGGCCCGGCTGCCCTGAAAGGCCCCGCAGTCGACCATGTAAACCTTGCCGTCAACCTCGAGGATGTGCCTTGAGCCGGTAACTTCCTCGGCGGCGCCGAGGGAATAAAAATTGATTGCCATGACCTATCATACCGTATTTTCTCTTTTTGAATAATAGTCTATACTGGGATCATAGGGAGTTCTATATATGAAGAAAATCAGATGTTTTGTTTTTGCGGTGGTTCTGCTGGGCCTTGCCCCCGGAGGAATTTCCCGGCTTTACGCCCAGAATGCGGGGTACAATGCCATCATCGGCCATGCGGCGGAAAGGGCCTTTATCGCCGGGGGGAGTATCAAACGGAATGATCTTCAAAATATCCTCCATGCGGGTAACCGGGCCCCCAGCGCCAGTAACCGGCAGCCCTGGCATTTTACCGTGGTTCAGAATGCCTCTCTGGGAAAACAGATTGTCTCCGATTTTCTGGACGGCAATGCGTTAATCGTCGTTTCTTCTCCGGTGGATGGAAAAACCAACAGCCGGAACATCCTCGACTGCGGCCTGGCGGTGGAAAATATCTATTTGGCGGCTCAGGCCCTGGGTTACGGCTCCCGGATCTACACGGGGCCCATCGACAATGTGAACGCGTCTTTAAAAGAAGCTCTGGGTCTTCCCGATGGCTACAGCGCCATAGCGATTATCCGGGTTGGCGAGGTTAATACCGCCGGGGCCAATGCGGTCAGTACCCCTTCCCCCCGGAACGATTTGAATTCAATTGTGAATTACAAGCGATAAAGGTCAGCCAATGCAGTTCAGGTCAACCCGATCAAACGATCCTCAGGTCTCGTTTAAGGATGCGGTTCTCCGCTGCCTCCCCGATGACGGGGGGCTCTACGTTCCCTCCATGGTGATGGATCTGCGGCAGTTTTTTCTCTACATGGATACGGATACCCGCTATCCTGAGCTGACCGCGGCCCTGGCCCCGGCCCTGCTCCAGGGGGAACTGAATCCTTTTTCCGCCTCCCGGGTCGCCGAAAGCGCCTTTAATTTTGAGCCCGAACTGATTCAGCTTGATGAAAATTTTTCGCTGCTTAAACTCGACAACGGCCCCACCGGCGTGTTCAAAGATTTCGGCATAGCGTTTATCGCGGCGGTGCTGGAAGAGCTGTTGAAAAATAACAGCCAGGCCATGATCCTTTCCGCCGTGCGGGGCGACACGGGGGTCAGCCTGTCCCACGCCTTTCATAAACGCAAAGGCATCTGTTCGGTGATGCTCTATCCTTCGGGGCCCATCCGGGGGCTGGATCCCCGGACCTTCGTGCCCGCCGGGGGCAATGTTATCCCCATCCAGATCCGGGGGACCTTTGACGAATGTCAGCGGCTGGTGAACGAAACTATTTTGGACCGGCCTTTTGCCGAGCGTTACGGCATCACCAGCGCCAGCACCATAAACCCCGGCCGCCTTTTGCCCCAGGTTTTTTATTTTCTCTACGCCTTTGTGAAACTTAAAAAATCCCTCAGGGGGGAACTTTTTTTCAGCGTGCCCTCGGGAAATTTCGGCAATCTTATCGCCGGCCTTTACGCGTGGAAATTCGGAATGCCGGTAAACGGTTTTATCGCCGCCATGAACAGCAACAATGCCTTTGGTGATTTTTTCCACGGCAAGGAATTTGTTTCCCACCGTCCGGTGTCCACCAATTCACCGGCGCTGGATGTGGGCAGCCCTTCCAACTATGAACGGCTGGCGGCTTTTTACGACGAGGCTCCCGCGGTGATGCGGAACATGGTTTACCCTGAATCAATTGACGATGCTGCAACGGAAGCGGCCATTACCCGGGTATGGAAACAGTACAACATTTTGATAGATCCCCACACGGCGGTGGCCTTTGCCGCGGCGGAAAAGCGTTTTTCCTCCGGCAGCATAGGGGAAAATGGCCACACGGTGATCCTCGCCACGGGCCATCCCGCGAAAGAGGCGAACCTTGTTTCCAAATGCACCGGCCAGCCGGTAAAGATTCCGGGCAAACTTGCCATGCTGCAGAAAAAGGCCGATCCCATAGCCGTGATCGATCCCCAGATCGACGCCCTCCAGAGCGCTATTGTGAGCTGCTTTTAGAATGAAAATTTTCCGCAAACCCCTGTTGATTTTTCTTCTGGGCATTTTTTTTACGGGGCCCTTTCTGGTTTTTGCCCAGGTCCAGGCCCAGGAAGCGGCGGAGGGCGGGGCAGGGGAAACGGTTCAGGCAGAGCTGCCGGAAGAAACGCCCCGGGATCCGCCCGTAGAGGAAGCGCCTCTGGCCGGGGAGATAGAACAGACGATAGAACATTCAATAGAACAGACGATAGAACAAACCGTCGAAGCGGATGTGCATCCCCTGGGCTTTTTCCCCCGGCTGGGCATCGCGTTTCTGGTGCTTATCATCCAGGCCGTTCTTATCCGGCTTGTATGGGCGCTTTTCCGCCGCCTTAATGAAAAATCAACGACCTGGGGCATGGCGCATATCAAGCCCTTAACTTTTCGTAAATTAAAACTGCTCAACACAAAACAGATAATCGAAGTTATTCTTTTTGTTTTAAAAATTCTGAAATATGTGGTTACCGCATTTCAGCTTTATATTACCCTGCCGATTATTTTCAGCCTTTTTTCCGCCACCGAAGATATCGCCAGAACCCTATTTGGATATATACTCACCCCCTTACGGGATATATTTTTTGGAACCATCGCCTATATACCAAAACTCATTACCATTATTATTATTCTGCTGGTAACAAGATATGTGATCCGCGCTTTGAAATTTTTTTCCGTCCAGATTGAAAAAGAAAAACTGGTTTTTCCGGGATTTTATGCGGATTGGGCCAAGCCTACTTTTAATATTCTGCGGGTTTTGCTTTATGCCTTTACCGCGGCGATCATCTATCCCTATCTCCCCGGATCGGATTCAAAATTCTTTCAGGGCATTTCTGTTTTTATCGGTGTGATTTTTTCCCTCGGTTCCAGCTCCGCCATCGGCAATCTGGTGGCCGGCATGGTGATAACCTATATGCGGCCCTTCAAAATCGGCGATTTTATCAAGATAAAAGACCTTACCGGCACGGTGGTGGAAAAATCGCCCTTTGTGGTCAGGATTATGAACAAGAAAAACGAGTACATCACCTTTCCCAATGTAACGGTGCTGACATCGGAGATAATCAACTACAACACCTCCGCCGATAATGACGAGGGGCTTATTATGCACGCTGCGGTAACCATGGGTTACACTGTGCCCTGGCCAAAGGTTCACGAGATACTTATCGCCGCTGCAAAAAAAACTTCCCGCACGGAAAAGTCCCCCAAGCCTTATGTTTTGCAGACTGCCCTGGATGATTTTTACGCCCGTTACGAGATTAACGTGTTTACCAAACAGATAAATGAGCTGCCGGGGATTTATTCGGAATTGTACGCAAATATTCAGGACGGCTTTAACGAAGCGGGCATCAGTTTGATTGCCCCCCATTACGGAATTCTTAACAACGCGGGAAATGAATAAATAATGAGCTATCTTTACGAAACACATCTACACACCTGTGAATCAAGCGCCTGCGCCGTTTCCCATGGCCGTGAGTATATCAAACCGTATATCGACCTGGGTTACACCGGGGTTATAATTACGGATCATTTTTTCCGGGGGAACTCCCGCATCGACCGCAGCCTCCCCTGGCGCAGATGGGTGGAGCAATTTTGCCGGGGCTACGAGGAAACCCGTGAAGAAGGGGAACGCCGGGGGCTGGATGTTTTTTTCGGCTGGGAAGAAACCTACGATGGCGATGATTATCTTATCTACGGCCTCGACAAAAACTGGCTTTTGGAACATCCCGAAGCGGCTTCCTGGACAAGGCGGGAACAATTTGCCGCAGTTCACCGCGGGGGCGGCTGTGTGGTTCAAGCCCATCCTTTCCGTCAGCATTACTACATCAGTAAAATTGTGCTTTCCACCGGATGCGTTGATGCTGTAGAGGCCGCCAATGCGGGTAACGAAGACCAAAGCTACGATGCCCTGGCCATGCGTTACGCCGAAAAACTTTCCCTGCCGGTAAGCGCCGGTTCCGACATTCACCGGGCCTCTGATGTGACCCCCGATACGACCTTCGGCGTGTATCTGGAAAAAAAGCTTTCTTCCATCACCGATTATGTAAGGGCAATCCGCGAAGGAGCCATAAACAAATTAAAAACTTCTCCGGGCCGCTGCGATAATACCTTTGGCCTTAACGTGCGGCTCCCGGTGGAGATTCGGGATAGTGATGATCGCAGGGTCCGGCAAAGCTTGAAAGATCTTTTGGATCTGTAAAAAGCATGATGAGTGCCAGGTACCTTTTCGGCTTGCCCACAAAAAAACCGCCCCCCAAGCGGGAGGCGGTAATTCGGTGCCAGACACGTCAAGTTGTATCACTATGGACGCATCGGCTGCGGTAGTGGTAAAGCTGATCCGCTCTTTTTCTATGGTGCCGTCGACTGCTGGTACAGGCGACTGATACCTCCCGTCACCTACCAGCAGTGTCCATGTGCCACTATAGTTGATACTGCTCACCCCCGCTGCTGTGAAGCGCAAACACCGCCTGTACGGTGGTGTTTGCCGTCACGTTATAGCTCAGCGGGTTGTTGGTGTCTTCGGACTTAACCCCGTTCACCAGTCCATCTGCATTGGACGGCGACACAGCCACGCTGCCCCAATCGCTGTTATTTACCGACAAATCCAGGTACTACTCACCGCTTGCCGCTTCCTGCACCGCCCCGGCTGCCGCGCCGTTAGTAATGGCGTTGCCGTAGAAGTCCGCCGCAGGGTAGTCCGAAGGCAGGGGGGTAAGTACATTCTCCGCCCCGTTGCCGGAAATAACCCTGAACGTCACCAGCGATACGGGCATGGCGCTAATGGTCTTGTCCCCGGTACCCTCAGTCCACCCGCTCTGGGCCGTGCCGGTTCCAAAGGCAACATCTATCACATTGTAGCCGCCGGAATTAACGGTACCGTAATTATGCACCACGGGATAACCACAAGAGTCGGTGTTCCCGTAGAATAAATTTCCCGTCAGGGCAGCAGTTCCATAGAAGTTTAAAATAGCCCCGCCCCCATCCCCTTCGGCGTCTAATGCGCTGTTCCCGTAAAAGGTGCAACCCTTGACGGTGAGGGTCCCAAAGTCGTTGTAAATGGCGCCGCCGACCCCGGCTTGGTTGCCGCTGAATATGCACGATTCAAGCTTCAGGGTCGCTCTCTTAACGTAGATCGCCGCCCCGTAACCCCATGTTTTCTGTCTGTCCTTAAAATGCACCCGGCTGATGTTCACCGTTATGCCGCTGCCGCTGCCGTCGACGCGCAGCATAGAGTTACCAGACCAGGAAGCGCTCGGGGTAATGGTTACGCCGTTTCCCTCTATGGTTATGCTTTTGGTTATATCAGGCAAAGCTGCGTTCAACACTATAACGCTCGTTCCCGCCGTTACTCCGCTGAACCGGATTGTATCCCCGTCCTGCGCGTTGGTCAGGGCGTAGCGCAAAGTTACGTTAGAGGCGCTGCCATCCGCATCGTCCAGATTATTTACCGTTACCACGTGGCTGAATACCGCCTGCACGGTGGTGTTTGCCGTCACGTTATAGCTCAGCGGGTTGTTGGTGTCTTCGGACTTAACCCCGTCCACCAGCCAGTGATCAAACGAGCTGCCGGCCACCGTGGGAGTCGCTGTAATGGTAAGACTGCCGCTCACCAGTCCGTCTTCGCTGGGCGGCGGCGATGCAGCCACGCTGCCCCAATCGCTGTTATTTACCGACAAATCCAGGTAATACTCACCGCTTGCCGCTTCCTGCACCGCCCCGGCTGCCGCGCCGTCAGTAATGGCGTTGCCGTAGAAGTCCGCCGCAGG